>DASTAH010000021.1:0-13907 GCA_035712845.1 Saccharimonadales bacterium (SeqCode)
CTATCGTAGAACTTCTCATCGTTATCGTCGTTATTGGTATCTTGGCGGCACTCGTCATTACTACCTATAGCGGCATCCAAGCAAAAGCACGGAATAGCAAACGGGAAACAGACATCAACTCAGTACAAACGCAGATTGAAGCATACTTTGCTTCAAACGGACACTACCCTTCATTTGCAGATCTCAGTACTGCTTCATGGGATACCACAAACCTCAAGAGCCTCGATCAGAGTGCCCTGCACGACCCATCAGCAAGCACGTCTGGTATTACCCTAAGCCAGACTGCTGGTGCTAAGGTCTACCAATATGCGCCATTGAACAGTGGTGGTACATCATGCGAAGCTGATGATACAACCTGTGCTACCTATACGCTGACCGCGACACTTGAAAGCGGCGCTGGTACGTACACCAAGACTAACTTGGACTAGTAGACAGAACGTGCATAAGCATACTCCGGGTACACACCCGGAGTTTTGCTTTATAATGAGATAAGCATGAGCGTCATAAAAAGCAATGAGCGCGGTTTTACGTTAGTTGAACTATTGGTATGTATCGCCGTTGCTTCAGTAGTTATTGCGAGTCTCAATTCGCTCGTCGATGGCTACCTTCACCTCAGCCAACGTGGAAGAGATATTATGCTCGCTAATTCATATGTCGAAGGAAAGGTTGAAGCGCTGCGTAATGAGGGATTTAACTCACTCACTGCTGGTACCTACAGTCTTACGAGCGAACTGCCGAGTGATTTGCCACCTTCTCGCAGCGGCAGTATGACAATCTCAGCCGCCTCCGGCGGTATCAAGCAAATCGATATCACCGTGAGTTACTTTGATAACGGCGAGACGAGCAGTTACGCGTACACGACCTATATAGGAGAACTCGGTGTCGGTCAATAATCTTTCTGTCGTTCGCCAACAACATGGCTTTACGATTGTAGAGCTCGCTATCGTCATAAGCGTAACATCTATCGTCGCCGTTGTGTTTCTCGGCATAATTACCAATTATTTTGTCACCATTACCCGCAATAATGAACTCACCGACATGACAATAAATTCTCAAAACTTACTGCGCACCACTGTTCAAAATATTCGGTTTGGTAATGGTGTTGAACAGAGTAACACCATTACCGACCCTAATGCTCCGTCCGGTGGCTGGAATACCAACAACAGTGCGTTTGTCATTGTCATCCCAGTGCCGGCTGAAGATTCCTCGAAGAACTATATTATTGATCCAGATACCGGCAGTCCCTATATGAACGAGTTGGTGTACTACAAAAATGGCAATACGCTTATGGAACGGGTGCTGGCAAATCCGAACGCCGTAGGCAATACCACGGTGACCACATGCCCGAGCAGTAGCTCATCAACTTCTTGCCCACCCGATAAACTGCTCGCCACCTATGTTAGTTCTATGACGTTTACGTTGTATGATCAAAACGCCGCAGTAACTACCACCCCGACTTCAGCTCGTTCCGTCAATATAAGCTTAACTATGCAACGTAACGCGCCGGTCAGCCCGTTGTCGCTGACCGATAGTATACGTGTCACGTTACGGAATAGGTTTTAACATGTTTACCCGTACTCGTCTTCGCACAGATCAAAATGGCATGCTGCTTCTGGTACTGATCATAACTATACCGTTCTTGATACTTATTGCGACATACTACCTCAGGGAGAGTCTTACGAGCTACCAAGTCGGCAGACAGGATCAATTACGCACAGAAGCGCAACTCGCTATTGATGCTGGCGCCGATTACGGCGTTGAGCAAATCAGCCAAAATAATGCGTGGACTGGCACTGGGGGCGAAATGACACTCCACTCAGATAGTAGCCTCAAGACAACTTTTGCTATAACCGTGAACACCAATAGCTCAACCAGTAAAACTATGATCGTCACTGGTCGAACGTACTGGCCCGCCAATACGACGCTCCCCCGACAGCAGCTAACGGTCTACGTCGACCTCCAAGCGGTGACTGGCGGCAACTATAGCATTGTGACTGGCGAAGGCGGACTTACGATGAGTAATAACTCAAAAGTTGTTGCGGGTGACGTGCTTGTCAACGGTACCATTTCCCTGAGTAATAGCGCCCAGATTGGACTCAGCACCAACCCGGTTACCGTAAAAGTAGCTGACCAAGCTTGTCCCCAGCCGCCAGACTCAACGTATCCGCAAGTCTGCGCGAGTGGCGTGGGCGCGCAACCAATTTCAATCAGTAATGTGGCGCATATATATGGCACAGTTGATGCGACAAACCAGACAAGCGGCACCGGCATGAGTAATCCCGGTCTACAAGCAGGTTCAAATCCACCCCCACAAACGCTGCCCACCTATAATCGAGCAGCGCAAAAAAGTGCCGTGACAACGACCGAAACTGGCACGGTTGCTTCCTGTAGTAGCGGTACCGCTACCTGGCCGGCTAATCTGGAAATAACGGGGAATGTCACTGTCAGCGGCAGTTGTCATGTGACGGTCATGGGTAATGTATGGATAACCGGTAATTTAAACCTTAGCAACAGTGCCCAGCTTATCGTCTCAAGCACCCTTGGGACAACAGTGCCAAACATCATGGTTGATGGCAGTAGCGGCGTCGTCCTGTCCAATAACTCATCACTTGTTCCCAACTCTAATAACACCGGCTTTGAAATATACACGTTTTGGAGTGCGGCAGATTGTTCCCCGGACTGCTCAAGTGTCACTGGTACCGATTTATACAATTCACGTAACATCACGACTATCAGTCTGGGCAATAACGTCAGCGCCGCCGATACTATCCTCTACGCTTATTGGTCACAGGTAACCATGAGCAACAGTGGTCAAATCGGCGCACTCCTTGGTCAGACCGTAAACCTCAGCAATAATGGCACGATCACATTTGGCTCGTCAGTGAATTCTGGCGAAAGCGTCATCACGTGGGTCATACACGGCTACCGACGTCACTAACAGCACTTTTTCAGTATGTCTGCTCTACCGAATATGGTATAGTGACAGGGATAAGGCTAATGCTTAGATGGGCAGCACTACCAAAACAACAAATTTCTTTCGCAATAAACCGCTATTTGGTCTAGATATTGGCAATGGCTCTCTTAAAGTCATGCAAGTTGATGATGAAACCGTAGAAACAAAAGGTAAATCACATCGACAACCGCGGGTTATTGGCTACGGTACGGCAAGCTTTGATAAAGCAGCAATTGATAACGGCGTCATCGTGCAGCCGGAAATCATTGCGCGGGCCACGCTTGAACTGTTCCGTCATCACCTTATTGGCGACATTACGGCACGTCGGGCAGCAATTGCCATCCCAACCTATCGTACGTTCATCCGCTCCGTACAGTTACCCCTGCTTAAACCAAAGGAACTGAAAGAAGCAGTCTCCTTGGAAGCCGAACAATATATCCCCATGGCACTCGATGAACTCTATATGGACTATGAACAGCTCGGGCAGGTGAAGGAACAGTTCGAAGTCCTCGCGGTTGCAGTGCCTCGAAAAATCGTCGACTCACATCTTGAGCTCATGCACATTCTTGGTCTGGATGCAGTACTCATTGAACCAACTATGGCAGCGGCCGGTCGTCTCTTTACCCAAGATACCCAAAGTGATGTACCAACCGTTATTATTGACTTTGGTTCGTTAAGTTCAGATATTGCCGTGTTTGACGGAAAAATTCTGGCAACCGGTACCGTGCCGGGCGGCGGTATGGTGTTCACAAACTCCATAAAAGATAAGCTCAAAGTCACCCAAGAAGAAGCGGGCCTCATTAAAACTAAGTATGGTATGGGTGTGAGTAAACACCAAAAGGAAATACGTGAGGCATTGGAGCCAACGCTCGACCAAATTGTGAAAGAACTGCGGCGTATGATTCGCTACTACGATGAACGCTACGGCGCTGAACGCCCCGTCAAACAGCTTATTACCTTAGGCGGTGGGGCTAACATGCCCGGATTAAGCGAATACCTCACGAACGAACTGCGCTTAGCCGTGCGTCCGTGTGATCCCTGGCAGTATTTTAACTACAAGGGCTTACAACCACCAGGCGCTGCCGATAAGTCTATGTACGCGACCGTTGCCGGCCTAAGTCTTGTGCCACCGCATGGAGTGTTTGCCAAATGATCAATCTGCTACCTCCGGATGTAAAACAGTCGTACCGCTATGGGCTAGCAAACGTTATACTCTTTCGCTGGATTATGGCTTGTATCGTTGCTTTGGTGGGCGTTGGTGTCATTGCTACGTATGGTTGGCTGAATTTTCATCAGGATATAAACAATTACAATGATCAGGTTACGCATGCCTCGAATGTTTTAAAAAAAGAAAATCAAGTCTCTACCTATGCACAGGTGCAAGACATTACAAACAATTTTACGTTGTCAGTTGATGTCCTCAAAAACGAGGTTTTATTCTCAAAACTGCTTTCTAATATCGCAAAAGTTATGCCAGCAAATGCCTACCTAACCGGGCTGTCCCTTGTCAAGAACCAGGGTGCAATCGATATGACCGTCCAAACACAAGACCAATTTACTGCAACGCAAGTACAGATAAACTTAGCAGACCCAGCAAATAATGTTTTTTCAAAAGCAGACATCAACAACATCACTTGCGTACAGAAACCCCAGGTGGGGCAATTGCCGTGCGTGGTTACAATACGCGCACTATTTGGCACGGATAACCAATACTTGTTCATCAATCAGAAAGGTACTTCATGACCGCCAAAAGAACCTATTTTGCTCTTCTTGGCCTGATTATTTTATTAATTGTGGGGGTGGCAGGAAGTGCCTATGAGGTAGACAAACTACTCCACGCAAAAGCGCTCCAATTAGCTAATGCTAAATTGAAATACCAGACGTTAAGTGACGAACAAAAAGGTTTATTAAAAGACAAGCAAGATATCGCTACCTATGGCGACCTTAACAATATTACGAAGCAAATAGTACCTCAAGACAAAGATCAGGCGGAGGTTATTCGTGAAATAATCAATATAGCCGCAAGTTCATCTGTTACCCCTGGAGACCATGGAGTGAAAATCGAAAGCATATCATTCCCTGAAAGTACATTAGGTACTGCTACCAAAACGCTACCTGCATCTTCCGGCGCCGCTGCAGCAGCACCTAGCAGCACAACGCCTTCCGCCGCAGCAACTAGTAAGGCTTCGCTGTCGCAATTAGTACCAGTACCGAACATTAAAGGAGTGTATAAGTTAGAAATTACTATTGCTAACGACAATCAATCGGAAATCACATACCCGATGCTTTATAAGTTTCTTTCTAACCTTGAAAATAATCGACGAACGGCACAAGTTAGCAGTATCAATATCACCCCAGACACCAATGGTCGAACATATTTAACATTTTCAATAACGCTGGATACGTATATAAAACCATGAGTAAAGAACTTTCTTTCGATATCAAATCCCTGCCTGAGCAGCTTAGTGCAATTGCCAGCAAATCTCGACCATACTTCCCGTTTCTTTTTCTACTGTTTGTCATACTGGTGTATGGCTATCTATTTTTACAAATAAACAGTTTACAAAGTTTATCTCCGAGCCAGTCGGGCGAAGTAGCAAACAAAGCGAAAGTTACCGCATCTGCTACCCCGCATATCGATCCAAAATTGGTTGATCAGTTAGTGCAGCTAAAAAACAATAGCGTAAGTGTACAAGCACTATTTGATCAAACACGCTCTAACCCATTTGCACAGTGTAGTGCAGCGGATGCGGCAAAAGGAATATGCCAACCGCAATTTATTGAAGTCCAATAAAGTAGAATTACTACGGTTATTGCTGCGTATTAATGTTCACGCCAGGATCAGCTTGCGCATATGCACCTTGCTCACGGTACAAGCGTTGAGGATTATCTTCCCCACGACGACCTTGTTCAAACGCTTCGCGGGCCTGGAGTATCTGCTGCGCATAGTAATTTGGGTTTGGACAATAGTTAAACACGAATTTAGACCGCTCACCTGCCGTCTCAACACGCAGCACGCCAAAGTTAAGCATGTGGGGTATGATTCCGTCTTGGGCAGCCGTCACGTCTTCGAGGTTCCCCAGACTGAGTTGACTGCTTTGTTTATCGAAGAGGCTTAACTGCAGCACCTGGGTTAAACTATCAGATGTTAAAATCCATCGATTGCCCCAATAGACTTTATTAGCAACGAACACAAATCCGATAACAAGCAGTGCAAAAACCATAAAGCCAAGGGTTGCGTAGGTGAGGAGTTGTGTACGACTGTCGTTCGGTGCCGCCATAGGTACGACAACAAATGCGATCACTGCGGCAATTAACAAAAGGACTGCTGCCGAAATATACGTGACAAACATACCAAACGGATGGCGCGTAATCTCCGCTATATTGCGTTCACCAGGTTGCATAGATGAGAGCGGATTGTTGACCTGAAGCTCGGGTTCAGCAGGCTGAGATGGGGGTGTAACTGGTTGCGCTGGTTGTGGTGGCTGGTTTTGGAGTGGTTGGTTTTCTGGGTTCATAACCGTTTCATTATAGCACCGCCTTACAGCAATGCTGGCTGGTCCGTACTACTTTCGGGCTTTTTACCTAGGTGCGCATACGTTTTATACGTAACTTTACGGCCACGGGGTGTACGCTCTAATAAACCGATCTGCATAAGGTATGGTTCGATGAAATCTTCAATCGTGCTCCGCTCTTCAGCCGTGAGAGCTGCGAGAGTCTCTACGCCTACGGGGCCGCCTTTGTAATTTTCAATAATTGCCTCAAGCAACATGCGATCGGCCGGATCTAAGCCGAGATTATCAATCTCGAGTAGTTCAAGTGCTTGCCGGCTTACGTGCGTGTCGATAATGCCGTCACCGTTTACATCCGCATAGTCGCGCACGCGCTTTAACAAACGATTAGCGATTCGCGGTGTTAAGCGGGCCCGTTTTGCTAACTCGCCTGCAGCCGGACCATCAATGCGGACATTTAATATTGTTGCGGCGCGTTCAATGATTTTCTGAATTTCCGCTGGCGTATAAAACTCCAAACGATGAATCATACCAAAGCGGTCGCGTAACGGTGCAGCGAGCGCACCGGCCCTGGTGGTTGCGCCAATAATTGTGAACTGCGGTAAGTCAAGTCGTAGGCTGCGCGCCGACGGACCTTTGCCGAGCATAATGTCGAGCTTAAAGTCTTCCATAGCGGAATACAGGACTTCCTCGACCGTACGATTAAGGCGGTGGATTTCGTCTACAAACAAAATGTCACCATCACTTAAATTGGTCAGGAGACTCGCAAGGTCACCAGCCCGCTCTATAGCCGGCCCACTAGTGATGCGAATTTGGGCACCCATTTCGTTGGCAATGACCGCGGCCATTGTCGTTTTGCCTAGACCCGGCGGACCATATAACAGCACGTGATCAAGCGGTTCACTCCGTTTTTTAGCAGCCGTAATTGCAAGTTGCAAGTTTTGTTTGAGCCGTTCCTGCCCGATATAATTTGCAAAATCTTTCGGGCGTAACGTATTTTCAAGCTCTGCTTCTTGCCGATCTTCCGGCTCTGCTGCCATGTCGGCAATTCTATCAATCATTAGGTAATATTATACCCTGTATGCCAATAAAATGCTTATCGTTTCAAGGCGAGGCGTATCCGCTCTTCAGTCGGCAAGGTGGGATCGATGTCTTGTACAGCCCGTTGCGCATCACTGTCTGCATAGCCGAGAGCAAGCAAGGCTTGCACTGCTTCATCAGCCGTGTTGACGGCACCGCGGGTCACAATACCCTCTGCATCAGCACCAGTGGCAAGCCCAACTTTATCCCGCAATTCAACAACCATTTGTTCAGCAGCACGCTTTCCCACTCCTTTTGCAGTCTGGAGCTTTTTGACATCACCATGAGCGATCGCTGATCGAACTTCGCTACCTGTGCCAATACCAAGCACGGCGAGCGCAACTTTAGGGCCAACATTTTTTACACTTAATAGTTGCTCAAATAAGAGTTTTGTATCAAGAAGCGTAAATCCATAGAGATCATGGGCGTCCTCTCGTATATGCTCATGTACATATACTTTTGCCTGTTCGCCCACTCCTAATTGGGCAAAATCTTCTGTCGTAACGAGCAAGCCATAGCCAACACCATGTACGTCAAGCACGACAACATCCGTTTGTTTTTCAGAAACAGTTCCTGTAAGAGTAGCAATCATAGTGAGTATTATCTCATATCTTATGGGCGCAACATGAAACGTGTCGTTTTATGAATCAGTACCTCACAAGACACCGACGGCTTATGCACCGCGCAGCGTCATGGAATGCGTGATGGCCGCCGCCAACGCGTCGGCTGCATCGTCCGGTCTGGGGATAGCCTTGAGTCCCAAAATAACGCGGACCATTTCTTGGATCTGTTTTTTCTCAGCCCTCCCATATCCCGTGAGGGCTTGTTTTATTTGGAGTGGCGTATATTCATGAATGGTTAATCCGGCTTGCATGCCAGTGAGAAGCACGACGCCACGGGCTTGCGCGACGGTCATTGCAGTCGTTACATTTTGGGCAAAGAACAGTTTTTCGACTGACATTTCCTGCGGTTTTGTTTGACTAATGATGTCTGTGAGCTCTTCATATATAGTCAGTAAACGCACCGCATCATCTTCCTTGACTGGGGTCCGTATGACGCCGGCGTCTACGAGCTGCGGTTTGCCCTTTAGAACATCAATGACGCCAAAGCCCAATATGCCGGTTCCAGGATCGATACCCAGGATTCTCATGGTGCGATCCTTGCATGATGATTTCCCCGTTCCCATGACAATAGTAGGCAAAGTGAGGCAAAAACAATCAGGTACTGTCTTATGTACACGTTGCTATTGTAGCAGCGAATCGTCAATGTCGAAGTTGACGTGCGTATTGGTAACATCATCAATGTCGTCGAGCGCATCCATGAGCCGCATAATCTTACCGGCGGTCGCTTGGTCGGTAACTTCAATCGTCGTATTGGGCACATAGGTAAGTTCAGCTTCAGTCACTGCTAAGCCGGCGTCACGCAGTGCGTCACGAACTTTCGCAAGTTCTTTTGGATCCGTGTATATAACCGACTCTTCGCCTTCATCCTGTACGTCTTCAGCACCGGCATCAATTGCCGCCATAAGCACGTCATCGCCTGTACCATTGACCCGGATCATGCCCTTATGGTCAAACTGGAATGCCACCGCTCCCTTTTCAGCTATATTGCCACCGTGCTTGCTGAATGCCAACTTAACATCTGGATAGGTCCGATTAATGTTATCGGTAGCCGCTTCAACTAAAATAGCAACGCCGCCTGGTCCATATCCTTCGTACAACATTTCTTGGAGTTGGGCGGCATCCTTGTCCTTTGCACGGTCGATACTGCGCTGGATGTTTGCTGCCGGCATGTTTGATGCTTTAGCTTTATCAATTGCAAGGCGCAGCGCAAAATTCATCTCTGGATCAGTTCCACTGCGTGCTGCAATAGCAATGGCATTGCCTAGTTTCGTAAATAGCGCACCGCGAGCCGCATCTTTGGCCCCTTTTTCACGCTTGATGGTTGACCACTTTGAATGTCCGGACATTACAAAAAGACTCCTAAAAAACGGTTAGTTCTTACCTGTAATTATAGCATTTTTACGGGATTTTGTCTCATGGCATCAACACCTCTTACCCTTCCGGGGCACCGCTCCTCCGCTCCGAGAATAACCGAGGAATGCGCAAATATGTGAAGCACTTCACGGCTATGATACTATACCTGTATATAGGAGGTTGACTTTGAACGCTTTTGATACTGCGCACACAGCAACACTCGATGCACTGTTTGAAACAGCGAGCACGCTTCATTTTGTCAAAGGTGAACACTTACTCCACCCGGCGAACCCCACCCATTCTGTGTTTCGGATTATGTCAGGCATTGTTAAGTTGTACTCCCTGAATAACCAAGGCGAAGAATACATTCACATATTCTACGGAGCCGGCGAAATATTCCCACTGCGATGGATGTCTTCTGATACGGCTGTCCATCAAACGGTGTATGCCAGAGCGCTGGATCACGTCACGGTGCAACGAATATCTACAGCGGATCTGGACGACATGATTCGCAATGATGGTGCACTTTCCTACGCAATTCTGCAACAGGTTGTGCAGCAATTTACCATATATGCGGAGCGACTAGAGAACTTGGAATATAAGTATGCGAGTGAGCGCCTCGCCTTCCGACTACTGTTTATGGCGGGTCGCTTCGGCACCCAGCGCGGCAATGATATCGTCCTCCCAAGCATTACGCAGCACGACATTGCAGCTAGCATTAATATTTCACGCGAAAGTGCAAACCGAGAACTCGAGCGACTCGAACGTAAAAGTCTTATAAGCCGGGAAGTCCGACATATCGTTATTCGTGACCGCGAAGGATTGCGTAAAGAATTACATACCGACAGCGATCCATTTGACTGGCGAACACATATCGCTAAATGAAATATATTTTCACACGATACATGGCATACATTTTATGGTATGCATACTACTTAGGCATACGTAAACGAGCGCACCCCGTGGTGTTGTAATTACTAGAATACAAAAGTAGGAGGTAGGCGATTTTTACAGTTTCAGTTTACAGGTTATGTTGAGGCAGGGTAATCTTATGCGCCTCCTCAGTAGTGCTTACTTCAATAAGGTCACAGTTACCGAAATGGAAGTTTCTTAACACTTCTTCCCAAGGCTTGCCAGTAGCTGCTACATACACCATCTTTCCAATGTCGCCATGACAAACCAGTAAAGCGCTCCCTGATTGCTGTAATGAGCAAACATGCTCCAAGGCTTGATGACCCCGCCTAATTAAATCAGGAAAAGTTTCAGCTCCTTCAGGATTGAGAAAATAGGTTATTGTGGCGGTCTTAAGTATGTCTGGCGCACAACGTGCTTCAATTTCTGTACTTGGAACACCAGTCATAACCCCAAAATCCCGTTCAATCAGTTCGGGGATTACAACCGGCTCAACGTTTAACCCAAGTGTATGACAAATTATTTTTGCCGTTTCAAATGCTCTGTCTAAGGGTGAGCTGTATACCGCGTCAAAGGTTAGTCCTGTAGCTTCTATGCCATCGGCTAAGTCTTGAGCTTGCTGCCTTCCTAAATCAGTTAAGGGTAAGTCACGATGACCATTTAGTATACCGTCCAGGTTGTCTTTGTTCTGACCATGCCTTGCGATAAACATTTTTACTGCCATAGCATGTTATAGTTTAGTCTCTCTATTCTTAATAACGCAAAGCATTTTTCATAACTAGCGTCAATTTTGCAAAAGCATAGCTGCACAAATCTCCTAGCGATTTGATAGACACTTGTATTCTTGCATTACTTGCGCAGCTAGGCCGGCAGACCAGTACCAGTATTGAGAAGTGCGGCAAGGGATTGTTTCATGAGGTACTCCCAAGCCGCTTGGCAGGTGCCATAGCATTCTAATGTCGGTACTAATCCTTCATGCGTAAATCGCACCTCAGTATTGTCATCAACAGGCGCAATATTCCACATTATCCGAGTGCCAACCCACTCTTTCGGGTCTTGCACCCATCCTTGATAGGCATCAAGGACTTCCCACAGCACTTTTTTATCTGGAATAATTTCAATTACTTTGAGAGTAAATGTATCTCCAGCTTTAAATTTGACGGTAAAAGTATCGCCAATATTAGAGGCATTGCCGGTAAAATCTTTCGCCCACCACTTAGATACTTGCGCAATACTATCAATCACTGCAGCCGGGTCAGCTTGGGTCGTAAATTATTCTGAAAAACTATGATTACTCATACTATTTATTACCCGGGAATATTAGCATAAAAAAGCGCCCCATATAAAATGCTTATGCCTGGATGTCCTTGCACTGAAAAGTCGGCACAAAATTTAGTTGAATTTATGCGCTGAGAGAAATTATTAAGGCTTACTTTAGCCACTAACTTTTTGTTCATTACCGAATTTGCGCCGGCTGTGTAAAGAACGGTAATAATAAATAAAACCGACTATCGCCGCATCACATACAAGACCATACACAGGGCGAACGTATAATATGCTTACGGGCACGTGATATAAAGTGAGGCAGCTAAAAATATAGGCAATTGTACCAATCAGCCAAGGATAGGGTGCTTCTGAATCTGGTTTTACCCTTACTTTTAGAATAATCATTGTCGTAGCAGCCAAATCAATGAAAACGGTTAGCCAAATAGCTATGTCATTACTTTTGGTTATAGCCCACGTGACCATGGCGACTAAAGCAAATGTAAATAAATACCAGTCGGCTGGAGAAGTTTTACTATCGCCTTTCGAAAATGAAAGTATGAAAATAACAAGACTGTACACAAAGAATGCCAATGAAATTAACGTGGACTCTCGACCACCGGCAAAATACTGTGCAAAGAACACCATGCCATTCATTATGGTAAACACAAGCCACCCTAAACGATGTGGTCGCGTTTTGCCATCAAGAACTGACTTTATGTATGGATAGCCGCTGTAAATTGCCAGTCCAGTTGAAACGGTACCAAAAATAACGGCTGTATGCATGCTGTAACTATAGCAAACAACGAGACCTTCGCTGCAGTCTTTAAACAATAGCGTTTAGTATGCGCTTAGTGTACATATTGAAACCGAATTGTTCAGTAAATCGTTTATTATCGATTTGGCTTGATAAATTCTTCCCACGACTGCATTTTCAAGTCAGCAATACTCCTGGGTTTGAAATAGGCTTTATTATTTTCGTAAATATAGCGCAAGCGTTGGTAGCTTATGTAACTCAGAATTATACCTGTACTCGTGCCGAGGTTTAGGCTTTCAACTATACCGCCCATCGGTATTTGGATACACAAATCAGCCGCCTCAGCGACTTCTTGAGAAATACCCTTAGATTCATTACCAAACCACACAGCAAGCCTCTTTTGCGTAAATGACGCTTCATATAGATTTACATTTTGCTTGCCTTTGAGATGGGAAGACGTTACCGCAATAGTAAAACGTTCTTTTAGAAGATGAGCTATACAATCAGCAGCAGTATCAAATCTTTTAACAAATACCCATTTATTGGAACCGACACTCATATTTGTTAAGTGTTTGTCGTTACGAGATGTTTCAAAATCCTTTACTATTTCTTTCGTGCCAACGACATACAATTTTTCTACACCAAAAGCCGAAATATTTCGTATAGCTGAAGCAATATTAACGATGTCTTTGGGGTTCTCAAGTACACATATAAAATACTTATTTTGTAAGTGCTTGACTTTGCGAATTCTATCTCTAACTGGCATGGTAGCAGTAGTATAACAAAAGAACCGCGTGAAGCGGCTCTTGGTTTCAATACTGCACTAACAGCTCGTGCCATTGGCGAGTCTTAGTGTGTGCTATTGAAACTGAATTAAGGAACAGTGCTAGTCTGTTTCTGGTTTCACTATAGGCAAAATCTTAGCCGTCTGGTCTAAGTTACCAAAAACTCGGAGTTGGTCTATTTCTTCCATGAGCTCTTCGTTTGGAGTAATTTTTAAACAAGCTACTTCAAGCCATTGAACATTGGCGCTAGCGAGCGCCCTTTTAACCAGGTCTACGCTGTGGAGTTGGGCATCATCAAATTGCATATCTTCCACGCCAAAAGTTGTAGTAAGTCTTGGCTCGTGGCGTCTAGTGGTATAGACTGGAGCACGTTTTTTAAGTGCTTGGTCCATAATTACAAATATATCATGCCAAAGATAATCAACTCCCTCGGCTAGCATGACTTCGACGGAAGCCGTCCATTTTAACTCCAGAGCATCGCTAATATCCCACATAAGATGAATTATATAAATAAAAACAACTAATAGAAAACACTTAAAACTGGAGGGTCTTGTATGAAACTATTGCAACCAGATTACTAAACGATAAGCTATTTGTAATTACTTTTGATGAAGCTGAAAATAGCGTTGTATAGCTAATACTGACCACATACTACAATTTATGGCTGTC
>DASTAH010000022.1:0-33127 GCA_035712845.1 Saccharimonadales bacterium (SeqCode)
CCGGTCGTGACAGCTATCCGGGTGACATGTTTTACGCCCATTCTTCATTATTAGAGCGCGCCGGCAAACTCCTCAAAAACGGAAAAACACTGACTGCCCTTCCCGTTGTCGTGACTCCCCAAGACGATATTACGGCATATCTTTCAACGAGCATTATGTCAATTACCGACGGTCAAATTATCTTTGACCTCGGTGTGTTTCGGCAAGGCATCCGACCCGCTGTTAACGCAGGACTCTCCGTGTCCCGCGTCGGTGGTCAAGCGCAAACGGGTCGCCAAAAGCGTCTTTCTGGTACGCTCTTCCAAAAATTAGCTAAATATCACCAAGCTGAAGAATTCTCACACTTTGGCTCAAGCCTATCCCACGAAGCAACTATCGACTTAAAGATTGGGCGACAAATCTATGATGCTTTGCAGCAAACACCGCAAGAATTACACTCTTTGGCGGCACAGCAACTGATTCTTGAGACCATATTACTTGGTGAAGGCGGCGTAGATTTTGACATGCCTGCTCTTAAAGAAGCTGCCAAGCAACTTGAAAACAAAGCAAAAAGCGAAGAAGATTTCGATAAGATTGAACAAGAATTACTCAAAAAATATAGCAAACAAATAAAAGTAGAAGACGATAAGAAAAACCCCGAAGATGCTCCATCGCCGGACCAATCAAATACAACCGATGACGCCAAAGCAGACAAGAAAGAAAAGGAAAAAGCTCATGCGTAGAGCTAATATTATTCAAAAAGATACGGAGCAAATTACAACTGTTGAAGATCTTACTGGGGTTTTTGAAAGCATTGCCAGTACCCAAGTTGCTAAAGTCAAAAATAAAGTAGAGTTATCTAAAGAGTTTTTCAATCTGTTATGGAAGCGCTACACAGCGATTCGCATCGACCCAAGTACTCGTATCACCTATCGATCTGCCGATAATGAGCGAACAAAAAAAGTGTTCATAATTATATCTGCGGAAGCCGGATTAAGTGGCGATATTGATGATCGCCTTATTGAAACGATGCTTAAAGACTACGATGCGGCAACAACAGATCTTATTGTCCTAGGTACGCATGGTGCGACACAATTAGCCCAACGGGGTATAGAATACATCCACCACTTTACTGTACCAGAGAGCGACAGCTATATTGATGTAAGTCCCGTAATTGAAGTAATTATGCCCTACCCTAAAGCCGTTGTGTACTATGAAGAATATGTAAGCCTAGGCGTTCAGGAAATAAAAACTATCGATTTACTCCAAAGCATTGAAGACATGAGCCGCGAAGCCGATGAAGATACCATGACAGCGGAAGACACTATTTTTGAACCGTCACTCGATGAAATTGCCGATCAAATGGAAACAACTATGATGACGCTTGCGTTTAGCCAAGCCATTTTGGAATCCAGTTTAGCGCAGGCCGCTAGTCGATTTAATGCGATGGCCGTAGCGAAAAAACGCGCCACTGAGCTTTTAGGTTTATACAATCTCGAGTTTCACCGGGCAAAACGGAGTGAAAGTGACCGTCGTATGCGTGAAGTAATGGTCAGTCTCAAGAAGAAAAAACGCCGCGTTGCGGGAGGTGCCTCATGAAAATTCGTAAACACGAACCAACGTCTGTCGACTCAGAAATTGGTGAATCGGTAGGTGTCATACAAGTCCTTCGAGGGCTGATGGTTGAGGTATTGATTCTTGGCGAACTGCCCGAAGAGAAGGAACTGCTCATTGTGGAGGATCACCCCGAAGTATTTCTTGAAGTCAGTTTTTTTAAGCACAATGCAGCAGTATGTGTAAATCTGACAAACAGTCAGGTACTAAGATGCGGACAAAAGGTATACCGCAGCCACAAAAAAGTAACCGTTCCGGTAGGACCAAAGACGCTAGGTCGCGTCTTCAATGCACTGGGCGAGCCCCTTGATGAGGGAGAATCTGTTGGTGAAAATCGTCGACCTATCCATGAGGCAACGAATACCAAGAGCTTTAACCAAAGTGAAGAAATGGAGCTACTTGAAACTGGTCTTAAAGTGATTGATTTCTTAACGCCATTTGTTAAAGGACGTAAAATTGGCATTGTCGGTGGTGCAGGTGTCGGTAAAACAGTGCTCACAATGGAACTCATTCATAATGTTTCTCGCAGTGAGAAAAGCCTTTCAATTTACTGCGGTGTTGGTGAGCGCATACGTGAAGGTAACGAGTTGTACCTCACACTGAAAGAAACAGAAGTACTTCAACACGCGGTGATGTTTTTTGGACAAATGGACAGCACGCCTGCAATTCGTAGCATGGTAGGTCCCGCAGCAGCTACCGCCGCCGAGTACTTCCGTGACGAGGAAGGACGTGACATCCTATTTTTCGTCGACAACATTTACCGCCATATCCAGGCGCTTACGGAGCTGTCTACGAATTTAGGCTTAATTCCATCTGAAGGTGGCTATTCGCCAAAAGTATTTGCAGAGCTCCGTCGCCTGCAAGACCGTTTGAGCTCCACGGCAAAAGGTACCGTCACTTCCGTACAGGCTGTCTACATCCCTGCAGACGACCTCTCTGACCCCGCAGTACAATCAATTTCTCAGCAGCTTGATTCCGTACTCGTCCTGAATCGCTCCATAGCCGAGCAAGGTATACGTCCCGCCGTTGACCTTTTGAAAACCACTTCTTCACTGCTCACGCCAACCATTGTTGGTGACCGCCACTATGCATTAGCGGCACGCGTGCAAGCCATCATGCAAAAGTATGAGTCGCTCAAAAACATTATCGCCATCGTTGGAGAAAACGAGCTTAGCCCTGCAGACCGCGCTGATTACCAAAGCGCAAAAAAGCTCATACAGTTCTTTAGTCAGGATTTTCATGTTTCAGAAAAGCTTACCGGTAAACCAGGTCAATACTACCCATTGAGTGAAACGCTCAAAGGTATAGAAGAGATTCTTGACGGTAAAGAAGTAACCGCGGCACCAATGGACGAAAAAGTGTATACCGAAGGTAAGAAAAAATAGCTATGCTTTGGGGCAAGAAACTATCTGCCGATTTGAACGTCATAGCACGGGCACCGTTCGAGGTTTATTATGAAGGACCAGCTAAGGTAGTGAGCGCCGCAAATAGAGTGGGTCAATTTGATGTGCTGCCAGGACACGCAGATTTCTTTTCGGTACTATCACCTGGTGAGGTCATCATTGATACTGACAAGGATCCGGTCAGCTTTGAGATAAGTGACGGCATTATTGCGGTACGCGACAACGAAGTTATGCTGTTCGTAAATATGTAAGCCTACTGTTCAACAATGTAGTCAAACGCATAGCTTGAGCTGGCTGGTAATGACCCCGTAATGCCGAGTGTGAAGCCTGTTGCGCTGCGGAAAACATACACGCTTCCACCGTAAACTGGACCCACTGCCGTAACAAGTACGTGCGGTATATTACTGTACGCTTGCGTAAAATTGAGCGTCGCCACCGTACACGCTGCATGACCTGCGTTGAGACCATTTGTATCGGTGTTAACGGCAATTGTACCCGCTTGATCGTTGCCACTATTAGAAACTGAATCAAGCGACCCTAAACATGATCCTCGCGATAAACTAGGTGCCTCGCCCCGGGTTATGACATGGCCGCTATATGTCACACTGCTGTCAGCAATAAAACTACTTACATGCAAACTATTAACTGCCAGTAAGCCGCCTACGGATAAATTGCCGCTGATATTTGCGCTATTGTTGACTGTTAATAGCTGGGTAATCGTAACTGCTCCTTGTAAGGTTGTCGTCCCACTGACGCCAAGGTTATTTTTCAGTGCAACATTTGTAAACGAACTATTCCCGTTCACTTGTAAATTATTCACGGTAGTATTGCCTGCTTCTACCTGTGCTAAACTTGCATCGCTCGCTGAAAACTTACTATTTAACGTTAATTGACCACCAATACTGGCGTCACCACCAATCGTTACCTTGCCATTAAACCGAGCATCCGGTCCAACGATCAGTTGCTCGCCTAAATTACCCACCTGGCTACGGTCCACTCCGAGTTTGCTTAATGCGCTCGAGCTAATGGTAACTTGATTAGTAGGCGAGGCAGAAGACTTCCCTTTTGACTGCGACTTTAGTACAAACCCAATGGCTGCTGCGTTAATAGCGAGCAGTGTAATGATTACCGTAAGACCGAGAAATGTGGCTTTGTGACTCGGTCGATACGTACGACGTAGCGGTCGGCTAGACTTGCTTGAGGGTGCTGCAGTTGTTGATTTTGTCGATTCAGTAACCGAAGCATCCCGCGGGTGTAACACTTCGGGAGCGGGCGGTTCTTTAGAATCGGCCGATGGCTTACGGTCCATCTTTATTTTCCACCTGTATAATTACCACGTATTATACCGCTTACGGTCACGAACACCAATGTAGCGCACACTTTAGTCTTTAGGTTGCAAATTAATGCCATTTCGACAAAAATATTGCTTATGACTAAATGGTTAGAGTACACACTTGTGCTTAGTGGTGCCATAGTATGCACGCTGGCAGGCTTTATGGTTGCTGCTGTAGCCGACGGACCTTCAAGTTCTCCGCACTATCAACTTAATGAAAGTACCATTGGCGGTGGTGGTCTTGTACAATCTGAATCAACAAATTTTCAAAGCCGTGAAGCTATTGGCGAGACGGCAGTTGGCAGCTCGTCGTCTACTAATTATCAAACAAATAGCGGCTATGTGACGACGGGTGCACCTGCACTCTCATTTGGCCTCAATAATGCAAACGCCGCGTTTAACGATTTTAGCCCTAATGCGGCTGCCACTACGACCGCGTCGTTCTCCGTCAGTGACTATACGAGCTATGGCTATGTCGTGCAGGTCCTTGGGCACCCCCCCACCCTGGGCACGCACACTATTAGCGCTATGGCCACGACAGGACCTTCTACTCCTGGAACCGAACAATTTGGTATCAATTTAGTCGCCAACACATCGCCAGCTACGTTTGGTGCGAACCCAGACCATGGTCAATTCGGTGTCGGCTCTGCTGCCACCAACTACAACACGGCTAATAATTTTCGCTACGTAGAGGGCGAAACAATAGCATCAGCGCCAAAAAGCTCGGGAGTAACGACTTACACTATTAGTTATATAGTCAACGTCACTACCCTTACTCCTGGAGGCTCGTACACTAGTGATCAACAATTAGTCTGCACTGGCACCTACTAATTTAAATAGTTATCCACAGGATTGTTGAGAGTATCCATTGACCCCCCTATTTTGCTTGTGCTAAACTTCGGTCATAAATTAAAAAATAAAAAACAATTTAACAAAAAGAGAAAACAAAATGGTTCAGTTACGAAGTAAGTTCAAACGTGTGGCAAGCACTTGCGGTGCCATAATGTTAACCGCTGGACTTGTTATGGAAGTCGCATTACCTGGTGGAGTAGCATCTGCTGCCGCGCAGCCAATAACCTCGCCTCGCTCACTCACTGTAGAGGCGGGAGCAAGCTGTGGTGGTTCTGCGCCAAGTGGTCTTACCTATCCAGGATGCAATGGAACGGTAAAGCATTTGTTCAACTTTACCGTAGACGGTAGCGCCGCATCAGAAAACATAGGTTCAATTTCCTTTCAATATTGCACCACAGGAGAACCCGTAACAGGTGGAATTGGGTGCTATGCGCCAAAGGGTATAAATCTTACTGGAGCAACGCTATCCAATGACGGCGGTGCGTTAACCGGCTTCACGGTTGCAGGTACGTCCGCGAATGAAGATGCGAGCGATCCTAACGGAACAACTGTTGTTAACACCATTACAATAAAGCTCGCTTCCGCCACCAACATCGTGGCAGCAAAAGCCCTGAGTAAAGAATTTAGTGGTATCACGAACCCAAGTACTGCCAACCAAACATTTTATGTGCGCATTTACGCTTATAACACCACTACGGGTGGCACGCTCAGCCCTACCGATCCAACTTTAACTGACTATGGAACAGTTGCTGCAAGCACTGCAAACCCCATTGTATTGAACGGAACGATGCCCGAATCACTTCTATTTTGTACCGGCCAGTCAATCTCGGAAACCAATAACGTGCCCGACTGCTCCACGGCTACAGCTGGCAACGTAAGCTTCAACCAGCTGTTCTCTTCAACGAGCACTGCATGGGCTACCTCGCAGATGGCAGCCAGTACGAACGCGGGTACAGGGTACTCAATTACCGTGAACGGCACCACAATGACTAGCGGTACAAACACAATAACGGCAATTGGTAACCCAGGTGCATCAAGCACACCAGGTACCAGCCAGTTTGGTATGAACGTCGTACAAGATGCCGCCGCTAATACCGCCGTTCCTGCAGTAGCTCCCGCAAGTGCCAATGTAACAACACCGAGCGGCAACACCTTCTATCACGGTGAACCAGTTGCTCCTTACAATACAGGAAGCACGCCTGGGCCAGCACAATTTGCTTTCCGTACAGGAGACGTCGTAGCTGACAGTACGAGCCTCGCAAGTGACCCTCAAGTATTTACTGCAACCTACATGGTGAACGTTCCTGGTCACCAACCTGCCGGTGGTTACACTACTACCCTCACCTACATCTGTACCGCAACGTTTTAGCACGGCTATCCACAGCCTTCTGAAGTGATATTTATTGACCGCCAATCTACGCTTATGCTAATATTCCGGCATGCGTGTGAGCGGAAAACAAATACCGTTTTTGGTGCCAGTTATGGTTATCCTCCTAGGAACGGTAATGGCCGCCCTCCCGAGTTTTGAAGCAAGTGCAGTTGAAACAATTACTAATCGTGCGTTAACACTAAGCTCATCTAGTCCTAATGCCTCTAATGCCACAACATCGTACACTTTTACATTTACCGTAGGCAACACTACTACTGTGGTTAAATCGATTGATATCTCAATCTGTGATACAGCCGACGGTACCTGCACAAACACCGGTGGATCGCTCGGTTTCAGCAATGCGTCTGCCACGCTCAGTAGTCAGCCTACTGGCCTCGGCGCTGCGAGCGGCTGGTCCATGCGCACCAGCCCCCCTACCGCCTATGACTTAGACATCGTTAATGCCACGAACGCAACTGCGCCGAGCGGTTCTCAAACTATTGTATTCAAGAACGTCCAAAACCCAACAACAGCGAATAAGACGTTCTTTGCCCGCATTACAACCTATTCAGATTCAGCGTACACTACCGCAGTCGACAACGGCGTTGTGGCAGCCGCAACTGCTAATCCCATCGTCCTTACTGGTACTATGCCTGAATCTTTAAGCTTCTGTACCGGACAGAGTATTGGCCTAACATCGGGTATACCAGATTGCACCACTGCAACTCCAGGCAACATATCATTTAATCAGGACTTCTCACCAAGCGCCACTGCATACGCTACCTCGCAAATGGCCGCCAGTACCAATGCAGTATCCGGCTATGCAATTACAGTGAGCGGCGCAACGCTAACATCAGGAGCTAATACTATACCGGCAATGACAACTACAGGAACCAGTACGGTAGGTACAGGCCAGTTTGGATTAAACTTAGTCCAAGACACGGCAGCCAATGCGGCCACGCCAGCTCCTTCCCCTGCCAGCGCCAGTGTCACGCCGACAGGCGGTAGCTTCCAAAAGGGCGAAGCATTAACTGGCTATAATACTGGTGGCAGTGCCACAACCGCACAGTATACCTACAACCCTGCTGGGCTTAATAACGTAGCAGACAGCACCAATTCAGCAACTGACCCTCAGATATTCACCACAACATATATCGTAAACGTTGCAGGACACCAAGGCGCTGGTACCTATACCACAACACTAACCTACATTTGCACCCCAACCTTCTAGTATGAAGAAGTTTGTTACCTCAGCATCGGCTGTATTAGGCACAGTGCTTGTATGCTTCAGTACGAGCATGCCAGCATTCGCAGCCACCGCCGCAAACAACAGTACCGCGAGCGCACCGGGGACAGGACAGGCGTTAGAAATTGCTCCACCACTTATAACCCTCACCGTGAATCCTGACCAAACGGTAAAAGCTCAACTCCAACTACGTGATATTGCGAAGACAGACCTTGTTGTCACAAACGAAGTAAATGACTTTGTTGCTGCTGGCGAAAGTGGAACCCCAAAAATACTAACGGGCGATGACAGTAATAACCCTTACACCTTAAAAAGCTGGGTAGCGCCATTGCCTAGCTTTACGCTTGCCCCGCAAAAAATTGAAAGTCTCACGGTAAAAATTAATGTCCCTGCCGATGCATCGCCCGGTGGACACTATGGGGTTATTCGCTTTACTGGCACGCCTCCACAACTCAATGGTACCGGTGTATCACTCTCGGCCAGTTTAGGAGCGCTTGTACTCTTAACGGTAAACGGTAAACTAACGCACAAATTATCAGTCGATGAGTTCTCCGTTAACAATGGCGGTAGCGCCAAAACCCTGTTTCAGTCGCCTCCTTTAAACTTCGTAGTACGGCTTAAGAACAGCGGTAATGTACAAGAAGAGCCGGCTGGACATATTGTCGTAACCGACATGTTCGGTAAGCCGGTAGGAAGTATGAATATTAATCTACCGCCGCATAATATTCTGCCGAGTAGTATCCGTAAATTTGTAAATACGTTTGATCAAACAGCGTACGGTACGCGGCATCTCTTCGGTCACTACACCGCAGAATTAACGGTGAGCTATGGCGCAGGCACGCAATCAGTTTTAAACGCAAAGCTTGGTTTCTGGATTATTCCCTACAAACTTATTGGCATAATTGTCGCTGTCCTGCTCGTGTTGTTCTTTGGCATACGCTTCCTACTGCGCTGGTACAAGAAACGACTCATTGCCAATATCCAAAAATCGAGCCAAAAGAGTTCAAAGAATTAGTAATCCGTAGGCGGTTACTGGCTATAACATAAACCATAAGTGGTATAATTGCGGTATGTTCCTATGGCTCAAATTAAGCCATCACAAACACACAGCCCGCCAAATATCGCACGAATATACCTCCTACGTTTCGCTGGCATTGCTCCTAGTTGTTGTTGGGCTTGCCTTAGTGGGAAGTACCATCGCTTCGGCAAGCCCTGGTCCACAATCGGGCTCTGTGGCCCTGAACGGGGTGATGCCGGAGCCTCCGCCCACTAAAGCCGCAACGATTGATGCACCAGGAAGCTCTCAACACTTTGGTTCTACCCCAGTGACCGTGTCGGGTACGTGTCCTGCGAATACGCTCGTTGAAATATACAAAAATGATATTTTTGCCGGTTCTACGCCCTGTGACAGTAATGGTCGGTATGAGGTCAAGGTTGATCTATTAGGCGGTCAGGATATCCTCATTGCCCGTGTATACGACGTCTTGAACCAAGCAGGACCAGATTCAAATGCTGTAACTGTATTTTACGATGCCCTTCCTCCACAAGCCAGTTCATTAGCGCCCCTAAACTTTGGTAGCTCGCAATTAGTACTCAGTACAGATGCAGTCTACCGCGGTCTCTTTCCTGGTCATCCGCTAAGTATGCCACTCAATGTGCTGGGTGGTACGCCACCATACGCCATTAATATACAATGGGGTGATTCCACCAATAGTGTCGTGCCCCGCAGTGACAACCTGACGTTTACCGTGCAGCACACCTACCAACGACCAGGTACCTATCAGATCACGATTCAAGCCAGCGATGCTCAAGGACGCGTAGCATTTTTGACGATAGCAGCCATTGTAAATGGGCAACCAGCAGTCATCCCCACTGCAAACACAACAAAGACTTCAACCAACAAATTGCTGATGCTCTGGCCTCTGTACACAGCATCTGTTGCCGTGGTTGTGAGCTTTTGGCTAGGTGAACGCCGCGAAAAGCATATTTTAGGCGGCAGCGGACCATTGTATTATCCACAAGCGTAAGCTACATCACCCCTTAAAATACCCTTGTTTCACCTAGCCGTAAGCGGTATGATTTAAAGAGGTAAACTGTGTCACTGTGTGAGGCCGGCTACCACTATCGCCACAAGCGATAGAATACTAACCAAACTAAGACAAAACATGGCTTTAAGTACTCCGGTTATACGCCATCGGTTAGTTATTTGCACTCTGCTTTTGAGTGTTGTTTTGGTACCCTCAGTTTTTATAAGTTTGACAGCAACAGCCGCGAGCGGCATCAACCAACAGTTAAACTTTCAAGGTCGGCTTTTAAACGCACAAGGTGCCACGGTGCCAGATGGCTACTACAACATGGAGCTTAAGATCTATCAGGATGGTGATGGTCAGTCGGCAGCTGACGCAACTGGCACACCCGCTGGAACGTTGCTGTGGACAGAAGATCACATGAACGCCAACAGTAGCCAAGGTATTACCGTGATCAACGGATACTTTTCGGTGCAGCTTGGAGCTCTGTGTGCATTTAGCGGTGGCTCTTGCCAAGGCAACAGCAATACAGGCGTAAACTGGAATAGCGACACGCTATGGCTATCTATGAACGTGGCAGGCACCAATGCTACGTGTACCCCCTTTTCGAGCTGTACGCCAGATGGTGAAATGCTACCAATGAAACGGTTATCCGCTAACTCCTATGCTTTTAATTCAAAACTGCTCGGAGGGCTGAGCAGTGCAAACTTCCTACAGATTGCTCAAGGAGTGCAGACTGACGCCACAAATAACACCAGTGTGTACCTAAATAAAACTGGCACCGGTAACCTGGTTGACCTGCAATCTAGTGGCGCAGATGCATTTACCGTTAGCAATAGTGGCGATCTAACGTTTGGCGCCAACGCTAACCATACTCTCTCTGTTGCCACAGGAGCTGCAGGCGCAGCCGGTAAAACCATTAATCTTCTTGGTGGTGCGGCGGGAACAGGCGCAACGGCGCTGTCAGGTGGTGATTTAGTTGTTGCAGCTGGTGCCGGTGGTGGAACAAACGGTTCTGGTGGCAATGTCACAATTGATGCCGGCGCGGCAAACGGTACCGGTGCAGACGGAACTATAAGCATTGGCAGCACACACGCGAGCAGCATCCAAATCGGAAATGTTACGAGCGCTTCTAATCAAACTATTGCCATCGGCAATAACAACACTGCCGGCAGTACCGATACGGTTACCGTCGGCAACCTAAATGGTACGAGCACTACAACCATTAATGGTGGCAGTGGCAATATCAATTTATCCACCAACCAGGCTGGCGCTGGTGTAGTTGTAAAGACGCTTACCAACAACTCAACCACCGCCCTCCAAGTGCAGAATGCTTCTGGCTACGCCGAACTCACGGTCGATACTTCAGGCAATAAAGTAACCCTTGGCAATGTGACCAGTAGCAGCGGACAAGGCGTCCAAGGACTGTTAGCATTTGCCGACGGCACTGCAGATAATTTTGCAGCCAGCCTCAGCACCAACGGCGCTATTACCGCGAATCGTAGTATTTATTTACCTGATGAAAGCGGCACTATCTGTTTACGCAATTCTAGCAATTGTGGTTTCTTATCTGGCAGTGGGGGTGCTAACTTTATCAATAACGGCACAACCGTACAAAATGCCGCGAACTTCTACATTCGCTCGAACGGCAACACGGTCACCGGCACACTTGAAGCTGCAAGTGGGCAAACCGCAGATATTCTTGATCTTAATACTTACAACGGCACGACAAGTACGAACGTAGCAAAATTCGATAGCAACGGTAACCTCGCATTTCAACAATCAAGCACCGTGAGCACCGCAACCGGAACCCTTACGGTTCAAGCTGCAAGTACTTTAGCACTTGGTAATTCCATCAGTACATCAGTATCAATACAAGCTGCAAGCGCGGGCGCCGTAAGTCTTGGCACCACAAATGCTAATACTGTAGCTATTGGTAGTACCAACACTTCAACTATTGTTTCCTTATTTGGTGGCGGTGGCATAAACATTGGCACTGGAAACGTCAGCAACACCGTACAAGTTGGCAATACTGCAAATGCGATTGCGCAGACCATCAACATTGGCAATAACAGTACGAGTGGCAGCACAGACACCGTCAACATTGGCAACTTAAACGGCACAAGCAGCACAACCATCCAGGCAGGAAGTGGCAACATCACACTTGCAACCAATCAGGCGGGCGCTGGCACTATCGTGAAAACGGTAAGCAATAATTCAAGTACTGCATTTCAAGTTCAAAACAGCGCTTCAGGTCGCGTATTTGGTGTTGATACCTCCAGTAACCTGGTGCAACTTGGCCAATCCAGCACGCTCAACGGTACCCTTGTCTTTAAAAACAGTAGTGGATCAAATGCTGTAACCCTCAATAGTACGGCCGCCAACTCTAACTACACGTTGACTCTGCCCTCAGCCGCACCATCTACTGGTCTCTGTATCGAAACAAGTAGCGGTAGTGCGAGTCAGCTCGTATTTGCAAGCTGTACTAACAACAATGCCAGTATTCAAGAAGTCAATGAATGGGACTCCAACAATGCGAATACCGTTACCGTATCTCCGTCAACAATTGGTGATGAAATTGTACTTACTACCCAAATTCCTACTAGCGGTGTAACCGTCACGAGTGTTAGCGGAGGCGATGTGAGTACCTGGAACAAAGTCGTTACAAGCGCAAACAACAGCAGTGTGCATCGCGTTGAGATGTGGGTAGGCACCGTTTCATCACTGGGGAGTTCAACCCTCACCGTTACTTATTCATCTTCACCTGGCGCGGAAGAAGTGACGGCAACTGAATTTACGGCAGCCGGTGCGAATGCATCAACCTCTTGGGGTATTGAAAGTTCAGCTGCACAGCTTAATAGCACGTCATCGACAACCGTCACATACCCCAGTGCTACAGCAGTGAACGGATCAGAACTCTACGTAGGCTACGCGCAAGTCCAAAATCCACCGGGATCCGCCGGCAACACGAGTGGCTTCAACTACATCGTTACAAGTACTCAACACAACGTGATTACCTATAATACTGATCTTTCTGCGAACACTACTTATCAGCCGACTGCAAACCAGAACTCAAGTGGCGAATCCAATACTGTAGAAGCAGTGCTCACCGCATTTGTGACAAGTACATCAATCAACAACGCCACCTCCTTACAGAAAGCTAATTACTACGTGCAAGCTGCTTCAGCTGGCTCAGTCGCTGGTGTACTTCAAGCGGCCAGTAGCGGTTCGGCAGATATCTTAGACTTACGTAATAGTAGTGCTGTTAATGTTGCAACCGTCGGCATGACAGGCATTGCGACGTTTGAAAACTCAACTGACTCTGCTAGCGGCTTCCAAGTACAGAACCATTCGGGGACAAATATATTAAGCGTCAACACGCTTACCAACAGTGTTAATCTAGGTGCTTCAGCTACTGCTACCGGTGCTCTAAACTTCTTTGATAACAGTGATACAAACTCAATTACCCTCGCTGCCCCTTCTTCTATTGCTGCGAACTACACCTTAGCACTACCTACAAACTCTCCTACTGGTGGTCTCTGTCTTGGCACCAGCCCCAGCAATGCAAACCAGCTCATATTTGCCTCATGCGCGACCCAGGTGTCAGCAGCTGGCATTTCCTATGTGACAAAATGGCAAAGCACGGGAACGGGCAACACCAGCGTTGCTGATTCACCTGTTACGAAAGGTGATCTACTCGTGCTCTTCTCGCACACCACTGGCAACGCAACTATTTCTGGTATCTCAGGTGGTGGCGTCAGCTCATGGACAAAAGTAACGACCTATAATGCTGCCAGCGGCGCACAAGGCAACGTCGAAATGTGGCGTGGTGTCGTTAACGTAGTAGGTGCAAGTACCATTAATGTTACCTATACTGGTACGGTAACTGCGAGTGATGTAGCGGTGCAAGAGTACACCATGGGAAGTTCCAATGGTACCTGGGCAATTGATACGAGCGGTACTGCTAACGCAACAAGTGCAACTACCATTAATTACCCGACCCTAACCGCCCAAAACTCTAGTGAACTCTATACTGGCTATGCGTGGGGTGCAAACACCATGTCGGCGGGGACCACTTCGGGCTTTACCTATCTCACGACAGCAGCAAATAAATACTTGGCTTATGACTTAAGTGTTACGGGAGGCGTTGCCTACACCCCGACTGCATCACAAGCTACAGCTGGGGCATATGCTTCAATTGGCGCAATGATCGAGGCCTATGCCGGTACCTCTGTGATCGTCGATACCACTGCTACCCAGGAAGCCAACTTTAATGTACAGGCGGCAACGGCTGGCACTGTCGCAGGTGTACTGCAAGTTGCGAGCAACAGCTCGGCTGATATTCTTCAGGCAAAAGATAGCTCTGGCAACAACATATTCAGCGTTAATGGCTCCGTCGTTAATAGTCAAACAGGCGTCGTGAGTGGCGTCACCTTAGGTACTGCTGGTACCGTCGCTGGACAACTTAACTTTGCCGCTAGCGGCAATACGAACACTATCTCGCTTGTAGCACCCTCCACCCCTGGCGCCAGCTACTCGCTCACCCTTCCCTCAACTACCCCAGCTCCTGGTCAATGTTTAGCAAGTAGCCCAAATAATGCAAGCCAGCTCGTCTTTAGTTCCTGTGCCAACCAAGTGACCAGCGTCGCAATTTCACTTGTCACTAATTGGAAATCAAGCACCGTAACCCTAAACCCAACGCTCAATGTTTCACCAACTACCTTAGGAGACCTCATGACGCTATTTATCTACTCCTCAAAGGGAAATACCGTCAATAGTGTATCTGGTGGCGGCGTGACGACGTGGTCAAAAATTGTAGGCGCAAATAGTGAAGAAATGTGGCGCGGCATCGTGACTTCAACAGGAAGTAGCACTATATCTGTTACTGTCTCTACGCCTTCCAGCCCGACAGAAGAACTCGCAGCCCAAGAGTGGACAACCGGCAGTACGAACGGATCTTGGGTAATTGATGCGAGCGGTACCATAAGTAACGCCAGCAGTACTACCGTATCGTACCCTAACCTCACACCTCAGAGCACCAAAGACTTATACATTGGATATGCAATCGGCACATCGACGATGTCAGCCGGAAGTACCGCAGGATACTCGTACTTCGCCGGTGCAGGTGCTGATATCTACGGCGCGTATAACACATCGGTAAGTGCCGCCACACAACCAACGGCCTATCAATCTAGTGCAGGTACTTCAATTGCCGCCGGTGCGCTCATAGCGGCGTATTCAAGTTCCTCGGTTATCGCTAATTCAGCCAATACGCAAGAAGCTAATTTTAATGTGCAAGCCGCGACAAGCGGTTCAGTTGCCGGCGTATTACAAGCGGCCGCTGGGGGAAACGCAGATGTACTCGACATACTAAACGCCGCCGGAACAATTACGGACAGTTTTGGTAGCACCGGTAACTTGCTTATTAAACCATCGTCAGCGTCTGCATCAGCGTTTGCAGTACAGACAACGGGCGGAGTAAATGTTTTGTCAGTAGATACAAGCAGCAATCTTGCCGTTGTGGGTGCCGGTGCAACCGGGGAAACTTCACCGTCTTTGCTTGTCCTCGACAATGAAATAGGTAGTTCGGCTGATCCTACTGAACTTAACGGCGCCATGTACTACAACGCTACTACCCATACGTTCCGCTGTGGTGTCGATGGGTCATGGCAAAGCTGTACAGGTCTACTCTACGCGAACACCTCAAACTCTGCCGCCAATAATAACTGTACGAGTAACTGTACCGCTTTCAGTACATCTGCTGCTATTCCAGCGAATTACTGTCAGCCTGGTCGAGTCATAAAATTGTTTGCTGCCGGTTATTTCTCTTCAGTAGCAACACCCTCTAATCTTCAGCTTGGTGTATACTACGGTACCGATGCGAGCACCGCAGCAAACGACACACTGTTGGGCACCCTCCCACCTGCCGCATCAGTCACATCAGCTAGCAATAATTATTTCCAACTTAACTTCAATATGATTTGCTTCTCTACCAGTAGCGTACAATCAGGTGGCATCCTCAATATTCAGACAGGTGCTGCAAGCGCCGGCATGTCTGCACTGCCAATGAGTTCTACGAGCGGTACCACCATTTCCAGCAACACAGCCAAAAACCTATATGTCTTCCCTATCTGGGATAACGCAAGCACATCAAATACCGCTACCCTTACCCAGTTTACCGTTAACACCTACTAGGCTAGTTCTATCGTTTTAATGCTTCAATAATGTGTTGTAAGTCTGTTTGACTATCACCTTGAGGGGACGTGACAATCAGCCACGGACCATCAGTAATCGGTAGACTTACGATGGTGCGAACGTCTTGTCCGTTGTTATAGGCTCCGAAGTCTGCTTGCCCGAGTGCTGTGTGTTGCGTAGTATGCAGCGGAATAGCACTAGCCGTAAACTTATCTATAATGCTACTTCCTGGCGATTTTTCTTCAGAGAAAATTATGAGCTGCCCCGTAGCATCTTTTAAAGAATAAATTACTACTTGGGGATCAGTTATATGAAACGAAGAGTTATCCAACTGGTAACCGGCTGGCAATTTGTGTTGTACAGGATAGTATATCGGGAACGGCACAGCCTGCTGAATTGCTTTTGGTACAGGTGAGGGCGTGTCCATCATACGGACAAAAAGTACTATTCCACTTACTACACCAATGCTTAGGATCAAAAAGCCGGCTCGTACAACTCGTTTGCGGACTGACCACGTTGCGTGTTTACTATACTCCCTAGAGGTATCTACAGGCGTAGCTGTATCTGTATCTGAATGTGTGTTTTCGGTCATGGTTTTAAGTGTACCAAATACGCGTACTGCTACCCTATTATTGACAATTTTTCCATAAGGACTGCGGTTTTACCGCCATATGCACAGGTAATTGTAATCGGCCAATCGCCAGCCGGCACATCATTGGGAGGACTCCAATTCCAGCCAACCGATCCAAAACTATCTGCAGTAGCCGTGTTCAAGGCTGGCTGTTTGTCGAGGACACTCCCATAGGTTACCGCTATAGTACACACCGAGAGCGGTAATGTCTGAATATATAACGATGCCGTATCGCCCCGCTGTATAGGCGTCGAAAATGATATTTCAGCAACACTTTCTTGTGCACCCTTTGCGGGTAGGCGCGGTGTAATAGGCTGATTGACCGCCGGAACAGCTGCAGCAGCAGAGACCACTGGCTTAAAAGCGGTTGCATGTTTATCTGTATACCAGGTGTAAAAAATCCCTGCACCAACCAGCAAAACAGCTAAGCTGACCGTGCTTACGGTGAGATTCCGTACTCGTCGGCGGCGTGTACGCGCTCGCTCGGCTTCGCGCTGGTCAAGATTTGGTGTTGCTACATAGATATACGCTGGTCGTGGTCGGCTAAAGTCAGTGACAATAATTTTCTTTGGTGGTTTTGACGCCCGTGATTTTGGTAGACCACGACGCACCGATATGATAACTGCTGGACTCTCTTGATGCTGGGCTTGAGGCACCGGGTCGGATACTTCTTTTGCGGTTTTTGCGTGCAAGGGACGACTCTTAGCCGTCGTCGTAGGCTTCTTGGTAGTCTTTGTAGTATTCGTTTTTGACGTACGCCCCATTTGCTTCTATCTTATCATGATGCTTATGTACTAATATGCTACTACCCCCTACCTCTGCGGTCATGGGTAAATGAGCGCCTCTAGCTCTAATCTGTTAAATACGCTAAAATACAGGAGTCTTTCGGGGTGTGGCGCAGTTGGCTAGCGCGTACGGCTGGGGGCCGTGAGGTCGCAGGTTCAAGTCCTGTCACCCCGACCAAGTAAAAAGTCCAAGTTGCAACTTGGACTTTTTACTTGGTGTCGGGTACCGAGGTGATCACCTGAGACATTCCCAGGTGGGTGCTCTCATGCCAGAACCGCAGTGCTGGACGGATATCGAGCTCCCTAATGATTAGTATTCAGATAATCATTCGCTCGGCATCGGGGAGTCATGGCTCATGTCCAATTACCCTACCCGACTACCTCTATTATACGCGCATTCGTGGTCTTTCTAGAACATGTAGAAGGTAATTTATACACCGATCAGCCAACGGATAATCGTACTATCAATAGTGGATACGATGGGAGCTATAAATTGGAATATAACAAGTATGAATAGCAGTATGGCGGTGAATCCAAGACCTTCTATGCGAGCCATTACATCACGCACTGGCTCGGGCGCTACTGCATACACCACTCGTGAACCATCTAGCGGCGGGAACGGGATCATATTAAATACCATGAGACCCACGTTAACAAGCACAAAATAGTACCAAAAGGTTACTAAATTGCCGCCCGTATGTACCACGAGACGAAAGATAATTGCACCGAGCACTGCCAGAACAAAATTTGTTATTGGTCCCGCTATACCTACCAACGCCGCTCCCCATTCATCCCACCGGACTCGGGACGGGTTAAACGGGACAGGTTTTGCCGCAAAAAAAGGCACATGCAATGTGACAAGCAACAATAGAGGCATAACAATAGTATAGAACGGGTCGATACTGGCGAGTGGGTTAAGTGTCAGTCTCCCCATATCTGCCGCAGTCGTGTCACCCAACCAGTAGGCTACGCGACCGTGCATCATTTCGTGAAATGTTATTCCAACTACTAATGATATAAACAAAAAGGCAATATCAAGTCCGTGTAAACCATTAAGCATAGCGCTTATTATAGCAGCTAGAAGGCGTTGACTTCTCTGTTAATTTCGGCTACAATAACACCTTGAAACTTTGGAGAAATTATCTATGCAAAAGTGCGATTTAACCGGCAAAGGCAAGCAGTTTGGCAATAATGTCAGCTTCTCGCAGCGCCATACTAAAAAAGTTTGGAAGCCTAACTTACAATCTAAAACAGTTATTGTTGATGGCAAAAAAGTAAAAATGCAGCTCTCAACACAGGCTATCCGCACCCTTAAGAAAAAGGGTCTTCTTACCCCTGCTAAGTAGCGAATAACGCATTAATAAAAACAGCCCTTTCAGGGGGCTGTTTTTATTATTAAGCGAATCTATACTACGACTTTTCAAGCACTACCAGCTGGGTGATATCCGTAAAGTCAGTTGGCTTAAGCTTCAGTTTAGCAGTCGTTTCCTTTGGCTCCATTGCCAGTTCGCGAAGTGCATCACTCAATTCTAACTGGGGGACCGGATACTGTAATGCTTTGTCAGCATAGTGCGTTGGGATAACTAATTTCGGTTCGATCTCTTTTATGAGCTTAAGTGCACCAACTGGATCGAGGGTATAACCGCTCCCCCCCACAGGCACAAACATGACATCAACTATGCCGATTTGCTCCCATAATTTTTCCGACAAATCTGGATGAATGTGGCCAGTTATAAGTACGTTGAACTCCCCGGCAACAAGTTTATACATAGTTGCGCGTCGCCCATCCTCATCCATATGCCCTCGAGTCGGTATACCGGTAATCGATATGTCACTAACCTCATATTCTCCAGGCTGATCAAGCGCAATGCGTACGTCAACGTTCGGCGTCGCATGCGACATAGTGTATAAGGCTACATCGCCAGTCTTTAATACACTTTTTGCGCCAAGCTCTGCCAAAGTATCATCTACGACAATGCGCGTACCTTTGTACGTTATACCAATACAGTTTGCTCCGTAAAATTGTAAATCCATATATCTCCTTTTCTTCTAACTTAGTAAGCCGCTCGAGTCTACTAAGACTTGCTTTTTAGCATTCATCAGCTGGGTCGCAAAACGATCGCGAATAGTCTGACGGTACTGGAAGTCGTTCAAACTCATAACGGTATATCGCAATTCTTTGCCTTCTTTTGATTCTAGTGTGCTGACGAATTTCTGCACTGCGTTTGCGTTTAAATCACCGACCAAAAGCAGATCTATGCCAGCTGATTCATCACGCGTAAATTGACCAGTATATACAAGTAAATCTAAGTGTCCGAGCGCCTTCAAATCATCTCCATCATCGTGTGTAATGGACACAGAAGCTTTAACTTTCTTACCGCCAAAAATTTGTCGGAGTGGTTCGTAAAATTCGTATTTTTGATTTACTTCGTAGTACAACTTGTTGTTGGTATTGTCTGACGTAATGATACCAATACTCAATAAGTTTGATAGTTCGCGTCGTACAGAATTTATTTGCTCATCAATTTTGCGAGTGATTTCACGGACATAAAATGATCGATTTGGGTTGCTATAAAACAACTGTAGTAATTTAACGCGGGTTTTTGAGCCGAAGAGTTGTTCAACCATACCCCTATTGTAACAGTAGTAGACACGGGTTGAAAGTATCAGGTGTTCAAGAAGGTTGTTATCAAGTCTACAGCAATACTTCGGTCAGTCAGCCAATGAATACTATTGTTACGCTTAAACCATGTGCGCTGTCGCTTAGCTAAATCAAGCGTACTTTTTATTATTCGCTGCCTTGTTTGTTCGATTGTTTGCGAGCCATCAAAGTACTCACGCCACTCGCGGTACCCCACGCCTTTCAATGCTTCGCACTCCCAACCATAACGCATTACTAATTGCCGAACTTCTGCCTCTAGCCCTGCAGAAAGCATAGTATCGATTCGCCGTTCAATGCGCTGCCGGAGATCTTCACGAGTTATGACTGTCCCTAAAATGAGGGTGTTGGGTCGTAGTGTCCCTTTTGTTGGCTTCGCGCCATTAGTTTCCAGTAACCGTATGAGCCGCCGTTTGTTTCGTTGGTCTACATCGCCGAGCACAATACCTTTCGTGTGTAATAGATCTAATAGCTCAGGAATAGTAAGCCTATTTAAAACAGAGCGCTGTTCACGGTCGCCTGCTTTTAAAAAACCAAAATCATATAAAACGCCGTCAATATACAATCCCGTCCCCCCCACCATAATAGGGAGCTTACCGCGCTTCGTGATATCTTGGATCGCGTGGAGCGCCTGCACTTTAAATACAGCGGCAGTATAATCCTCGTCGGGCGCTGCAACATCAAGCAAGTGATGCGGAATTTCAGCTTGCTCTGCGGGCGTTGGTTTGGCCGTACCAATGTCCACTTCGCGGCGCACCGTCCAGCTGTCAGCGCAAATAATCTCGCCGTTACATGCGCGGGCTACTTCCATGGCGAGCGCCGATTTCCCACTGGCGGTTTCTCCAACAATAACAACGAGCGGTGCATTCATCGGTGAAATTGTACTGTACTACTCACCCAAACGCTATATTTTGTCCGGCCACCATAGAAGCCGCACTACATCAACTTGGTAGGTACTTGTTACCTTCACGCCTTCTGCTTCTAGAACCTGTTTATGACCTTGCCGACCCCCCGGATACCCGCTCGCTAAACCGCCGTTTTTATGTACCACCCGCTGCCAGGGTAAATTTGGATTACCAAAATGTGCGATTGATCCCACAATTCGCGCCGCGCGGGCGTTACCACTAAGTCCAGCGAGCTGACCATAGGTCATCACGCGACCCTTTGGGATTTGAGCTACGAGTATCTCAACTCGTTTACGAAAATTGATATCAGGCTCGACCATGAAAATACCGCAACACTTCCGTCCAATTTTTTACTCTCGTAACCGTATTCGGCAGTTCTTCCCAACGGTTCCATCCGTAATCGCCAAAGTAAGACCTCTATTCCCACTTCGGCGGCTAATCTGCAGTGCTCCGGCGCATCATCAATCAAATACGTGGCACCGATTTCGCGGCATATGAGGGCTTTCGTAACCTCGTCGTCCGATTGCCACAATGGCACAAAGTGCACATTACGAAACACGTCCGGAAAATGTTTTTCTAGCCAGCGATGCGTATAGTCTACAAATCGTTCTCCTCTTGCAGTCACAATGACTAACTCGAATTTTTTACGAAGAATAGACAGGGACTCAACAGCACCAGGAATAAGCGGTAAATCAACAGTTAGCTTATGTTCTTTATAGAGAGCAATGCGTCGAGCAGCTTCTCCTTCATCTACCTGCCATACGGCATCCCAAAATATCCAATACGGTGCTTCCGTCTTGTAGTAGTCGTCAATGGTGTAGGTGGTGCCAAATACGGCATTATGGAATTCTCTAACAGTACCGTTTTCGTCTCCAAGTACATCGTCTAGGTCAACCGCTATAATGCGCTTATTTGCGGTCGGCGTGCTCATGAGCTCCAAGTGATGTCTTACTTACACGAGCTTTTGCTTCATTGGCAACAGTTTTCAAAAATTCTTCGACAGAGCATAATTGCTCCCCTTCATTGACTACCATATCTTTGCGAATGCGTGGGTTGACTTGTTCGCTGGTCATCTCTTTCTCGCCAATCACCACAGTGTATGGTACCTTAGCTAGTTCTGCAGCTCGAATCTTTTTACCTACTGACTCATTGGAGTTATCGACAACGAGTCGTAATCCTAACTCCTTAGCCTGCGCTGCTATATTTTCAGCAAATGCTACCGTCTTGTCTTCTTGGTTGACGGTGATAATGCGTACTTGCTCCGGAGCTACCCAGACGGGGAATCGTCCGGCAGTATGTTCAATGTAGACACTCAAAAATCGCTCAATGGAACCAAGCAATGCGCAGTGTACAATTACCGGTCGCTGCTCAGATCCATCATCAGCTGTATACACAAGGTTAAATCGTTCTGGCTGCACAAAATCAAGCTGTACAGTCGCTACTTGGTGCTCGCGTTCTAAGGCATCAGTCGCCATGAAATCAATTTTTGGTCCGTAAAATGCCGCTTCTCCGGCAGCCTCAAAGTAATCAAGCTCATTAGTTGTTGCAAGGTTTCGAATCGTTTCCTGCGCTTCGTTCCATAAACTAGGATCACCGAGGTATTTGTTGCTATCATCCCGAAAACTCAGGCGCGCCCGTAGTGTCATACCTAACGTTGTATATAAGGTATGGACATCATTGATCAGACCAGCAACAACTGCTTCAATTTGATCGCGCCGGCAATACGCATGACTATCGTCTTGAGTAATGGAGCGCACGCGGCTCAGGCCTCCTAACTCTCCGGTTTTTTCGTCGCGGTAAACTGTTGTTGTCTCAAAGTACTTTATGGGTAAGTCTCGATATGACCGAGGTAATGAAGCAAAGATTTCGTTATGGTGTGGGCAATTCATGGGCTTCAGTGCAAATTGGTCAGATGTTTCTTGGCTTTGAACGAGGAATAACTCATCGCCGAATTTATCCCAATGCCCTGATACTTTATACAGTTCGGTCTTCGTTATGTGCGGTATCGCTACCCGATCAAAACCAGCGTCACGACGAAGTGACTCAGCAAATCGCGACAGTTCTTCTCTTAGTACAGTGCCGCGTGGCGTAAATAATGGCAAGCCTGAACCAATGCGGTCGGAAAAAACAAATAAATCCATTTCCCTGCCAATTTTACGGTGGTCCCGAGACCGTGCTTCTTCTAACAGATGTAGCTGCTTCTCGAGCTGTTCAATAGTCGAAAAAGCAATCCCATAAATACGCTGCATTTGTGGATTTTTGTCGTTACCACGCCAGTACGCACCACTTATACGCTGTAGCTTAAACGCACCAACCTTACCAGTTGACTGAACATGTGGGCCACGACAAAGATCTGTAAAGTCACCGTCGGTATAAAAACTTACCGCTTCAACCGCAGCTTCTCCATTTGTAATCGTGCCAAGTTCCGCTGCGTCTAGCTCTTTCGCTATGGTTGTACCAGCGCGCTTGAGATCGTTCAACAGTTCCTCTTTATATGGCTGTTTCGCATCTTTTGCCCATGCAATTGCCTCGTCGATCGGTTTTTCTGAACGCTCAAAGGGGTAATCTGCTTTTATAATCTTGCGCATTTCCTGTTCCAACCGTTCAAAATCGTCTTCCGACAGTTTCGTGTCGCCGAGATCTATATCGTAGTAAAAACCGTTATCTACCACGGGACCTACACCGAACTTAGCGTTTGGATACTGGTGCTGAATAGCGGTGGCTAATATATGTGCAAGGCTATGACGCATTACGTAAAGATCATCTTGATCAGCCATAAATACTCCTTATTAATTAAAAAGACGCGGATTAAATACTTATGAGCTACAAGTACTTAATTCGCGTCTCGGTCCCACTAGGGAGGTTCCACCTTGACATTACTCTTGCTACCTTGGTTATCGTACCTCTGTAGCCACGCCGACGAAGCTCTGCGGTTGGTGAGTCCGCTTCACTGCTTGGAGACTATTGTACACCTTTACTAAGAACGGTTAAATGTCGTGACTAAAAATAAAAACGGTTGAATGATCTCGCAATATCATTCAACCGTTTCATTTGGAGGGAAAACCCCTCGCAAAACCACACCTGTAATTAAGTACTATAGCAAGGTTAGTACTATATGGCTAGTACATTTATGCTGTATTTCCTACATTTACTCATGTGGATAAACATATATTGATGACGCCATATTTGATATAAGCAACTACCTTCTCTTTTTTTGTCATCTCACAAATGAGTTAAATAAGTAATGAACACTCGATGTGTTTCTGTCTTTCTAGGTTTCTTCATATATTCAGTTCATACTCCATACCTTGATTGCTTATTTGTGTAATTAGTCAGCATCTCTACAAAACAAAAAGTACCGATTATTATCGGTACTTTTTGTTTGGTGGGCGATACAGGATTCGAACCTGTCACCTCCACAACGTCAATGTGGCGCTCTAGCCAAATGAGCTAATCGCCCGTTCGGACTTGAAAAACTATACCGTACTAACCATTGAAAAGCAATATCATGAGCTACTAGCCACCCCTGTTATAAGCATTAGCTTTTTTGTGGCTATTATTGACTAGTATTCTTTTTATTGTTACAATTGGTCGGTTAAACAGGGAGTTTGGGCATTAGTACCAAATCGAGTGTTTTGGATGACTTTAAGCTGTTCTATGAGGAACTCACCGCAACAGCTTCGTCCAATCGCATACGGCGCTGGCGCCAAAGCGCAGCATCGGCGAAATAGTATAAGAATACTGTCGCAAAATACCTCAGCAGTAGCTGAGGTATTTTCTTTTCCCCATCCCTCGTATTGTTATCCACTGGCATTTTTATTAGCGTTATGACAATATATTGACATGGTTTGCGTACATTGCGGTAGTGAAACCCACGTAACGAATTCTCGCCTCCAGAAGCGGACAAATAGTGTATGGAGGCGTCGTGCCTGTATTAGTTGTGGAAGTGTATTTACCTCTCACGAAGCTCCAAATTATGCTGCATCTATCACGGTACGAGACGCAGAGGGAGCCCTCTCTCCATTTTCACGCGATAAACTACTACTCAGCCTATTTAAAAGCTTGCAGCATCGTTCTACTGCCGTGCAAGACGCGTCAGCTCTTGTTGACACCGTTATTGCCCGCTTGCTCACACAAATGCAGCACAGTGCAATTGAAGATAAGAATATAGCTACGACCGCGTACTTGGTCTTATTGCGCTTTGATAAAGCTGCTGCCATACACTACCAGGCATTTCACACTCTTTAATCCGTCCGGGTAATTAATTTTGGCCAGGGTCAGCTTCGGTGCTTATACGCTCGCCGCTTTCAGCAACACGTGCTTTTTCGGTTACATCGAACTTACTGAGATACCGCTTAAACATTAATCGGGTTTGCGAGTTAAAAGCAGCTAAAGAACCAAAGCAGACAGCACTAATAGGGGCGAGCACCCATTGCACCATCATGAGTACCGACCGGTGCCTTTTATAGCGTGCGGGGCGAGGTGGAAGCGTTACCATACAAACATAGACAGAAACAAGTAATCCGGTAATGCCAATAGTTTGTACTGCACTTACTAATCCAGGCAATTGGATTGCACCCACACTTTGCGGCGCAATTAATACCGGCACTCGTGATGCAGCGAGTACCAATATGGTACCCGTAGCCCACGTAATGTGCCCCTCAAGCAGTACTAAAAACTTTGCAAGAATATCTGGCTTCCATGCTTTATTCTTGGTAAAGAAGCCTTTATAGGCAACGTATGCGACATCGCTCGCGCCATAGGTCCACCGCCGAAGTTGGATAAATTGAGCCCGCATAGTCTTTAGGTAGCCATCCGCCAGCACTGCATCTTGGTAAACCGGAATACTGAGCGGATATACCCGATAATCTCCATCAAAGTGGAAATAGCTGCGCCAAAAATGATGACCGTCTTCTACGATAGTTCGGACGCTCCAAAAATCCATGTCTATGAGTGCTTGCATGCTTTGTGCGTGCGCGGAGAAGTTGCGGGCACGATGTGGTCGTTGTGTGCCGACGATATAGAATAAGGTATTCCCCGTTGCAATCACCCGCATCAGGGTCGGCGCGTCCCAAATGTTATTCGTGAACATTGGTAGGGGTTGATACGATGCCTTAAGCGGCTCGGGAACCATGCAAAATAGATAACTTACAGCTGCAAAGTACTGCCTATCAGGCCGATTGTCGGCATCAAGTGTCGTCACTATAACGTTTGCCGGATCAATTTTCTTTTTTTCTAGGTATCGCTGCAGTTCACGACCCCCGTAGGTGATGTTACTTCCTTTGCCTACAATTTCTCCTGCAATGTTAGCGGGATGCTTTACAGCCATCGCATGCTTAAACCGCGGACCATATAACCTCACCAGTTCTTGCACGCGCGATTCAGCTTCTTGTCCTGCGCGCCCTTCATAGGCGAGCACTAATATGAGCTGCTGGGGATCAAAATCATTATCGAGGACCGATTGGATTGTAGGTTCTAGCACCTCACGACTTTCATTGACAGTTGCAATGATAACCGCATGTACTAATTCACTGGGATTATATACCCGGGTAAAATTGGGTCGGCGCGCTAAATTACTAATGTGCCATTTTGGGCGAATAATATCTTCATTTGTTGGTGAGCCAGCTTCAATATCAGCAAGCATTGCTCGCCAGTTAAGCTGTTTATGTATTTGCATCGTACGATATCCCTGCACGGCTCGAACGCTGTACCCAATAGAGCGAACGAAATACACCAATATGTAGGCTAATATAAATACAACGCCAAGATTGACGTTGTTATCATTAATAGTAACTGTTACGAAGCTAAGACCTACCGGCAATAATAATACAAGCCAACTTAACGCGCCTGGCAAAACCTCAAATACACGATACCAGCCATGGCGGTCATTTTCATATGGAATTTCTATGTCTGTCATTACTGTGTACCAGTGTATAGCCTTCGTTTAAACTTTAAAATGGCTATTACCGAAGCACAAGTAGTGCGTTACTGACGACTATAGTTAAAACCAGCAACAATACCCCTAGGCTCAGTATAGCGATAGCCAGCTGACGATGAATATGGTAGGCACGCATACTCAAAATAGTGTGCACTGCTAATACGAGGAACGCAAAACCGATAAAGCTGAGTAATTCCGTTACACTGCCGGTAGTAAATTTATTGATCGCTAAGGGGTTAGAACAGTCACGGCACTGTACAATAAATCCATTTCCATGCCCAGAACTTAGGCGTAACAGTACAAATATAGCCGATAGAAAGGCTAAAAACGTATCCATACTGAGCAATAACAGCACTAAGTGATCGTGAAAATACTTCTTAGGGACAGCCATGTGTTAGCTTCAATTGTATCATTTATGTATAAACTGATCGTATAAAATGGTGCGGGTAGAGAGAATCGAACTCTCCTCTCGACCTTGGGAAGGTCGCATATTAGCCACTATACGATACCCGCAACTGGAGCCGATGGTGGGACTCGAACCCGCGACCCCCGCTTTACGAAAGCGGTGCTCTAGCCAGCTGAGCTACATCGGCACTGAATTAAAAATTACCGAAGTATTATAGCAAATAAAAAGGTCGGTTAGGTAAACCGACCTTTATGTACAGCTATCTTGACCTTTAGAATGCAGCTGCAGTTTGTGTCATGCCAATGGCTTTGCTTGCGCGAAGCTTGAGTTCGGGCGTTACTTTCTCTCCCTTGACACGGCTCACCGTCGCGAATAACTCTTTAGCATACTCTTCGATGACAGGAAGTGTGATTTGATCCTTGTCCATCTTAACCGCAGCGAGATTGATAGCTTGACCAATTGCCCATTGGGCACGAATAGCATCGTTATCCCGCGAATATGGGGTGGTATTTTTGCTATGTTTTTGGCGAACAAACCGCTCACCGCGATTATTGAGGTAGCTCTCAACGTCACCTTCAAAACCCAAGTGAGCTATTGCTTCACTATACGTCTTTGATTGATATTCGTTGCCACCATCACCTTTTAACGATACCTGCCAAATAGATTTAGCTCCGTCTGGTGATTGCCATACTTGTTCACTATGTGTTGTCTTTGCTTGCATATGTTCCTCGTAAAAATTAGCCTAGTCTTACTTCATTTGCCACGTACTCGAAAATAACCATCCAGTTGTACGACATAGGGTCACTCATGACCATTCCGTAGCTGAATTACACGCAGAGTACTCGTGTATGTTTGGTGTGTTTGTGTGCGTCTGCGCTCCCTCCCACAGCGCCTATTAACTATCATTCTACAGGGGTAGTTCTAGGATCAGTGCTACCTATAATTATAGACTTCTGGCACTCTTGCGTCAAGAGCGCCAAGCCCTGTGTCAAGGATACTTGTGCCCTACTCGGCTGCAAGTTCAGGCCTAAGCCGGGACTTGTGTTTTTTATATTCAAGCCACGTTAAGCAAACGATAAATATATCAAAGAGAGTTAACACAAGGAGACCGAAACTGAATTTGTATGTCATCCGATACGCTTGGTAAATAATAAAGGCGCCTAGTACTGCCATCATCCATGGGTATGCCCAGATCTTCTCTTTAAAGAGTGCTACGATCAGTACAACTTTAACTATGCCATGAGATAAAAGATAAAAAGCAGCGAAATATCGTCCGCCCTTGGTGAAACTATGCGCTGCATTTACTAGATGCGTCGATATAAAGTCATGCGGATCAGTCGAGAGTTCATGCTGCGTTAATGTGCGTACAATGCTGTTTATGGTGTCGGCTGATATAAACAACAATATAATGCCACCCAATATTTCAGCTGTTGAATCTAAGCCTTTCAAAATAAGACTTATGTAAAATGTTCGATCAAGTGCATCTTTGCTATGCATCCTATCACTATAGCAAACAATGGCTTTATTTAACCTGAGTCACCCATATGGTCAAATAGCAAGTGGTGGTTCAAGCACTTCAGATGACTCAACTGCTCGAGATACTTCATCAAGTCTGTATCGGTCCGATGAAGAGATATATCCTACTCCCTGTTCTGTTAAAGCGTGCAGGGCTGCCACCCTAGCCTCATTGTGTGCTAATGCCTCTTGTTGATCCAAATCAAGACAATACCCAGCTGCCTGTATGGTATTGCGAGCAGCTTGCCTTAGAGACCGTGCGGCATTAAGCATATAAGAACTCTCAAAAAATTTAGCACTAGATTCATAGCTTTTTGAATGTATTTTATTGAACATGCTAACGTTATACAGGCATCGAGATCCTAATGCAAGTAACAACATTTGGACAAATTTATGTATCACTCCAATTGAAAAGCACTCATTAATTGAGTGCTTTATGTTGCTAAGACTTAGCGGGTCGTGACGGAGGGGGGTTTGGAACTACTATGCCTTAATTCAACCTGACTCTAACTATAAAGCTGATTGTGAGTACCAACCATCATGAGGACAATTTTATCTTCGTCAAGCTGAAGAAAGTGAATTCTAAGATCACCACCAGCACTTATGGAATATTGGGGGAAGTACTTGCCTTTTAGTTGATGCACTCTCAGCTTTTCTTTATACTGACCTTCTAGAAATAATTTTAAAGCAGCTAGAACTTGTATTTGTTGCTTTCTGCTTAACCTAGCCCACATTTTATCGTATTGTTTGTGGGTTTCAATTCGCATGACCAAGATTATTTAGATGCCGTTCAAGTTCTTCAAATGTATTAAATGGTCCACTAAGGTTGCGTCCAGCTTTAATATCTAGCTCAATCTTCTCTAATTCCTTGGCAGTTTTTTCATTAGGGATAAGCTCTTCTTCAAAAACTACCCTTCTATCCCTCACAACCTCTCTAAGTTTATTCTCAATAATGGCACTCAAGCTCAAACCTAGCTTTTGGGCTAGCTTTTGGGCCTGCTGCTTGACATCAGCATCAATCTTAACTGTTACTGGAATTTGACTCATACATACATAGTATTCCTTATAATGTACTTTGTAAATATGGCGGGATTAGAGTCGGACTTCCGAACTATATACGCTTCTTAGTTTTTTTCATGACTTGTTTCTGAAAAGCTAAGGTGGCCCATAGTAGCGTATTTATGTAGCTCATCACTGTTGCATACCAAAGCGATAGACTAATATAGACCACTACTGTTGCGGTCATGAAGGTAGTTGTTAATATACTAGTGCTGATTTCAGGCTTGGACTTACCAAGAACGGTTGGGCTTAAAGCTATATTAAAGACAAGGATACTTATCGCTAAAACAAAATCTTGCCAATGGTGCACTGCTCCATCATAGCAATAAAAAAGCATTTCTTACAAAGTGCTTATGCTTAGCAGGCCGTAGCGGAGGAAATCTGGAACTATTTTAGCTCTCTTGATAACCCTCTGTCTTCAGAATCTCTATCGCTATAAACTGACCGACCTTCTGATTATCCCAATTCTCAAAAACTTTTTGTGCGTCATCATAACTAAACGGCTCAATAATTGCCCTCAGCAATCTTATTTTGTCATTAGCATTAGTAAAGGAAGTCATTTCATCAATGTGTAGCTCGCAAATGTCTTCTAGAAATACCTTCGCTAATAACTCCTCGCTTATTTTTTCGCCGTATAACTTTCTTTTCATCAACTCAGCTCTGTAGTAATACGGTTGCGGATTTTCGCTAAATACCTGCTTAAAGGCTACATGCTTAAAACTTGGGTCACTTACAAACCGCTCAAAGAGCCTCGTATGAATTGCCCCAATAGTGAGTAATATACGGATTTGCTCGCTACTCGGGTTGCTGGCAGCCGAATCTTCTAGTAGTGTTCTAAGTCTTTCCGATATATAGTCCTCTCGCTTGTCCTGGTTGGCAACCTCGTTATTAGTTTCCGTATCGAGTTCATGTAAGAATTCACTAAAGCTCCTCGAATTATCAGTAAGCGTTTCGTATACATCTTTTGAACCATCGTAAATCGACTCGAAATCAGATGGAATATCTAGTACGACTATTTGCTTATTACTACCATGAAGCATTTTCCAAAGTTGCATAGTGAACGCTTTTCGTCTTCCCTCACCGTTATCAATGCATATTTGATTGGCTTCATCAGGTGTCTCTATTGCTTTAGATATTTTTGTGTAACGTTCTAAGGCACTCGGTGTCCATCCCCGCACTTCTGGTATATAAATATCTGCAGAATCAAGATATGGCTTGAATAAAGTAGCGTCATCGGGCTTTTCGTGTGAACCATAGAAAAAAGTTACCTCAATAGCAGCCGTTTTATTATCAAACAGGTCTTGGGGATACATCTGTTTATATAATACCACGAAAGAGGCTTTAAATCAAATGTCTTGAGGGGTATACGACTTAAGCATCTTGGCGGACCACAGCGTACGAAGTATGGAACTATTACATCACTCTATACAGTGAACAGGGAAAATTAGCGGTTGTTGTTTAACGATGCGAGAACTTCGGCTATTTGCTCGGCTTCACGACTAGTTACTGTACTTAAACCTAATTCAGCTTCTACTTTCCTGGCTTCAGTGTCGCGTCGCTGTAAGTCCATCAGTTCAGCTAACTGTTGCTCCATAGCTTCGCGAGTAAATGCCATGCGGCCAGCTTGGCGTGCTGCATAAGCCTTGCCATACTCACCGCTAGTTACATGGCGTTCAAGTTGGTGGGTTTGACCGTCAGCGGTTACGACATGGTAGTTTACGTTAGTCCAGTAACCTAAATCGGCGTCACGCTTCTCTTTTTGCGTAAATGTCACCATCCCTACTACGCCTTCTTGTTTTGGTTGGCCAGTTTCTCGGTCGAAAATTTGAGTGACGTATATAGTCCTGCCTACGCTTTGGCTATCTGTTTCGGTAGGAGGTAGATGCTCGGCTACACTATCAGGAACAACAATAGTCACTTCACCATAAGTATTTCTATCACCATAATTAGTGCCCTGTAGAGTGGTCAATTCACCAATCTCTTTAAATACTTGCTCTGCTTGCTGCGGGCTAACTAGTTGTTCGTGGTTACTGGATTGTTCGCTCATGGTTTGTATATTAGCATAAGCTTGTTATTTTGTCAATCTAATAGAAAAGCACTCTATTTACTGAGTGCTTTATACTGCTTATGCTTGGCGGGACATAGAGACTGATTTCCGAACTATTAAGCAAGATTTATAATTTTCAGTGAAGCTAACTATTAACACTTCACTTATTACTCTCCCAAGCAGCATTGTCTACGTCTTCCTTGCTGGTTTGGGTCGCTTTGGAACCGGTTTCGTTTGGAGCGGTAACCGAAGGAGAGGTTCCCGCACTAGAAAGAGATACAGGCAGTGTTACGCCTAATGATGTAAGTCTATCAACTTCTTGATGATCGCCCCAAGCAGCTGCGTTAACTAATTCTCTCTGTAGGTCGGTTATCTGTTGGCTTGTAAAATTAACTGTACGCTCTCCGGTAGAACCTTCAGGTGTGCCTTCAGAAAATTCATGGAATTCATAGTTTTTGGGCATAAAAAAATACTACCATAAAAGTTGTATTTTTGCAAGCATAAGCTTAATAGCGGGGTATTGAGTCGGGCTTCCGAACTATTTCTGCTCGGATTCAGGTTGCATTTCGGGTGGCTGAGATAAATTAAGCATATAGCTGCCATCGTCTTGTATAGTAGCTGCGCCGTCTTTTGCTAGAGATTCCCACACATGCTGCGCAGATTTACTTAACATACCCGATGACCCAAAAGAGTATCCCGAAGATGCTAAATCTCCACCATTTGGCAATGGTAAAGAAGGGATTTGTTTGTATGTATCCTTGGCATATCCCTGGCCTCTAAAGTCATCTGCTAATACAACAGCATCGATTATTACCTTCCCTGGTTTGCGGGGATATAAAAGTGCTAGATGTCCGGCACGCTGCCCAGCAATTTGTATGTCATATCTAATAATATTGTTACCCCATCGCTCTCTTTCTTTCAGCTGTACTGGGTTTTCTTTGGGACTGGGAGTGTCAGAAATCGTATTTCTATTTTCAGACATAAAAATATACTACCATAAAAGCAGCATATTTACAAACTTAACGTACTCTCTCACCACCTTTGCAACATAAAAGGTAGGCGTCCTAAACTGTTAATACCACTAACAATGAAAGGAGCCTACCATGGCTTATTCTACCAACCCTAACCTACCGAGGGCGAGAGCCCTCGCCTTGAAATTGCTGT
>DASTAH010000023.1:0-9404 GCA_035712845.1 Saccharimonadales bacterium (SeqCode)
AGCGTGCTACTTCGCGGGTCGACGCTCCGCGTCGCACCATGAGGACGGCTTGCATGCGCACGCGAGGGAGCTTGGGATTAGAAGTATATGCCATGGTTCTATCTTTGCATGAAAGTGATGCAAAGGTATTGAACCATTACGCCACTATTGAAAACTAAAGAAAAAAATGATATAATGTTGTTAAATTAAGCAAAAGAAGTTTCCTATGATTCGACTGCTCCTCATCAGTAGCTATGACCCCCATGCCTCGTCGCCGCATCAGCACTCCCTCGAGGCGTTTGCGGCACGCTGCACCACGGATGACATTGAGGTCGCCTATTGTTCAGTGCGCGAGCTCGTGTTTGTTGTTACGAAAGGTCAGGCTGCCGTCCTCAAAGACGGCGTCGATATTGCGAATACGTTTTCCGCCGTATACCTCCGTAACATGAATTTTTACCCGGATTACGCCCGGGCACTTCAAATCTATGGAGCCATACACGGTATGACGGTACTGAACGAGCAGGACCTCACGTATCCAGCGTATGGTAAGACGAGTCAAGGCTTTTTGTTCGCCCAACACCATATCCCAACACCTGATTTAATAGCCGCATCTCACAATGCGACACTGCGCGCCTATCTTGCGCACCAGAGCCCTGCGTTCCCTTACATCGTGAAGCACAATGATGGCATAAAAGGTGCCCATAATTACTTAGTGCACGATGCAGCCCAGCTTGCGTCTGTACTAGAGAGCGATAAACATGGCTATGTGGCACAACCGTACATTACAAACAGTGGAGAATTACGAATACTAACATTCGGCGACGATATTGAACCGCTTATCTTCAAAAAATCTGCCGCGCAGGGCACCCATCTGAATAACACTGCCCAAGGTGGCAGTGTCACTCCCTTGGCATTAGCGGATGTTGACCCTGCCATCATTGACAGTGCTCAGCGAGCCGCACGTGTTACCAATCGCCAGATTGGCGGCGTTGATGTACTACTCGCTGACGATGGGAGCTGGTATGTACTTGAAGTTAATCATACGCCGGCGCTAGCGAGCGGCGCATTGCTGGAAGAAAAAGCCGCATATTTTAAGAAATATCTTCGCAATCTGGGAGCCGACCGATGACGCTCTTTGCGATTGTGACACAAGATCAAGTGGGGAAGCACGGCTGTGATGTATCGCTTGAGCGCGCCTGTCAGGCGAGAGGTATCACCTATAGTCGACTGGTTGTTGAAAATATTGTTCTTGATGACGTGCGCAGTATGAGCGTGCCGCCAAACAGCCTCCTGTACCGCGTTAGTTTGGATTCTAAAGCCGTAGCGATTGAATCGCTGCTTGCCACCATGTATACCAAAAGCCTGACCACCATGTACGACAAGCAAGTGTTTCCGCATCCCCACAAACGGTTGCGTGAACTGTCTCGGCAAATAGCGGAAGAACTGCCCATTATCCCTACGATTCTACTCGATACAAGCTGGTTGCGTATGGCTGATGATGATATAACCCAGCGTATAGCAACCGTCGGCGGGTTTCCGGTTATTGTGAAGACCTTAGGACTGAGCCACGGGCAAGGCGTTGTGTTAACACACAGCGTGCCGGAATTCCGTCAGTACCTTGCCTCAGTTGATCTTGCGGCTTGCAATACCATTGCTCGTAAATACCTCGCGGAGTACCGGCATTACCGACTGATTGTGGTTGCCGGTGAAGTTATTGCCGCAATTGAATACCATAAACCTAACGATGACTTTCGGACAAACGCCGCACCGGAACCAACGGTTACGGCGGTCGATATAGCGTCACTTCCTGCGCACATTATCGACCTCGCACGTACCAGTGTGAAGCTGCGGGCAAGCATACTGGGCGGCGTCGACGTTCTGGTTGAACAACCATCAGAGACTGCATACTTGGCTGAAGTTAATGTCCCATGTTATTTTGCTCGGGCAGAACAGCCAACAGGTATAGACATCGCGGGCCATATAGTAGATGCTTTAATAGATAAGCAGAGGCAACACGATGAACAATAAACCACTGGCAATTATTGGTCGCGCAGAGCTTGTACAGTTTCCTGAGCTCGATATACATGACGTACCAGCGCGCGTTGATACGGGCGCAAAGACGTCAGCCATTTGGGCGTCGGGCATAATTGCGTCGCACGGAACCTTACAGTGTGTCTTGTTTGGACCGGATAGTCCGCTGTACACCGGACAGGTACTTACGTTTGATACGTATGAGGTGCGCACTATCGCCAGTTCGATCGGCGAAGCAGAGCAGCGCTATGTTGTAAAGCTGCTGGTACGGGTGAAAGGTCGGTTAATACGTGCGTCATTTAGTCTCGCCAACCGTTCAGAACAAGCGTATCCTATGCTTATTGGGCGTAATATTCTGCGTGGTAAATTCATGGTTGATGTAAAGCAGGGCACGCCCCTGGTTGGTGAAGAGAAAGCACGTTCGAAGCGGCTACAACGTACACATAAAGCTAAGAAGTAAGAGAAGTTGTATGAATATTATTATTTTGTCTAAAGGAATTCGTAATTATTCCACCCAGCGCCTCCGCGAAGAGGCAGAAAAGCGCGGTCATAACGTGCGTGTCATTAATTATGCGAAGTGTTACGTCACGCTCGAGCAAGGTAAGCCGCAGGTACACACCAAAAACGGGGAAATTATAGATGTTGACGTCATAATTCCTCGTATTGCCCAAAGCCTGACGAAATACGGCTCGGCAATTGTGCGCCAATTTGAAATGCAAAATGTGTTTACCACCGCGACATCAATTGCAATTGTGCGCTCACGTGACAAACTGCGCAGTATGCAACTGCTCGCAAAAGCCGGCGTTGGTATTCCAAAAACGGTATTTGCCCGCGAAACGGCCGACTTTGAGGGTGTCTTAGAGCAGGTGGGCGGCGCGCCGGTTATCATTAAAGTGGCACGCGGTACGCATGGGAACGGTGTGGTCTTGGCAGAAACCCGCAAAGCAGCACTTGCCGTAATGCAGGCCTTTTACGTAGAAGGCGTGAACTTTCTAGTTCAAGAGTTTATAGCAGAGAGCGCGGGAACCGATATACGGGCATTGGTCGTCAACGGAAAAGTAGTCGCGGCCATTCAGCGCCAAAGTCTTGATGATGATTTTCGTGCTAATACCCATCAAGGGGGTGTCGGTGTCGCCGTTAAATTAACGGATGCCGAGCGACGAACCGCTATCAAGGCGGCAAAATGCATGGGTCTTGCCGTCTGCGGTGTCGATATGATGCGCTCATCACGTGGTCCGCTCGTTCTGGAGGTAAACTCCTCAGCCAGCCTGAAGACCCCTGAACTCGTCACGGGCGTAAATGTTGCTGAATCAATTATTGACTACATTGAAAAAGCCGCCCAACCACAACGCCGCAAGGGCAAAGTCGTCGCGTAATTGCACACTAAATAATTGACAAAAACACAAAGCTAACGTATAATATACACCATTAAGTTGGAGTTATATTTCCATGGCAAGATGGACTGATCAAGGCGATGAACGTCGCCCTGTTACGAGACACAATACTGGTGCTATCGACGAATTGCATGACGAAGCGCTTGATACTGAGCCGCGCAGTGAACGCACATCTGCGTCTCGTAAGAAACGGATGGGTGCTACAGTGGCTGCATTGGCGTTCGCGGGAGCAGCAGGTGGGTATGCATGGGCAGCTAGTCACCGCGCAGACACAATTTTGCTTGACCGCTACACCGATCAACAACTACTTTTCACATCTGGCGACTTTAGCGCCAATGATGGACTACAAGTTACTGGTCCAAACCGGCTCATTTCAGCACTTTTATTTCATGGTGCCCATCCAGAAGTAGTACTTACACTACCCGGCTGTGCCTATCAGCCTGAGTTTAAACTTGAGGACACTGGAACGAAACATGAGTTCTTGACCACAACAATTGCGCACAGCGATGAGAACATCTATACGATGCATGGTCAGGTGTTAAGCGACCACACGGCAAATAATACCGTTGATATTGCGATACATGATAGTCAAGAACTTACCGCGTTTAACCGCCAGTATCTCCAAGGAAATGGTGAGGTGTGTCATGTCGCTGCACGCCCACATACGGTCAAGTAGGAAGTTAATACCATGCGCACTCAAGAATCACCTCGACAGTCCGCAAACAGGGCTGAGCGTCCCAGTTCTCACCGTTATCGCGCTGAACGCCGCACAACAGCTGGCACTGTCGCTCGTGTAGCCATGGTCGGTATGGTTACTGCTGCCGCACTCGTTGGTGGCGATACTATACTTCGAGATCTCGAACGCAAACTACATATTAATCTACCCTCTATTCACCTGCCAAAAACCGGTGCCCAACCGGCGACTGGTTCGGCAAAAGTTATTCCGGAAACCTACCGCGAAATTACCTTAAAAACACCCATTTGTACGGATACAATTGATGTTGATACGGGTGTAAAAACCAACTCTAACTACACTGTCTTTGGTGTTACAACTGGTGGCACAAATTCGAATGCTTCAGTGCCTGTGCGTTTTGATGTGTGCGCTAAGTACGCCCTCCCAGCCAGCGCCATTACTCAGTCACGAGGTTCAGACATTCAGCAGGTAAGTATTTCGTTGCCAAATAGCTACGTGCCACAATCTGCGGGTCCAGATGTATATAGCGACGTGCTATGCTTAGGACTTTCCTCCACGGCAACTCAAAAAGATATCAACAACGCGCAAGCAAAATATGTTGCACAAGTCCAAAAAGGCAAACATCCCTGCGCCGATACGTTAATCCAGACCCACGGCATCACCGATATGGGAACGGACAAAGAAGCAAGTGCGACAACGCTGCTAGCTTTTCGTTTAGCAACCTTAGCTGGTGAAATATCTCCACTTCCACCGACGCAATACAACCAGTGGGTGAGTGATCAAGAGCAGTTTTACACGCAAGAAGTACAAGCTTTGTACCCGGGCATAGCGCCATCGGCGATACGCTTTACGCCACCCCACGAAGTGTCTCCAGTCGATCAAATACTGTCGAACATGCAAGCAGATATTCCCGCTTTGCACCAGGACTTCGGTCATATGAAATTCGTGCATGATGGTAATGAAACGGGCTTTAAAGTACAAGCCGACAATGCAGGTGGGGAAGTCATGATACCGGTGCAGCTGACTGATGACGAGCTGACGCAATTGAACCAAGCCCTGAACCCTGTACAGCCATAACAGTAATAAGCTTCAGTACTAAAAAGTTTACAAAATAGCAAAAATATGCTAATATACTGTATACATCACGTCGTGCACGTGCATGTCATATAAAGAATATTCTACAGATATTATGGCGACACTTACACAAGAACGACAGTCGTACACCGCTGAACAAGACATAGCTGCATTATTAGAGAGTAATGAACTTGTACAAAATCGCTTACGCGAAGCAGTTTTGGCGCGCGAAGAGCGAAGGATGTTTGAGGAATCAGCATTGGTTCTTACGGCGGACCCGAATAGCTTGTCGGCTACTGAACTTACTGCGCCATACCGACGTTTTGCAGAGGAGCGAGATGAAACTCGTGCTAATGCACTATGGGACATATTCGGCAAAGTCTACGAGTATAGAAATGACATGCAAGTGCTCGAGAACTTGAGTGATTTTGGGTACCGGTTAACACAACAACGCACAAAAGAATTACGTGCTGTACTGCCAGACGAATACAAAGCGCACGCTTCAAAACTAATAGCTCAGGGTAAAGAGCTCCTTGCGCCTTACGAGAAATCACACGTCCAAGAAACTTCCCGCACTCCTGCATTGCGTGACGATAGCGAAAGCGTGAATGCCATGATTGAAGAAGCAGTTTCGTTTCTTCACAATACCGCTACTGCGCCGACCCCTTCCGCTCATACCGCTAAGCCGGCAGACAAGCGCCTCCATGATAGTATTAGCGCTTCCATCCAAGCGGTTGCCTCAAAACTTACGACACAAGAGTTACGTTCTTGGGCAACTCAAATTGGTGCGCTCATGGAACCGGTGGTTGATGGCGATCCAGTTGCCTATGATTTTTATCCGCAGAACAATGATGCGCCTGATGTAAACGCTGTTATCGTGGCAAAAGTTGAACAGTTTGTCGGAAAACTGGCAGAAAAAGTAGAGCAGCAGGATCCGCGCAAATTGGTTGCCGTTATGGCGGCTGTAGTGGCACTTGGTTCTTCTGTGCCATCAATGATCGACACGCACCACACTGTTACGCCGCATGTGGCAACGCTGACAGACGTAGAACACAAAGCAGCGAGCGCGGTATTAAACATAGCGAGTACACAAAATGCAGTTGTGCATTTAGGTGCAGCTGCTCGGCATTCGCTTGAAAGCACCGCGACCGGCAAGGCAGTGCTGCCTGAAACGGCACTAACTACCGCCGCTGAGGTTAGTAAAGCAGCTGATTCACTTGACGCGCCGGTAACCATTGAATCTATCACGACGATTCCTTCCGCAAGCCATAAGCCAGCAGCGCCCGTACTTGACGTACATGCCGATGCGACAAAGGTGCCACAACTTTTTGATCAACTGAGCAATGAGCATCCCAGCACGCTGCTTGTTGCGCCTCACGATGTTCCGTCCGGAGCAACCGAGTTGTTGAATGGTCAGCCAGTGAGTGCAAGTGTTGCGGAATCGATTGTGGGGAATGATCCAACTGATATCAAAGTAGATATTGATCCAGCTCATCCAACGATCATTCCGCCTACGTTAGAAGTCACCCCTTCCACGACCGCACCAGAGAAACCAGCAGCCGTGCCGAGCTCGAACAACCATAGTGCGCACCCCGAGTCGGTGTACCAGGGCGAATACACACGGAGCTCAGACGTCCTTACAAACACCGATCTTGATGAGAAGCAATTAGATGTTGCGCTGCAATCTCTGTATGGAGAGCCAATGGCCCGCTTAGCTCCTGGTTTATTTGCCATGCAGACAAAATACGGTATTAATGCCGTATTTGCGGCGGCACACGCAAAAGTTGAGAGTGCTGCTGGCACATCGTTTTTTGCGCATACACGCAATAATTACTTTGGTCTAGGAGCCTACGATTCTAATCCTAATGCGGCGTTTACATTTTCTGATCCTGCACAATGTATGGACTACTATGGTAAGTTGCTATACGACAACTATCTTTTCCCCGGTCAACCGTACTATAGCGGCGGAACAACTATCCATAATATCTTTGTTCACTACTCATCGTCTCATGACCAGGAAGCTGATGCTATTGCGTCCATCATGAACGAAATCGAAGCCACTGCGCACCGTGAAGCGCCTGCACCCACGACAACCACAACGGTAGCACCAACGACAACTATACCAACCACGACGACAACCGTAGCTCTTCCTAGCGAGGCAGCGCCTGCACTCCCGTCAACAACGAACCAAGACACTCAATGGCTCGATAGCTGGGCATCCCAGCAAGCAGTTACCCCTCCTGCAACGGTTCCACCGTCAACAACGCCTGATACGGTTGCCCCAGTAGTGACTACAACGACAACTCCAGCAGCACCAGCGGTAGTCTGGCCATTCCCAACTCGTTCGGCAGAACAGATATTTCCTACCAACACGCGCTCGCATCTTGATCAAGGACTCGATATTCAAACAGACCCTGGTGCGCCAGTTGTTGCAATTGCGAACGGAACCATTTCTGTAGGAAATCCTAATCCCGGGGGATTTGGCAACGACTACCCAGAACTCACTCTCGATCAGTCGCTCGGTGGTCCAAGTAATACCGTCTACTATGGGCACACGCATGTTGCGCCAAGCGTAATCGGACAGCACGTCGTAGCCGGTGAAATTATTGGGTATACCAATAGCGGCTCTGACCCTTCGCAAATGGTTACCCAAAATGGCTCGTATGCATTTCCTGGATGGGACGAAATAGGGTGGGCTAAGGACGGCACTGATGCGCCGGTTGATAGCGGTGCAGGCGCAACAAGTGCCGGTCAGGCAATGTATAATCTGCTCGAAAATGCGCAGCCCGCGTCAGTCATAACCCCACCACCAGCATCATAGGGATGGGCGCGCGTCCCGCTATCTCATGTCGCTCATGCTAATATAGGGGTATGAACCAATCGTTACTCGTGCTCGCTGCCTTAGTGGTGGTGCCAGTGCTTATTCTGATGGCTTTACGCATTAATGCCGCACTGGTCTTTCTTAGTTTATGCTTAGGTGATGTATTGGTACAGTTTGTGAGCACTGATGCAAGCTCAATACTACCCGCGATGGGCATGCACGTAAGCATGCAAACAGTAAAGCTTATCCTCTTAGGTATACCGGTACTTCTCACGGCTATTTTTATGATACGAAGCGTAAAAGGTGCGCGCCTCATGATTAATGTGTTGCCGGCTCTTGGGGTCGGTCTAGTTGGAGCGTTTCTTATTATCCCGGAATTACCCCCACATTTGGCGGCATCTATTGTCGACTCGAGCCAGTGGCAAAAGATAAAAAACGCCCAAGACATGATCGTGGGGGCTAGCGCGCTCCTGAGTCTCCTTGTTCTCTGGTTGCAGCGTCCTAAATCGGGTGAAGAGGGAAAACACGCTAAAAAACACGCACATGCCTAAAGCTAAACAAGAGCGTTCCCATTGACTTTTTGCCTTAAAAATAGATAATGTAAGGAGTTATTTTCCGGCTACCGCCACGTGCGGGCCCATAGCTCAGCCGGTTAGAGCAGCGGCCTTTTAAGCCGCGTGTCGTGGGTTCGAATCCCACTGGGCCCTCCAAATCGCTTATGGTTAACTCCTCTGTACCGAGAAGTTTTTTATAGTACAATAACTTCATGGCTACATTCGGCTGCCCATGTGGTGAAATAATTAGAACAAGTGGCTCTATCCCTAATCCAATAGAGTGGCACATTTTTTCAGATAATGACTGGGAAAGTATCTATGCTACAAGCCAAAAGACCGGGGAAGAAGCTCAAAAAATGTTTGATATGAACCAGCAGATGGCGCTACTTTATAGATGTCCAAAAAGTGACCACTTATTTGTTTTTTGGGAAGGCTTTGATAAACCTTTCACGATGTATGAGCCAAAAGAAAGATAATTTGGCTCGCGAGCTTTAAGCTTAATATGAAATTATTACTTGCGTGTCTCTCCGAATTATTTTACGAAAATAAGCTCAAAACCTCATTCCGACGCAATAATTCGTCATAAATAGGTGCTAACTTTGCGGCGGACGGACGTCCAAGTATTTCGTACAACAATTTAGTTTCGTAAATGGAGTCAGTTTTGGTTTCATTTTGCTATAGTGCTTCTATGCATCATTGGCAAGATTTTGTTTTAGCGGCAAGTTTACTTGCATTTAATGTTGCTTTGCTGCCCTCAATTAAAGGCAAACAGAAACCAAGGCTTGCAACGAGCGTACTGACGGCAACATTTCTTATACCTGAAATAGTAGTTTTTGCTAGTCTTTCGTTATGGTATT
>DASTAH010000024.1:0-12410 GCA_035712845.1 Saccharimonadales bacterium (SeqCode)
GATTACCGCGGCAACGCCGGGCAGCACGACGGCAGTTGCGAAAACAGTTGGAAGTGAACAGTTTGGTATGTGTGTTGATGTGACCGGTACCACCAATTTGTCGGCGCAAGCTCCGTACAATGATACGGTAGCTAACTGCCACGGTATTGTTGACGGCGCGTATGTTGGATCTTCAGTCTTCGGTTTCGATGACACGAATGGTACCAATGGTACTAACGGCGCAAATGGTAGCTTCCTTCTTGGATCTACGGCTGCGAACCCAGTAACTGGTTCTGGTTCGCTCGTCTTCTTTGGTAACGTTGCTCCTACAACGGAATACGGCACGTACCAATCCAACTTACAATTAGTTGCGACCAGCACCTATTAAGAGGTGCACGATGGCAGGTGCTGTACATACCCGTAAACATGGTATGAGAAAGTACCTTCTCTCCGCCCTAGCGCTACTCGCTATAGTAGCGCTAGTTGCGTTTATCGTGGGCAATACCCAAGCAGCGCGTTTAGGTCCGCGCACCTTGCGCATTGCTTCTTCAGCAGTTTCTGCCACGACCGATTATGATGTTTCATTTTACATTTCCACGACAGGCAATATTGGTTCTGTATCGCTTTTGTTTTGTGCAAACACGCCGTTAATTAATGATCCGTGTACTGCGCCCACTGGACTTGATGTGTCTGGTGCGACAGTGACGGTACAGGGGCAACTTAGTGATTTAACGGCTGCTTCGAAAACCGCAAATAGCGTGTTGCTGTCACGTACCGCACAAGTTGCGACCTCGGGTACGTTAGTAGATATCACATTACACGATGTTAAAAATCCGTCCCAAACAGGCTCCTATTACCTAAGAGCCCAGACATTTAGCTCAACTGATGGTAGCGGACTAGATAATGATGAAGGCGGCTTTGCCTTTGCCATAGTCGACGCGATACAGCTTACGACGAAAGTACCGCCGTATCTCCTATTTTGCTCGGGCGTAACTATTACAAATTATGATTGTTCGACGACATCAGGCGATTATATTAATTTTGGCAATGCAGCCGCCACTACCACCCAACAAGCGTCGAGCCAATTCGTTGTCGCCACAAATGGGTTTGGGTATGGGGTACAGGTAAACGGTATGACCTTAACGTCAGGCAATAACATTATTCCTTCACTAGCAACGCCTGATATATCTCGTCCGGGCGTATCACAGTTCGGGTTAAATTTGCGCGCTAATTCAGATCCAGTAGTAGGCGCCGACCCTGTCGGTCCAGGTATCGGCGTGCCGGCTGCGAACTACAACATACCGAATAAGTATGTGTTTGTGCCGGGTGATACATTAGTGTCCACTACGCAGCCCGAAAATTATCGTAAATTTACGGTGAGCTACATTGTTAATGTAGGGCAGGGGCAGCCGAGTGGCGTCTATGCGTCGACTCTGAATTACATCTGCAGCGGTAATTTTTAGCAACAGTCTTGGTAAAACGCAAACACTTTGGTACCATAGTGGCAACAGGTAAAAATAAGAGGGAAAACATGTTGAAAAAACTTCGTGCGTCAATGCTGTATGGAGCATTGAGCGTGCTCATGACCGGTAGTATTAGCATGGCTGCTTTTGCTGACACGAGTTCAACGACGACAAGTGGGGTTGGCATTGGTAACGGATATAAGATTTCACCTGTCCGCACCGATCTTACGATTAACCCCGGGCAGAGTCAGAATTTAACCTTGTACGTGCAAAATATCTCGTCCGTAACCGAAAACTTACAAGTACTTACGAACGATTTTACGGCGCGTCCAGACAATAGCGGTGGTCCGGCAATTTTATTGAATGGTCAATCGCTGCCAAAACACGGACTTACCAAATATATAACGGTAACACCTTCTAAAGCGACGCTTCAACCGAATGACCAAGCGCAAGTAACGGTTACTATAAGTTTGCCAAAAGATATAGTACCTGGCGGCTACTACGGCGCGGTCCGGGTTGCCCCGCAAGGCACCGTGTCAGGGAAGAACGTCAACCTTGCCGCAAGTGTTGCCTCGCTTATTTTGGTACGCGTTCCCGGTAACTACAAAGAACAGGTCTCGGTATCGAATTTTCAGGTATTAAGCGGTACCAATCCGCATACGGTATTCACCACCAGCAAGGGGATTACGGCTTCAGTCGTATTTGATAATACTGGTGACGTGCAAGAACAGCCATTTGGTAAGGTGGAGCTGAAGAAGGGTTCCAAAATACTTGGCACCTATGACATAAACAATACATATCCTCACGGCAATGTATTGCCGGACAGTAGTCGACAATTTACCGTGCCCCTCGATAAAGTAGGGAGTTTTGGCAAGTACACATTAGTTGGTAACTTTGGGTATGGCACCAATGGTCAATTATTAAGTGCACAAACAACCTTCTACGTAATACCGGCAAGTGCTATTATTATCGCGCTCATCGTTCTTGCGCTACTTATTGCCCTCGCCATCGTCTTCCCTCGCTATATGCGCCGCCACGACAGCCGCGTACTGCGCCGCGCTGGACGTCGCTAAGCACATCACCATGTTCGATAAAACAGACCCGTTCCAGGGTCTGTTTTTGTTGTAACGGTTATGGTTAAATAAAGAAGAAGTTAACTATGCAAAAACTACTTTTACTTGCACGTACGACATTGCTGCTCGTGTTCGGAGTGTCACTGCTTCACGGGGCGGTTGCGTTGGCGGCAAGCGGCACTCCCTCTCCCGGCAGTGCATCGCTAGGTCTAGAAACGACTATCCCTTCGGCTGCACCTACGCGGGCTGCAACAATTGTGACTCCAACTAGTGGCTCAACAGTCTCAAATATCCCCGTGACGGTAAGCGGCTTATGCCAGAGCGGGCTGTTGGTGAAGATTTTCGTAAACAGTGTATTTGTGGGATCAACGATGTGCATAAACGGTAGCTACCAGCTCCAAGTTGATTTATTTAGTGGACGTAACGATATTGTCGCCCGGGTATATGATGCGCTGGATCAAGCAGGACCTGATTCTAACATTGTGACGGTCAATTTTAACGATGCGCAATTTGCAGAATTTGGGAGTCGTGTTTCCGTGACAAGCGATTATGCACGGCGCGGTGCAAATCCAGGGGATGAGCTTGACTGGCCGATTACCGTAGATGGCGGCACGCCGCCCTATGCAATAAGTGTTGACTGGGGCGACGGCAAAGCAGCCGATCTGCAAAGCTCGGCGTTTGGCGGCACACTCACTCTTAAACATGTGTACGATACCGCGGGTACCTACCAAGTTACCGTTAAGGTAACTGATGCGAAGGGCACGTCGGCCTTCTTGCAGTTAGTGGGCGTGGCGAACGGCGCCGTGCAAGCATCCTCAACAGCGAATAAAAATACTGCTACGGAAGTTATTCAGACGAAAGTTATCTGGTGGCCGGCGTTAGCAGTCGTGCCATTACTCATGGTAACGTTTTGGCTCGGTCAACGACACGAACTCTATACGCTGCGCCGTAAATTAGAGTCGCAGCAGTAGCATCGGTCCCTTAAATTTGATAAAATTAACTTTCTATGGCTAAAAAAGTATTTGTTGGCATGTCAGGGGGTGTTGACTCCTCAGTAACGGCGGCGCTACTCAAAGAGCAGGGCTATGACGTGACCGGCGTGTACATGAAAAATTGGAGCCAGGATCTGCCCGGCTTTACCTGTCCGTGGAAAGAGGACTACCAAGATGCCAAGCGTGTCGCCGTACAGCTTGATATTCCGTTTGTCATGTACGACTTTGAGACAGAATATCGCCAAAAAGTTGTCGATTACATGGTAGAAGGATACAAAGCAGGCATTACGCCTAACCCGGATATCATGTGTAACCAGGAAGTAAAATTTAAGCTGTTTTTAGATACGGCGCTGCAACTGGGAGCTGACCTCATTGCTACCGGACACTATGCACGAACTGAAGACGGTCAATTGTTTGCCGGTCTAGACGACAACAAAGACCAAAGCTATTTTCTCTACCGCGTGACCCAGTCGGCGTTACGCACCTCCTTGATGCCCATTGGTAATCTCGAAAAACCAGCGGTCCGTGCCATGGCTGCAAAACTTGGACTGGCAACAGCCGATAAGAAAGACAGCCAAGGCATTTGTTTTGTCGGTAAAGTCGGTATTAAAGAGTTTTTGCTGGCAGAACTTGGTGAGCAACCGCACGGCGCGATTCGCGACCAACACGGTGCTCTCGTTGGCGAACATGACGGCGCACTATTCTATACTATCGGTCAGCGCCATGGGCTCCATGTCGGAGGCGGACTGCCATACTATGTTGTCGGCAAAGATGTGGCTACCAACGAAGTCTATGTCACGACGGATTTACAAGATGAACGCTTGTGGCATAACGAATTGCAGCTCACAAATCTGCACTGGATTAACGAACCGCCTGAAGCCGGAAAGCGTTACATGGTTCGGACACGCTACCGTCAGCCATTAGTAGGCTGTCTGTTTGACGACACATTACAGTGTCTGAAGCTGGATGAAGATGTCCGCGCTGTAACGCCCGGTCAGTCTGCGGTTGTCTATGACGGCGACCGTGTGGTTGGTGGCGGCATCGTCGTGTAAGGTGCTAGTGCACATTCACCACGTGTGGTTGTTGCGCGAGCTGACAGCTGGACTGGCTGGCGCACCCAATCGTATCTTGTACCGGGCACCGCAACAATTCGAGCTCTACGAGACGGGCAATCACGGTGCGTTCAAACGCCTGCCAATCCTCGACGGGTGCTTCCCCACGTTGCCGCACCCGGTCAACGATGTGTGCAACGCGGGCGTGCACCGCTGCCTGAGCTTCCTCTGGCTGGGGACAATCGCGAAGTGGTGCGTATAATTCTTGAGTCATAAGCGCCTAGCGTACCGCGAACCTATTGTCTGGCTCAGTAAAAATTATCGTTGCGGCGCACCGCTATGCTACAGAATTGTACCGGTGCGTTTAGCAGCGTGACGGATCTTGTACTTGCTTGTCTTGCGCGGAATGCACGCTCGACCCATGGCTGGCATTGAACTGCTCCACAATGGAGTGATCGTATTCATGGGCTGCGGGAGGCGCAAGCATACTGATAGAGACTGTGCCGGAGGGACTGATGCCTAGGTTCGCCTCATAGGCAACTTTGTTGGTAGTCGGATCAAGAAGCATAAAGATATATTGGGCACTACCGACAATTCGCTGATATGGTCGAAAATCATAGCACGACTCGCCGTTACCGGCAGAGCTGCCTTCAATGAAGAGGGTTGCGTTATTGCCGTTATATTGATCGTAGGTAAAAAATCCGGTAGGACCTTCACCTGCGAGCACCAGGCTGGTCGCACAGTGCTGCAACACAGGATAGCCTTGCTCCCGAGAATTAAACAGGGCAATAGGCACGATCGCGTTGTTATTGTCAGCTTGGCAGGCTAGGAGTGCACTTTGACCCGCTTGGTAATAGGCTTCGTTCTGTTGCTGCGGCGTAGCGCCGTGCCGAGGATGGTGATCGATACCGGGTATACGCACCGTATCAGGTTCACCGTCGGGGCTCTCCACGGGGGAAGAACCGCCAATAACATGGATGCCATAGCGTGTGTAGGTGTGGGTGTCTTCTATGCTAAAGGGCACGATGGGGTGGTAGGGAGCGCCGTTCGAACCATTAATGCGCAGATCAGGTTCAGCTGAAAGCGTGGCCTGCATGGCATCATGCTTGCCCGCAACAGCAAACATGTACACGTTTTTGCCGGACGCCTGGACGGCAGCTTCGAGACTTTTTTGGAGCAAGGAAACGCAAAAATCGTGCAAGGGTAGGTTTGGTGCAACGTCCACGTTGCCCGTGTCAAACAGCACCAGCGGTTTAAGCTCGTGTGTTATGAGCGGCGAGATTGCTTCCGCCATTGGGTCACTACAGTGACGCCCAGATATAGCGAGACTGGGCACGAGGTCTGTGTTAGCCAAAATAGCGTGGTTGTGGGGATTGGTGAGCCATGTAGTCAAAGCCCGCTCCAGATTTTGCTGTACCCCTGCGTAATATTTATCGATATCATTTCTCTCTTCAATGACTTGCACCGTTGAGGTGTCGAGGGCTGCTAACAAGGAATCGCTATTGACACTTGCCCCCTGTAAAAAAGGTATCTGATTTGTAATGTACGTACTCACGCGTTGATTAGAGTGTGGGGGATGGATAGCAGAGGCTCCAAAGACTGCTGCTCCCGTGCCGCACATGAGGAGCGAACTCATGGCAATTGCCAGGGCGCTCGGGACATATTGACCGTGCGGGGTCTGGGCGGTTTCTCCAGTGAGTTCTGCAAAGCTTTGGCGGACGCGCCGAATAGATGCTGCTATCATTAGCGTTGTCATGCCGCCGGCAAAAGCCAGGGTCTCTATGTCTTCGATAGCTTTTGTTTCTACGGCGGTAATAATCGGGTTTTCAATGATACCTGTAGCTGCCTTGTCGCTGTGCGCCATATCCGCTAAAGCTTGAAGGGTTTCAGTGTTGCAGTCGATGCGCGTAATGGTTGCCCGAGCACCCACCTCAAGCATGCCCCGTACGTCGGCGTGGGCATGTGTCAGATTAATGCTACCGGCCGGTTTTTGCGTCAGCGCCGGAGAGATATATCCAGCTACTATGTCGTTTGGCAGTTGCTGAAAACAGCTATACTGATCAAGTCGCTCAAATGACACTTCGCTGTTTGTACCGTTGACGAGCTGTACGCGAGCTTCAACGCCGGGAAGTACGGTGACAGGTACGCTATCGTGCGTCGCCAGACCAAGACCCGCCACAGCACCACCAACTGCTCCCGGTGCAGTAGCTGCAACTATACAGCCAGCTGCACGGAGCGCTGCGCCAGCAATGTGCCGCAAGTGATCCCAGCGTCGTTCTGTGCCATGCAGCTCTGGCTCCTGCGTGCTCCCCAACTCCCGTTGTTCCATTACCATAAGTATAATCAGAGTTAACCTCCGTGCCATCCGTAATATTGACCACAGTAACGGGTACGGATATCGGTCTATACAGGCGCGCCTAAAACAGTGCGCTTTGTTTCGTGTCTCGAAGCTGCGGCAGATTTGCTATACTAACAGGGATGAACGCCCAAGAAATACGAAACGCCTACCTACAATTTTTTGCTGAACGGCAACACAGCGTTATTCCGCGCGCCTTACTTGTGCCGCAAAACGATCCAACAACCTTATTTACCGGCTCTGGCATGCAGCCCATGATTCCATACCTGCTTGGTGAAACGCACCCCGATGGTACGCGTATTGTTGACAGTCAAACCTGTCTCCGTGCGCAAGATATTGAAGAAGTTGGCGACAATCGCCACACGACGTTCTTTGAGATGCTTGGTAACTGGAGTTTAGGTGACTATTTTAAGACCGAGCAAATACCATGGATGTGGGAGTTTCTGACAGAAGTTGTTAAGCTCGATCCACAAAAACTCTATGTAACCTGCTTCATAGGGGCACCGAAATACCATATTCCAAAAGATACGGAAGCTGCTGAATTGTGGTCAAAGCTCTTTGCTGACAAAGGTATAAGCCACGGCATTGCTGATATTGGCTCAGAAGTTGATGGGTATCAACGCGGCATGAAAGACGGCGAACGGATTTTCTATTACGATGGCAGCAAAAACTGGTGGAGTAGGAACGGTAATCCAGAACACACGCCGGTTGGTGATCCGTGCGGTCCCGACAGTGAAATGTTCTATGACTTTGGCACGCCCCATAAGCCAGAATACGGCGAACACTGTCATCCAAACTGCGATTGTGGTCGCTTTATGGAAATTGGCAATAATGTATTTATGGCTTACCGCAAGGTAAGTGACGGTAAGTTTGAGCCGCTGGATGCCCCCAATATTGACCATGGTTCAGGCTTAGAGCGAATAGCAGCCGCAGCCAACAATGATCCGGATGTCTTCAAGATTAGTATCCTCTGGCCAATCGTACAAAAGCTCGAAGTAATCTCAGGCAAAACCTATGATAGCCATACAAATGCCATGCGGGTAATTGCTGATCATCTTAGGGCGGCCACGTTCTTGGCAGTTGACGGCGTGGTGCCGAGCAACAAAGAGCAGGGCTATGTAATGCGACGTCTGGTGCGCCGAGCGGTCCGTTTTGCCTTTGATCTTGGCGTCGAACAGAATTTCTTGCCGGAAATTGTACCAGTTATTGCCGACATGTATGCGGCTGACATGCCAGATGTCAAAGCCAACCGTGACACTGTTATTGAGGTGCTTGTTAAGGAAGAAAAAGTATTTCGCCAAACACTGCGGAAAGGCATTAACGAGCTTAAGAAACTGACGGGGGGCACCGTCAGCGGCGCTGATATTTTTCGGCTTTATGACACCTATGGGTTCCCGGTTGAATTGAGCACGGAAGAAGCGTTTACCCAAGGCATCGAGCTCAGCACTACGTGGCGCGAAGAATATGAAGCGCATATGGCGGAACAACGAACGCGCAGCCAAACAGCTGCCAAAGGCGTCTTTAAGGGAGGCTTAGGTGGGCAGACGTTGCAGCATAAGAAGTACCACACCGCCACCCACCTCATGTACCAAGCACTGCGCCAGGTACTTGGCGACCATGTTATCCAGCATGGCAGTAACATTACAGAGGAGCGCCTGCGGTTCGACTTTAGTCATCCAGAAAAGATGACGCCTGAGCAGATCAAAGAAGTTGAAACGATAGTAAACGAGCAGATTGCCAACGACTTAACGGTCAGTTATGCAGAATACCCGACGAAGGTTGCACGTGAAGAACTTGGTGCACTCGGTGCGTTTGGCGACCGCTACGGTGATACGGTAAAGGTCTACCGCATGATAGCCGACGGTGCCGCCAAGCCATTTAGTTTCGAAATCTGTGGTGGTCCCCATGTTGACCATACCGGCCAGCTGGCGGAAGATGGCAAACACTTCAAAATCACCAAAGAAGAGTCATCATCCGCGGGTATTCGCCGCATTAAAGCTGTGTTGCAATAGCGTATGAAGGAACCGATAAGTCTATACGGCACTTCCTACTATGCTGATTTAATATCGTTTCGTGAGCGCTGTCTCAGTGAGCATGCCACACGCAAGCGCATGCATATAGGTGCAGTGTCGCTCGGCAGAGGGCTTGCGCGCTGGGGTGCGGCGAGCGGCGCTATTGCCAGCTTGCATGATGAGGGTCTGCGCATTGGGGCACGCAATAGCCGACGCTGGCCAACAGTACTTCACCTGGAACGTGTGTACCCCAATAATGAGGGATACGCCGTCACGAGCTTTTATATGTGGCTGGAAGGTTCAGGCGAGGTAGAAGTTCGCACCTCAGATCGTAAGATCAGTCGTTTGGATCTTTCGCTGGCTGGACGTGTCTACGAGCATCTCGTCGAGCGTGGCCGCACCTCAGTCCTTGGCTACCAGACAACGATGGCTGATGATCATGAACGTCGACTACTGTACCAGGAAATGCAGCGTGGTAGTTCCGGCGACTACTCTATGTAAACCTCATAGCAATGTGCTAAAAGTTAACAGTTGTGAAGCGGTGACTGTATAGTACTTTACACGCTTGATATACTGTAGTTCAGAGGTAAAAACAGACAATGGACGTATACATAAATGGATTTCACAGCGGTGATTGGGAACATGATAAAGAAGTACAAGAAGCTGCAGCTCCGCCACTTTTAGTACGAGGTCCTGGTGACCCTGAGCTTATTGAACCAAGTCCTGCGAAACATACGGTCGAAAAACTGCGAGCAGCAGCCGGCATGGCAATTGAAGCGTCGACTACGGAAGACTGACTTCTAATTGCAAGAGGAACTATGACAACTATTGAGACGAGACCGAGCACAACTGAAGAAGATACGCTGGAGCAGCACGTTATCTACCTGCCGCGAGATAGGCGATATGTCCGCATCTCTTCTGACAACCGGCAGGGGTTACGCGGGGTCCTGAGCCTCCTAACTGGTGGTGCAGAGGGCTTTAAGTCCCATGCGGAGCTGGTCGCGCAGGTCCGAAACGCAGCGCACAGTGAAGCTCGTCGAAACGGTGAGAATCCGCCAGATCCTACAACCATAGCAGTGCATCTCCCTGCTTTAGAGCCGGCAATCGATCAACCGGAATTAGTGTCCGTGCTTCGTGACGCGAGAATAAGCGCACTCGTTGAGCTGGTGTGTGAAACGGAAGCACGCCTCCTTATTGAGCAATCAAGATACCTGTAAATAGTCTGTCAACCCTATAGTATTATGCTGGTAATTTGCAGGCGTGAACATGTATAATTAACGTGATTATGCTTGAAAAATTTAAGACGGTTGGCCAGAGCGTTGCCCAAAGAGCGGCAGAAGGCGCTGGCAGGGCCGTTTCAACTGCAAAAAAGAGGGCAGTGAAGCCGTCTGGCGAACAGTATCTTGTCGCGCTCGATATTGGCACTGAGTACGTGAAAGCCCTTATCGGACGGGTGTTACCGGACAACAAGCTTGAAATTATTGGCGAAGGACGGCAGCACCAGGCGCTGACCGATATGCAAGCCGGTGCAATTAGTGATATTGCCGCTGTCGTTGAAAACTGTGACAAGGCGTTAAACGCTGCCGAAAGCCAAGCGAACGTCAGCGTTCGTTCGGCTATTATCGGTATCGCCGGCGAACTCGTGAAAGGCACAACAACAACGGTACGCGTCGCCCGAAAAAATGCCACCAAGGCAATCGACACTGCGGAAATGGAAAAGATTATCACTATCGTGCAGCAACGGGCTGAAGTGAAAGCCAAGCAACAGCTGGCGTGGGAGCTAGGTGGCAAGGAAGTGGAAGTGCGGCTCGTAAACAGCGCACTGGTAAATATCGAAATTGACGGCTACCCGGTAACCAATCCTATTGGCTTCCAAGGAAAAGATGTTGTGGTCCAGCTGTATACGGCATTTGCGCCCATGATTCATATTGGTGCGCTCGAAAAAACCGCCCAGGAATTAGACCTTGATCTACTGGCGGTGGCCGCCGAACCGTTTGCCGTTGCTCGCGCAATGATCGGTGATAAGCCCGACCAAAATGTAAATGCCATCCTCATGGATGTTGGTGGCGGTACGACCGATATTGCAGTCGTGAACGAAGGCGGCGTCCAAGGTACGAAAATGTTTGGTATTGGCGGTCGCGCCTATACGCGCGCTATTGAACGCTCGCTTGGTGTTGAGTTTGAGCAGGCTGAAGCGCTGAAAATCGGATTGAGCACGAACAAGATTCCTAGCCAAAAGCGACCTGCCATTGAGAAGGCTCTCGAAAAAACGGTTGATACGTGGGCGGCGGGTATTGAACTTGCGCTTGGAGAATTTACTAAGCTTGATCACCTCCCCAGTCAAATTTATCTGTGTGGTGGTGGCTCGAGTCTCGATGTGTTGATGGAGCGCCTACAAGACAGCCAATGGTACCGCGGTCTGCCGTTTACTAAACGACCGACGGTGCACCATATGGAGCCAGAGCAAGTTGTTGGTATGGTTGACAAAACTGGCCAGGTAAACGACCATACATTCATAACCGCAATGGGCCTCCTCCGTGTTGGCATAGATACATTGCAGTTTACCGATACAGGAAATTCGATCCGCGACAAAATAGATAAAATGCTGAGCGTATAACATGGCTGATAAAAACAAAGACGTAGTCTACATAGACATTGACGACGAAATAACAAGCGTCATTGAAAAAGTGCATGGAAGTGATGCGCGCATTTTAGCGTTGGTGCTGCCAAAGCGAGCAAGTGTATTCCAAAGCATTGTCAATATGAAGCTATTAAAGCGCGCTGCTGACGCAGATAAAAAACGCCTGGTGCTCATCACCAGCGAAGCTGGTTTGTTACCGCTGGCTGGGGCAGTAGGTCTGCACGTGGCGAAAAGCTTGCAAACGAAACCAACTATTCCTGCTGGACCTAATGTGGATGACGCGGAAGAAACAATAGACGAAGAACCACTTGACGCCACCCAACCGTTTACGGCAGAGACAGCGGGCTCCAAGTCTATCGGTGAGCTTGCGGGCGCGACCGGAGCGCTCAGTGCACCACTCACGACTGATGAAGCACTCGAAACCGTTGAACTCGACAATGATGATGACGGGAAGGAAACTCCAGCGAGCTCAGCTCCATTGCCGCTCGCCGCAAAACCTAAAAAAGACAAAAAGCTGAAAGTGCCAGACTTTAATCGATTTCGCTTACTGCTTGCGCTCGGTGTCTTGTTACTTATTTTGCTAGGAATTGGTCTGTATGTAGCAGCCAGTGTTCTGCCAAAAGCAGCAATTATTATCAAGACAGACGCCACAAATGTTAATACAAACCTCAACCTAACCCTGGATACGGCGGCGAAGCAGCTAGACCCATCCACCAATACCGTTCCCGCGAAACAGGTGCAGCAACAGAAAACCTATACCCAACAAGTTCCCACGACAGGTCAGCAAAATAATGGCCAAAAAGCGAGTGGTACAGTAACTATGTCAATTCCATGTTCTAAAG
>DASTAH010000025.1:0-14738 GCA_035712845.1 Saccharimonadales bacterium (SeqCode)
TGGATACAAGTGTGCTATATGTTTAGGAGCCCGACCCCTTTCAAGTTCTCAATATTGACAATCGTTGTAAATACTGCTATAATATGATCATGGAAAACGAACTTCACACCAGATATGTTCCTCCTGCAGGCATGAACTATCAACCCAGTGAGTACGGTTTAGATCCGGAGCACAATCCGGGTGATGCCATGTTGGTGCGAGAGTCAGCAGGTGACAGTAAGTTATTAGACTGGATTTTGGTCAGAGAAGAACTCGTTGAACAAGCTGAATTATCGGATGCACGCCATGATCCAGAGATGCTCGCTGAGGTACAAAAAATTTTCAAAACAATTCACGACGAAATAGAAAAAAGACGTACGGAGCTCGGTTTAACACCTGGACCATAAACGTTTTAGAGGGTATAATTAGTAAAACCAATGGCAGCAAAAAAGAAAAAGCAAACTCGTAAGAAAAAAGTAGAAGCAGCACCAGTAGAGCGTTCGCCATTTTGGTCATATGCGTTTGCTGTTGTTCTCGTATTACTGGGCATTTTTATTCTTATAGGGGGTTTTGGAACAGGCGGCACATTACCAGTTAGCTTGTTCCACGGCGTATACGCCACGTTTGGTTTAGCAGCATATCTTGTACCATTCGTGCTGGGCTTTTGGGGTGTTTCAAAGTTTAGAACTGAAGATCGTCGAGCACCTCTTGGTACGTTGGCCAGTGCTATCGTGACACTCCTTGTTGCGTCGGCATGGCTAACCGTTACGTTTGCTTCCAAAGATACGTCGGGTGCGTGGAGCGCAGGTAAGGGTGGCGCTGTCGGGCAGCTTATTGGCGGCGCAGTACTCGGGGCACTGGATAAGCTACCCGCCAGTTTGCTGTTCTTCGTAGTCATGGTTGTTACTGGCTGCTATACATTCGGTATTACCCCAAAAGAACTAGCTTCACGCTTATTTACTCGGCGAAAAGCTGAACAAGATACGGATCTCGCGGCGCTAAAAGCCAAGGCCCAAGATAGCCAATTCAAGCTTAATGAGGGTGTGCCAGTGGTACATCATTCAGGGGCAGGTGCCGAGCGCGAACGCGAACCAGCACGCTTTGCTAACCTTAAAAACACCGCTCAAAAACTTGCTCCAGAACAAAATCATGAAGCGCTAACAACAGCGAGTGATCCGAACTGGCAATTTCCAGCACTTAATTTACTCAATCAAAAGCAAGACAAGGCTGATGCGGGAGATGTGAATACAAATGCACAAATTATTCATGACACATTTGAGAATTTTAATATTGAGGTTGAGATGGAAGGCGCGAATATTGGGCCGCGCGTAACGCAGTATACACTTAAACCACCTACAGGTGTAAAGTTAACGAAAATTACAGCCCTTGAGAATAATTTAGCACTCGATCTTGCGGCAACTAGTATTCGCATGGAAGCTCCCATCCCTGGTAAGCGGGCGGTTGGAATTGAGGTGCCCAACCTAAAAGGCGCAACCGTTCGTCTCAGTAGTATACTGACGGCACCGCAGTGGCAACAGCTAAGTAGCCCTCTTGGTATTGCGATCGGTAAAGACATCTCTGGCGCTGCTGTGGCAGCAGATTTAGCCAAAATGCCACACCTCTTAGTCGCTGGTCAGACGGGCTCCGGTAAATCGGTCATGATAAACACTATTTTAACGAGCCTGCTGTATCGCAATAGCCCCGCAGATCTCAAGCTTATACTCGTGGATCCTAAGACAGTGGAAATGGCACCCTATGCTGACATCCCGCATCTGTTAACACCTGTTATTACTGAACCTGAAAAGTGTATTAGTGCATTGAAGTGGGCAGTTGCTGAAATGGAACGTCGGTACCGGGCCCTTGCTGAAATACAAAAACGAAACATCGTGGAATATAATGCAGTCAAAAAAGATGAAGGTATGCCGTATATTGTGATCGTTATTGATGAGCTAGCCGATCTCATGATGATGGCAGCGCGTGATGTAGAAGCGCTCATTGTGCGTATTGCACAAAAAGCACGCGCCGTCGGCATACACCTTGTGTTAGCAACGCAGCGTCCTTCTGTGGATGTCATAACTGGTCTTATCAAGGCCAACGTGCCTGCTCGTATTGCGTTTACCACTGCAAGTGGTGTTGATAGTAAGACTATTATTGACGGAGTCGGAGCCGAAAAATTGCTCGGGCAAGGTGATATGTTGTTCTTGACAAGTGATATGCCCAAGCCAAAGCGCGTTCAAGGCGCCTTAATTACTGATGAAGAAACGGTTAAGTTGGCAGACTTCCTGCGCATGCAGCGGCCGCCGCAATATGACGACGAAGTTGTCAGTCAGCCGGTACAGCTGAACGGTAAGGGTGGCGTAGTTGCGGACATGGGGCCAAGCGGTGACGCTGATGAAGACGCCTTCCGCGATGCAGTTCGGGTTGTTATTGAGAACCGCAAAGCGAGTACCAGTCTCTTACAGCGTCGCTTACGTATCGGCTATGGACGCGCCGCTCGACTAATAGAGCAAATGGAAGAGCAGGGCATTATTGGACAAGCTGATGGTTCACGACCGCGAGAAGTGTTAGTTAGCTCATTAGATGATGTATTTGGTGGTGGCTCAGGCGACGATAGCGACTTGGAGCCTATGGAGTCCGATCGCGAAGCGTTCCTCAATCAATAATTGTAATCTGCAGCCAATAATTATATAATATATATATGCCTATTATTGCCCGTTCGCAGTGGGTAGAAGATTTTGGACCGGTACGCGCCTTTGTTCACACGGCACCACGATTAGTGCATTTAGCACGCGAAGCTCGCGAAGACGCGGTATCATATCGCGGCTTCAAAGTAGGAGCCGCGGCACTTGTAACAAATGTAGATGGCGAAATCCGTATTTTTGACGGTGCTAACTACAAGCTACGAAAAGACGATGAAACTATTTGTGCGGAAAAGAGTGTTCTCAATAAGGTAATTAAAAATAAGTTTGATAGAGTGATTGCCATGGTTGTTAGTGGACCAATACAACCGGATAGGCATAGTGGACTTGAATTGCCAACGTTACACCCATGTGGTGATTGTCGCACACTTTTAAGTGTGGCACCCCAAGTCCAGGATAACACCTTTATTATGCCGGTTCATCCAACCCTTGATACGTATGAGTTATACAGTCGCAGGGAAATCACCGCAATACATGCTGCAGGTGATAGTGAAGATGCGCCCGATGAATTCATGTATTACACTGATCCCGGTTTTCAAATCTGGGAACGCGGCAAAGAAGATTATGACGCACTGTTCAATAAGCCGATGCCAGAAGCGCTTAGTAGCTTCTCATTGTTTCAACTTGCACGACTTGCTGTAACCAATAGCCTACGTCCGCTGCTGATATAATGTTGCAAATTTTAGGTCTTGAAATACTATGTTAGAAATCTTACACTAAGCATAAGAACAAAAACTGCAAGAAGGAGGGAAGAAAAGTGGCAGCAGAGGTTTTGAACCTACCAATGCAGCTCGCTGACATCCCTCCAGCAATACAAGCTCCTGTCGAATACGACAGGAGCTTTTTAAATAAAAGCCTACCTATGACTCCAACGGATTTATTAACGGGATTACCGCTGCCTATACTACCCACGGCACACTTTGCACCCCATGCAGACATGCATCATCATTTTCATCCAAAACGCAGCGTAGAGTTGAGGGGTGTTGGCGGTCAAGCTGTCCGGTGTGTTCGTGTGCAAAAAGTAAACTATGATACGCATCATGATGATTATCACCGAAATTTTTATGGTCCGCCTCTACCTGAAACTGATGAGGCAAAATTCTTTACGGTGCTTATGGCAATGGCCTGTGTACCTAATCAGGCAATCGCTTTTAGGCGTGGCAATCCACGTATTGTGACCATGACAAACACACAGCGTAAACGACTGTATAGCTTTGAACATATGCGCGTCAACGGCCAAAATATTATACGTACGTTTATAGGTGACTACATAGTAGATCAGGATATACGTGGAGCTGGGTTAACTAACGCAACAATCGACGAGTTCATATACACGACTTCTCGTTTTCGTCGCGCACAGTTAGGCCACTATATTTTAGGCTTAGCGACGGTTCTTGCAACGGAACCACTTGAAGATCCGTATCGTCAGGCGTGTAAACAAAATCTAATACATCCCGGTTTTCCTCGAACGGCACAACGATTTACAAAATTTCACCTGGGGCCGCCCGAAGCACGGGAAAAACTTATTCCGCGATTACGAGAACAACTAGCACGAGCTGCATAGTTGACCAACAGGGGTGAATAGGATATACTTGGAGTACTTATCAACTTCAGTTCGCAGCCTCTAGTGCGTGCGGGCTTAACCCAACGGAAGGAGTACGATGAATCAGTACGAAATTGCTGTACTGTATCACCCAGATTTAGAAGTTGACCTCACCAAAGCTGAGGAACGGGTGACTAAAATCTTTACTGACAATGGCGGTAAAGTTACAGGCACAGATAACTGGGGCAAGCGGAAGCTTGCGTATCCCATTAAACACAGTGAACACGCAGTGTACGTGTTCTATGCAGTGGAATTACCACCGGCGAGCGTTGCTAAAGTGGAAGCAACACTGAACATTACCGATGAGGTTATTCGTTTCCTCATCACGAAGCCAGATGTGAAGGCTATCGCTAAGGCAGAAGCCGAAAAGACCAAGAAGGCCGAGCAAGCTGCGAAACGCGGCGATAAGCCCGAGGACGACTCGGACGACGAAAGCGAAGAGTAGATTAGCAATTCCCATTGCTTGACACCAACAGAGCAATGGGCGTACTTTACAAGTACTAAATAACTTAAGACATAGTTCTTATAAGGAGGAGTTATGGCTCGTAGTCTTAACCAAGTATTTTTAATGGGTAATCTAACCAGAGACCCAGAATTACGACAGACACCCGGTGGCCAGAGCGTTTGTAGCTTTAGTTTGGCGCTCAATCGCAGCTACAAAGACCAAAGTGGAGATTGGCAAGAAGCTACAGACTACATTGATGTTGTGGCTTGGGGGCCACTGGGCGAGCGGGTATCACAATATCTCACAAAAGGTCGTCGGTGTCTCGTGCAGGGTCGGCTGCAATCCCGAAGCTGGGAGCAAGAAGGGCAAAAGCGAAGCAAAGTTGAAGTGCTCGCCAATGACGTAACGTTCCTTGATAGCCGGGGTATGGAAGAAGGTGGTGCTGGTGGAGAAGCTCCGCAAGCAACGAAACCCGCTCCAAGCAAAAAGAAAGATGATGTCGTCATTGAGGATATCGGCGACGAGCCCATCAATCTAGACGACATCCCATTTTAAGCTGCAATAACGACGCAGCGCATCTGCACTAAACTATACGCAAATTGGCCTAAGGCATATGCATCATACGGTCTTGCGGTAGGTAATAAGTTTTAAGGAGTATTTTTATGGCAAAAATTTTTAAACATCGAACTGATGTTGCGTACTTTGACTACAAGGATTTTAAAACCTTGCAGCGCTATGTGAACGTATATGGACAGATTGAAACACGTAAAAAGACTGGTTTGACGGAAAGTCAGCAACGACGCTTAAGCACCGCTATTAAGCGAGCTCGCCATATTGCGTTACTACCATTTGTTGCCAATAATTAGGGTACCTCATGGTGAAGCTGCTCGAAACTGTCGCAGAACATGAATCGCATCAGGTGGACAATACAGTGAATTTGTCACGTGAAGAAAAAATTACTCGGTTGCGAGCAGCTGCTGCACAGAGTGATTTAGCTATGCTGGACATGATACTGTATGCGGCAGATGAAGAATTTTATAAGTGAGGATAATATATGGCACTAAGTATTACTGACTTAAAAAAGGGCACCTTGTTTCAATGGGAAGGTGAGCCATTTCGGGTTGTTGAATACAAGCAAAAGGTAATGGGGCGCGGCGGTTCGATTGTGAACGTCCGCATTAAAAGCTTACTCGATGGCAAGGTGCTAGAGAAGACGTTTAAGGGCAATGAACAACTTGATAGTGCTGATGTAACCAATCAGAGTGTTCAATACCTATACAGTGACGGTACTAGTTTCTATTTCATGAACGGTGACACGTTCGAGCAGTTTGAAATACAAGCAGATCTCGTCGGTGAAGGTGCGGGCTATCTTAAAGAAGGTGACACTGTCCAACTGCAGTTTTTTGACAGCCGTCCGATTAACGTTGAGCTACCAAAGAACGTACCGCTGAAGGTTACGTACACCGAAAATGCGGTAAAAGGTGATACCAGTACTTCCATTACTAAGGATGCAGCCTTGGAAACCGGTATTACTATTAAAGTACCGGCATTTATTAAGACGGGTGATATTATCTCTGTTGATACTGCAACTGGATCGTATCGGGAGCGCGTCAAGGAGTAAACTATACTCTATGAGTAAGAGTGTAGAACGCGTACAAAATCCTGAAGACGGTCGTATGCGGCGCATGCTTAAGTTTGCAGCGGCACTCGCCATAGGGGTGTGGTCCGGCAAAGAAATTTTTGGCGGACAGTAGGAACATGAAGCCTGGTGATCGATTGCTCTGTATCTTTGTGCGACCACAGCCACTCCATGCTCGGTTTACATCATGGAGTCTCCACATTACGTTAGTACCTTGGTTTCGAGTAGCAAAATTTGCCACAGAGCTGTCGACTGCACTGAGTCATATCGTCTCTCGTTGTGCGCCCTTTGAAGTCGCAGGAACCGATAGTGCGTATTTCGGCGCAAAAAAGAACCGACTCGTTAGACTTCTCGCCGTGTCACCATCGCTTATGGGTATTGAACAAGACGTACGTTCCTATTTGCACCGTCAACAGTCATGGATCATAGACGAAGTACCGGGAGCGCACCGCGACTTTCAACCCCACGTCACTGAGCAGGACAAAGAAGGGCTCAACAGCAATGAAACGGTTTGGGTTAATGAACTGAATATTGTAGAGCAACAAGCAACGCATAAAGAAGTAGTAGGGAGCATTCCTCTTGGCAAAGCAGCGACTTGATAAAGAATTAGTGCTTCGGGGAAACGCCAGTACGCGCAGCCAAGCTGAAGATCTTATACGGCGTGGGTTTGTTTCGGTTCATGGTTCGCCCGTAACGAAAGCAGGTTTCTTAGTTGATGATAAAACTCCTATCGTGATTGCCGCGAAAGTAAGCTTTGTATCGCGGGCTGGTGAAAAATTGTATTCGGTTATACACAAATTAGATCTTAGCTTTGCCGGTAAAGTTGTGCTTGATGTAGGTTCAAGTACTGGTGGCTTTACAGAAGTGGCTCTCCGTGAAGGAGCACAAAAAGTTATTGCAGTTGATGTCGGAACACAACAATTACATCCCTACCTCCGGAGTAATTCGCAGATTGAACTGCATGAAAAGACCGATATACGGGCTTTTCATACCAAGGCACGTATCGATATGGTGGTAGCTGACGTTTCATTTATATCCTTACGAGAAATATTACCAAGCGTGGCTCAGCTCGTGCATCCCGCTGTACCTATCGTTGCTATGGTAAAACCGCAATTTGAAGCGGCGCAAAGCAACCTCAAGCACAAGGGCGTCATTAAAAATGATGCGATGCGCCGAGAAATCTTAAAAGATTTTGAATCATGGGCCCGCACCGCGTTTGTTATTGTTGATAAAGCTGATTCCGATGTTGCAGGGGCGAAAGGTAATCGCGAACGGTTTTACGTTTTAAAACGAATGTCGTAATTCCGCTTGAGCTTATATTAGAGGCTGAGATACACTGCATGCATGTATTTTGCTTCTCGGCTGCAGGCCGGGCGTATGCTGGCAGCCCAGCTTGTGCCAAAGTATCGGTATGAAAACTGTGCGGTCGTAGCCCTCAACGACGGTGGGGTAATGGTTGGCGCGCAACTTGCTACGCAACTCCACTGCGTGTTAATGATGGTCATGAGTGAACAGATAGAGCTGCCACGTGAAAATATGCCCATTGGGGGCATTACGAGCGAAGGAACATTTAGTTATAACCAGCAATTTTCAGACGGTGAAATTAGTGAGCTTGAGTCAGAATACCATGGCGTTATTGAACAAGAAAAACTATTACACCTTCATAAAATGCATGAACTTCTTGGCAGCGGTGGTATGGTGCGACGCGATTTACTACGCGGACATAATGTCATTTTGGTCGCAGATGGATTACAAAACGGATTTTTACTGGAAATGGCTGCGGAGTTTCTAAAACCAATTGCCATGGAGAAGCTCATAGTTGCGGTACCGTTTGCCAGTGTATCAGCAGTTGATAGGATGCACATACTCGCCGATGAAATATATTGTTTGAACGTGATTGAGGATTACATCAGCACAGAGCACTACTATGAAGCACAAGATGTACCCGATCACGCCACGGTCATCAAGACCATTGAAAATATTGTCCTCCACTGGAAGTAATGGAGCTGTAGTCCACTTACTGCAAGTATTGCCGGAGCGCTTTGACATCCATGAGTGTGATGTAGGTTGATTGATTGACGATAAGTCCTTTGCGTTCTAGGGCGGATAATTCACGACTGGTCGTTTCTCGTGTCGCGTTTATAGAGCTCGCAATATCCTGGTGTCGTAGGGGGACGTTGATTAACACGCCCTGTTCAGTTTTTTCACCGAAGCGTCGACTCATAGTAAGCAAGAACGAGATGATGCGTTCCCGAACCGTGCGATACTCAAGATTAAAAATTCGCTCACTATGCATACGATACATTTCTACGGTTATATCGAGAATTGGCGCTAAGGCCGCCGGGTGGCTACTGAGGTACGCCTGGAAGGTGTCAAAGCTGACTTGCCACGTCGTTGTCGGTGCAAGCGTTTGGTAAATAACATGACGCTCGGAGCCGGTTAGGGCCCATATTAATGGAAAAATCTCCTCTTCTTTCCGAATAATGAGGAGATTTTCTTCACCGTATTTGGTAATGTCATATGCTTTTACGACGCCTTGGTAGATATAAAAAACACCAGGTGGTGATTCCCCCGGGTGAATTATGTAATCTCCCTTGCGAAATGTTTGTTTAAGACCTTTCGACCGAAATAGTTCCACGAGCTCAGCAGTTTGCGTGAGGGTAGCCAACATACTTTAATCTATACCAATTGTGGGAGCAAATGCAACTACAACAGTTATTCTAGTATTCTAAAAAAATCGCGTGAGAAATATCGCAAGCAGTATGTGAGTATTCTTACGGATACTTAAAAACATAAACGCTACTATATGGGTACTAGAGTGGCGTAAGGAGGAGTGATGGTAGACCCGAAAAGCGTTGAAGCGCAGCTTAAACGCATAAAGTTTAGCAGCAGCGCCTGGGGACGGGCCGAAGTACGTGAACTGCCAAATATCTTGAGTCCTGATGAAAAAATCTACGAATGTGTCAATGGTATGTACGACGGTGGGTTTGCCCTCCTTGTATCGACTGATATGCGGGTGCTCCTGGTCGATAAAAAGCCCCTCAATTATTTAACCGTAGAAGATATGCGGTTTGATATGATCAACGAACTTGATTACAGTCACCGCCTATTTGGCGCCATGATAACGATTAGCGCCGGCAATAAAACGTTGCACTTCCGCAGCTACAATCAACAGCGACTGCGCAAACTAATAAGCCATGTACAAGACCGCATGAGTGAGATTAAGAAAGAGCAAAATGATCACCAAGAAGATCAAAAAAAGCATCTCATGCAAATTAACCAGCAGTTGCAAGCATATTTACTCGCCCAGCACCAGCAACTCATGCAAATGCAGCGCGGTGACAATAAAGAAGTGAGTGATACTACGAAGCAGTCAATTAAGCCGAGTCCCGAACTTTCCGATTACTTGTTTGCGCAAAGTCTGATGCGAGAATTTTCGTCGCTCGCCCAAGATACACGCTCAAGTGAACCAGAGCCTACAAAACAACAAACTGTACATGACGATGCGCCTGCTGCGGTAACATCTGAGGAAGAAGCACATGAGGCACCAGCTACCGAGGATTTATATGCAGAGGGCTACAAAGAGATATTTGGCAAGCAGAAGACTGCCCAGGTATCGGTACCTGACTCTTCCCTCACAAATTATGCGCAGCAGGTGACTGGTTTTACGGCAAAAAATCTTGAAGTAAATCCGCTCCGTATTGCGTATGCAAAATTGCCAATGGCGCTTCGCAATCGAAAATTTGGGCGACCAAGCTTCCATGCCCACAGTCAAGCGCGCACTACTACGAGTGCAAGGAATCAGTCAGCGGTCCAAGCATAAAAGATTTACTTAGATACGTTGAACTTAAATTCCACAATGTCATCGGACTGCATGACATAATTCTTTCCCTCGGTACGCAGTTTACCAGCGGCACGGGCAGCTGACAGAGAGCCTGCCGCCACCAGATCTGAGAAGCTGACGATATCTGCGGCTATAAACCCACGTTCAAAATCGCCATGGATAACGCCAGCAGCTTGTGGCGCTGTCGCTCCGCGGTTGATAGTCCACGCGCGAACTTCTTTGTCGCCGGCAGTGAGATAGCTTTGTAGTCCCAAAGTTTCGTACGCTGCGTGTATGGGCTGTGTTAAGCCTGATTCGGTCACTCCATAGCTAGCAAGTAATTCTTGTTGATCGGCTGCGTCAAGGGATTGCAGCTCATGCTCCAGTTTTGCGCAGACAAATATTGATAAGGATGGTGCTACAAGCTGCGCTAATTTTTGCTGCAGTTCAATATCGCCTAAGCCATTGTCATCAACATTGAATACATAAATCACTGGTTTCATAGTGAGTAGTTGCAAGTCTTCCAGACCTTCCCAGTCACTTGGTTCCAGCGTACCAAGTACTGGTTTGCCGTCGTTTAACACTTCGTATATTCGTTGCAGTTTATCGCTTAGTAGCTTCAGTTTTGGGTTAGCTTTTGCTTCTTTATCTAGTTTTGGCTTTCGCCGCTCAACCGTCTGCAAATCGGCAAGCACTAACTCAGTATTGATGACATCTATATCTTTTTGGGGATTGTGTTGTTCGTCAACGTGCTGCACATCAGGGTCGGTAAACGCGCGCACCACATGGGCAATTGCATTTGTGCCGCGGATATTTGCGAGAAACTGATTTCCGAGTCCCTCACCTTGAGAGGCGCCGGCAACGAGTCCTGCAATATCTAGAAATGTTACTGTCGCCGGCTTAATAGGTGCGTTATTATACAGTGCACTTAACTGCTGCAACCGTGGGTCGGGAACAGGTACAATGCCAGTGTTCGGTTCAATGGTTGCGAAGGGGTAGTTCGCCGCCAACACATTATTAGAAGTAAGCGCGTTAAAGAGTGTTGACTTGCCAACATTTGGTAGTCCGACGATTCCTATAGATAAAGCCATAAAAGTATTCTAACAGATAAGATACGGTGAGTGATCGTAACCTACATGCGTTCCACTAGAAAGAGTGGTAACGTTGGTGCCATATTGTGTTCCATCAATGTGCTAAGTGGCTGTGCCCACGGATTGAATTTCCTACAGCAGAAAATGCCAAAATGATAAGTAATATACCTATCCCAAGCTCATTCCAATAGGCACTTACATGGTGACCGTAGCCAAAAATAAAGGGAGATAATATGAGCCATAAGCCCATACCGCCAAGTGCCCAGCTACTCCAAGTAATATTTGATTGGTATAGTCGAAGTGCGCCGAGTACGCTAATTATGAAGGCTGACACTATTTCATTCACTGTCACGACGGCAGACCCATAGCCCAAAACAAAGGGCGCAATTATTAGCCAAAACGCAATCAATATTGCCAATATATGAAGACGTCTAACTTCATGGGTTACTTCATTCTCTCTGCTACCACGTTTCATTAATGAACTCCTTAGCATGAAGTTAGTATGGCTGGTTATGCATGCAGCAGCAGTGAATTATTTTATACACGGATTACTTGCATCTACTGCAAGAGTATTGCTTGCAGTGTCAAAATATGTGTGCTATGTTTGCGATAAATACACATTCGAAAAATATGTAATTTTATAAGGGGGTACAACAGTATGGCTACAAGTCATGAGTTAATTGTTAACGATAGGTACATTGATATTGGCCCCCGTCCAGGCCAACCACATACAAGCAACCAAATACAGTGGTCGGCTATTATTCAAAAGGAAGTGACATCGTCCATAAATGAGGGGTCAAGTAGTTGTGACACTGATTCGTCGTCGCACGTAAGTGATCCAGTGATGCAGCAACCGTCAGACATTGAGCTAACGCAAGACACAACGGATAATGGGTTAACTTTATCGAAAGAACCCAGAGAAAATCTTTACCGACATCATGAAAGAAGCCAGCAACAGACTAACGCTAATGTAATTAAATCTAAAAAATCCTACCTAGGCTCAATTATTGGTGCAGCGTCACTTGGCATAGGAGTGCCTGTTGTTGGGGCTGCATACGCAAGTGTGGGTATGGAAACTGCTGCTGCAAGTACGGTATTGGCTACAACCTCTAGCTGTAGTTTCTCCCCAAAAACTAATGATAATCAACAAGAATACCATAGCGCCTATACGCCTAATCCCACTACAGCTTCATACAAAGGAGAATCGGTAAGTATTCTTGCTTCAAAAAGTGGACTTTCATTTAGCTATGCTGGATATCCTACCACTATTGATGAAGAAGAGTACATACATATGGAGAATGTAACCACAGGAGAATTTGTCAGTGGCTTCCCACAAATTAGTGGAGGAAGCTGTACTGATCAGCTCCAGCTGGCGTCCGGCGATTGGGTAGGGTACTCAACCTTAACGACTGGTGGCGGACAGGAATTTGTAAACTTTGATCTGCAGGCCGGAGGCACGTCAAGTAATAATGGTTGCCCAACTGGGATTAATCATGCAGCTCCTGGTGAGCCATGGGCCGTTGCTGCGACAAAGGAACAGGTTAACGGTGAAACGTGCCCAGGGTATTGGGTGGGAACGAGGGACGGTGGTGTGACGTCTATCGGTGCAGCAAAATGGCTTGGAGACGTAGCTAATTTACGTCTTAATGCGCCAATAGTTGGAATAACTGCCACGCCTGATGATGGCGGTTACTGGCTCGTTGCATCTGACGGCGGTATATTCAGCTTCGGCGACGCACATTTCTACGGATCGACAGGCGGCATAAGATTGAACGAGCCCGTCGTCGGCATGGCAGCAACGCATGATGCTTTAGGGTACTGGCTCGTTGCATCTGACGGCGGTATATTCAGCTTCGGTGACTCACATTTCTTTGGTTCAATGGGAAATGTTAAGCTTGCTGCACCGATTGTAGGCATGACTGCACAGCCCGACGGAAAAGGCTATCGTATGGTTGGTTCAGATGGAGGTGTTTTTGATTTTGGTGATGCCGCATATTATGGCTCTTTGCCTGGGGAACACGTCGAAAATCCAAATGTGACAACTATGGCACCGAGCATAGATGGAAAGGGCTACTATTTAATTAATGCTCTAGGTAATATATGGGCATTTGGTGACGCGCCAAATCTTGGTAATGCGTAAGCCAGTGCATTAATTATTGCTATTTTTAAAACACTAGCGGTTTGTTATACTAAGCCCAAATATGGGGCGTAGTATAAAGGCAGATACTCCTGCAATAAACTCAACAAATACTAATACTACTGATGCTGTCATTGTTTCAGGAAACACGTCTGTTAAGTCGCGGCGTAAGTATCTACTGCCAGGACTTATAACATTGCTAATTGCGATTATTTTTATTGGCGGCATCGTGTATCTGCATAGTCGTCAAAAACATAGCCCACAGGTTGGAGCCTGTGTCGCATACCAAAATGGCGCCCTCCTAAAGGAAGGTGGACCGGATATCATTAATAATTCGATAGGGAAACAGACACAACTTGTCACAAAAATTAAGTCCTTACCCAATTACGTGCAAGATCCTAATTGTATGTATGTATTAACTATGTATGCGGTCAATCGTGGTGATGTACAAAGCGCAAAACTCTATGATAAACAATTAGACAGTGCATACGCTGAGAAACGTGACCTTAGTCCGCTACTGGGGGGTGTAATTTCTGTTAAAGACGTTGATCACACAGTCACCACATTATCGAACAGTATTCAACATTATCAAAATGGGCTGGATGTGCATGACCCATTCATTAAGTAAAACGCATATGAACCGAAAAAATTATATCGATACTAAAGAACAAGCCAACAGGAACGTACAATATATTACGTATGTAAAAATAATTGCACTGGTGTTGCTTACGGTATTGGGTGGTTTATTTGTTTGGCAACCCAAAGTATCGGCGTTGACGACTAGCGATATACCGGGATCTTTAGATACGGTTATAAAAACGTATGATAATGGCACACAGGATTGTGCAGGCGGTGTTGCGGATAGCAATAATCCAGTTGGCTGCAGTGACTGTGCACCTCCAATTAGCCGTGAGTATGGCTATTATGGTTGGCTGTCACCTGCGGGCGACCCTACTTCTATGAATACAGTAACTTTACCTTCAGGTAGTACCACACTACCGTTGCAATTTAACTTGCTTACGTTTTTGTGCCATACAATTGTAAATGTTGACCCAAATCGCCCAGTAAATGGACTTCCCTACGATGGCAACCCTTCAGATTATGCGATGACTTCATCCAATTTTCACTTTGACAGCATTTCAGTAACCAATAATGCGAATGGACAAGCGTTTGGGACAGTAACTAATTCGCCGGTTGGCGGTATTCTAGCCATGGGCTATCCCTCCAATACGAATACGCGCTATTGGTTTACGACCACAACACCGTTTAACGGTGGTCAGTCACTGCCTGATGCAACCCCGATCACACTGTCAATTCCACCT
>DASTAH010000026.1:0-13331 GCA_035712845.1 Saccharimonadales bacterium (SeqCode)
ACTGCTGACTTACCAATAACTTCTAGGGCAATTTGTTTTGCCCGGTTATCTTTCGTCGGTACCGTTGGAATCCACTGTTGAACGGCAGACTGCAAAAAGGTTGCCGCTTCAGTGAGCTGTGTGTTGACTCGGGCATCAACTAACCCAGCCTGTTCCAAAAGAACGAGCAGCGCTTTTAAGTTATATAGAACGGCATAGCGCGGTTGCTCCGCTTTGGGCAACTGAGCAAATGGATAGTTTTTCTGTTGCGCAATTTCTGCAAGCTTACCGCCGCCGGCAATGATGGCAATCTGAGCGCCTTTTTTTTCAGCTTGGGCAAGCGCTTCAAGTGTTTCTTCCGTATTCCCGGAATAACTGGCAGCAATAAAGTACGTGCGTTCAGATACGTACGCGGGAATATCGTAGTTGCGTACAATTTCAAACGGCTTTGTATAGCCGGGCCAGCTGGTGCTTACGAGCGCCGCGAGCGATGAGCCGCCCATTCCTGCGTAGACTATATTATCGACGTCAACTTGGTCTTGAAAGACGTCAAAGTCGTAGTTGAGTTGCTGCCATTGTCGCTCCGCAATTCCGAGTGCATCCTGCGGATCACGTTCGTGCATTACCTTTAGATCATCAAGCATCTGCCAAACTCCTTGTGCTTTTTAGGGGTGGTTGTATATAGTATATCGTAAGAATAAGAGCTTACGGGGGTAGGAATGTTTGGGCACCAAGACGACCAGAGTTACCAAAACGACAACAATACAGAAAACTTAATGCCAGAACCACCGCACGATGGATTTCTCGGCGATGACCAACAAAACAACGAAACTGCTGATACCCCAAGTCCCTTTAACCCAGCACTGCCGCCTGCTGACGCTCAGCCGACTCTTGCGGCGGGCGCGCCATCAATGGGCGATGATAGTGCACATAGCACAGATACGCCGGCAAACGATTCAACCAATGCAAGCAGCACTGACACCAATACCTTACTCGACATTAAACAACAGGCGCTGCAACAGTTATCCCCTCTCGTCGGCCACTTAGAGCAGTCGCCAGAAGAAAAATTCCGCACAACCATGATGATGATCCAAGCAAGCGACGACCAAAGTCTCATTAAAACTGCGTACGAAGCCGCCCAAGCAATTTCCGATGAAAAGACAAAAGCCCAAGCACTGCTCGACATTGTGAACGAAATTAATTACTTCACCCACCAACAAAACCACGAAGACTAAGTGAAGGTGTAGATTAGCGCTGTGATGTACGCCGGTATGTGACCACCTCATACGCGGCGGTACCTACTACGGTGACCGCTGCAAATACGCCGATAGGTGTGCCAGGACCTGTATTTACTAATGTTCCTGAAGTAGTCGAGGACGTAGAAGACGAAGACGTCGATTGACCTGCGTTTCCGCTCCCCGATGATTGTGCGGCGTTCATGCTACCGCTCTGACCGGTAGAGGAGCTAGATTGAGAGCCAGAGTTCGATGACGGTGAAGCAGATGGAGTGTTCTTACTCCCTGATTGAGAGCTGGCTACCGGAGATTTACTGGTACTCGTACTCCGATTACCGGAGTTGTGAATCGAGCGAATTCCGAAAATAAGGCCTAACACGACTGCAATAACGATGATCGCGGATAGAACAAGGCGCGCCCAATTTTGTCGGCGTCCTACCGGTTGTGGCTGTGCCGGTGACTCTGTTGTTGATGCCGTTGATGTAGCATTAGGATTTGGTAAGTCCATGCGCACTGTTCTCCTTTGTTGCCGGTATTGTACTACGGTTACTACTATTACGCAATAATTTTGCCAACACCGCCACAACCATAACCAGCGTATCCCGGAAAATAAAATACAGCCTCAGATATATTCCAAGGCTGTATTTATCCCGTCTTCGCGGAGGTTTCACGTACCGGGAAACGAGTGCAGGACACCGGATGGGTGTACGGCTACATCATCCCCATGCCACCCATATCGGGTGCGCCGCCAGCTGCAGCTTTTGGCTCAGGCACATCGACGACGAGTGCGCCCATAGTCATAGCCGTACCAGCAATTGAAGCTGCGTTTTGGATGGCTTCTTTCGTAACGCGCGCTGGATCAACCACGCCTGAGGCTTTAAGATCGACAAGCTTGCTCGGGTCGTTCACATTGACACCATGTCCAGCCTTACCGCTCTTTACTTGCGGTAACCACTCATCAGCATTGAGGCCAGCATTGGTGAGCAGGATTCGGAATGGTTGTTCCAGTGCTTTGACGAGCAATTGTTTGCCAGCCGATACGGAACTATCGTCATCGTTCGATACAGCAACTGAAGCGGAAAGATTAATCAGCGTTACCCCACCACCCGGTACAATTCCTTCGTCTAATGCTGCTTTTACAGCTGCAACCGCATCATCAACACGAAACTTCTTTTCTTCAATTTCGGTCTCTGTTGCGCCACCAACCTTAATGACCGCTACTTTACCCTGCAGAGCCGCACGACGTTTCTCAAGATTTTCCTTGTCGTATTCGCTTGTAGCAGCTGCAATCTGCGCGTTAATTTGTTTGATGCGGGCTTCAACTTCTGCAGAAGCACCTGCTCCTTCAATAATCGTGGTGTCATCTTTTGTGACAATTACTTTGCGGGCCGTACCAACAACATCGAGCTCAACGTTTTCAAAGGTCATACCGCGGTCTTCGCTGATAACATCACCACCGGTCAAAATAGCGATATCGTTCAGGATGTCTTTTCGGCGGTCACCAAACGCTGGCGCCTTAATGGCAACGGTGTTGAATACGCCTTTCAGTCGGTTGAGGACTAAGTTACCAAGAGCGTCTCCTTCAACATCTTCAGCAACAAGAACGAGATCTTTTTTGCCGGCCTGGACGAGTTTTTCAAGAAGTGGCAAGAATTCCTGGATGGAGCTAATTTTCTTGTCCGTGATAACAACTGCAGGGCGATCATATACAGCTTCCATGCGGGCCGTATCGGTCACCATGTATGGACTGACAAATCCGCGGTCAAAGGTAAAACCTTCCACTACTTCCTTTTCGAGCGCCAAACCTTGACCCTCTTCAACGGAAACAACACCATCTTTACCAATCTCATCCATGACATCGGCGATGAGGCTCCCAATTTCGGCATCACCCGCGGAAATAGTTGCGACTTCGGCAACACGGCTCTTCTTCCCCTGAATGTCTTCAGCCAAGGTGCCAAGCTGTGCAATGACTGTTTGTGCTGCTGCTTCAAGGCCTTTTCGGAGAAGCATTGGATTATGCCCCGCAGCGATGAGCTTATTGGCTTCGTTCAAGATGTGGTAGGTCAATACCGTCACCGTGGTGGTTCCATCACCGGCAACATCGTTCATCTTGCTCGCTGCCTGCTTGATGAGCTCGGCACCAACTTTTTGACCTAACGTCTCATCATCGACGTCTGCAAGCTCAACTCCTTTCGCGACGGTCACGCCATCATGTGTTACCGTTGGGTTACCATAGCTCTTGCTTATAACTACGTTACGACCCTTTGGACCCATGGTAGTTTTAACTGCGTTGTACAGTATCTCTGCGCCGGCTAATACACGGCGTCGAGCATCATCATCATAAAATACTTTTTTTGACATAGTGCCTCCTACTTAACCGTTGCTACAATATCTTCTTCTTTAACAAGTACGTACTCGTCTTTACCGAAGTTCAGTTTTACTTCTGTCGTGGCGTAGGGTTTGAAAATTATGCTATCACCTACCTTGATTTGCTTTACGTCCTTGCCGACGGCGAGGACTTTGGCAGTTTTAGGCTTTTCAGTTGCACTGGCAGTCAACAATATGCCACTTGCAGTTTTGGTTGGCGCCTCTTCAGCTTGCGCGACCACATAGTCGCCCAGCGGCTGTAATGGGGTACTCATATCAGTCTGTTCCTCCTGTTAGGTTAATTGAATTAGCACTGTGATAGTTAGAGTGCTAATTTTCAGCTTTCAATATACGAGACCTGGTATAACCCTGTCAAGTTGGAAGATTTATCGACAGTCCCTTTTACCTAACCGCAGCGCAGTTGACCCTAAATGCGCTGCATACATTGCCACATCGTCTCGCAATGAGCGCTCTAAAACTTCAAGCTCTTCACCGGTAATGGTTATGTTGGTTTGTGAGTGTTTGCCAGATTGCGCAGCATAATCGCGTCGACAAGAAATATATTCATCGAGAAATAAAGTACGAAATGCATTCCATACTTCTGATTCACTATGGCCGTAAAATAAACCAATTCCCGCCTTAAAATCATCATGGGTAGGCATCCAAAGCGACTCAAGCAAACTTGCAACATCAGGATGAGACAGACCATATCGTACTTCTGCATCGCGAGGCTGCTTAATACTAATAAAGGCTCGTTCCCAGTCAATAAAAAAGACATTGCCCTGGTTGGTAGTAGCAATATTTCTCGCCGCCATGTCACCATGCGCAAGGCTACCTAGGGAATGTATAAGTGCCATTTGGCGTGCAACGCGTTGCCATATTTCTGCCATACCAGGGTTCTTATCTCTGTCGGCAAAAAAACTTGTCCAATCGATTGAATCTAGTGTCGATAATGATCGGTCCAGCTCTGTAAACGAATATGCAGGTTTACCAAATTGAAGAAAGATGCCAACAGGCGTAAGACTATCAATGCCTAGCTGTCGAACTGCCTCATTATTGTAGTGTTCACGCAAGCATGACTCGGTTGGTTTGTTTTCGTGAGGCTTTACTGCCACGCTAATCGAACCACCGTCACCAAGTATTAGGTCGCCAAAAAATACACCATGTGCTGAATGTCTGCTTCCCCTTGCAATTCTTGGTGTAAAATAGAGCGGTCCTTCAATTGGAACAGATAGCTTGCTTGGACTTATGTAAACAGTAGGCTCTGCCCTTACTTCATAGGTCATAAACTTTTGCATCAACGCATCTACGGGTTTATCTTCACCTTCAAAATCAAGATGAACTTCGTGAGGCTGGACAGTGTCTACATTAGCAAGCTGTTCTTGAAACGCCTTAATACGTACAAGTTCCTTATCACCAGATATTTGCTCACCCATTTTCATGATTCAATACTTGCTTAGTTATCTTTGGACATAACCTTAACAAACCCTTCAGTAAAATGTGCGGCGGCTTGTGCATCAAAACGCTTTCCCATTTCATTAAACCTACTAAGATTGTCTATGTAATAGCTTAGGTTTTGCGCGCTTCCCTGATTAAAGATCCGTTCTACACCAGGTACTAAGTAAAGGTTATGCTCATCAGGCCGTGTAAAATCTACAAATGCAACCGATCTGCTTATGGACCCACTTGGCAACACCATACCGTTAGTTACACGGGCGGTAATAGCCAACAGCCCTCCAAGTTCGCTAAATAGTCGTGAATCACCGTAGGTAAATTCGCCTTGGCGTGATGTTCCTACTTCAAACGCAAGAGGTCGAGCATCCAATGGAACTGAGAAAATCGCACTTCGAGTATTCGTAGACGAAAGGTACTCACCTAAAATGAGCTTTTTATTAAGAAGTGCCAAAAATAAATTATGACGAGATGGTTCGACATCATATTGTATAAGTCGAAAGCGACTGCCAGCATTTTCAATAATGGTATCCCTGTTTCTCATGGCAGGTTGCGACAAATTAAAACGAGGACCCGTCGCTTGAAGTGCGGGAACCTTATCCTCACCACTTGTTGGATACCGGTTATGCATACATAATAATTATAACATTTTTTATGTAATTATGTCAAAGTTCACAAATATGTTATTTTTCACTCTTTATGGTCGATAAATACAGTTGAGGTATTAACTATCGTTGTAACTTTCAGCTCTACACCTTGTTTTTAGATTAGTTTATGTATACTTAATTTCAAGTAACGTATGATCAATACCTCCGTCATTATGTCGGGAGCTGCATATTTCAGCGACCAGTATGCCATAAACCCCTATATGGACTCTTCTGTTGCTGTGCAGCGAGACGGAGCGACCGCCGAGCTCGCAACTATTCAGGCAGACTTAGAAAGTGCGGGGGTTACCGTTACACGTGTAGCTGAACCAGAAAACTGCCAGGATGGGGTCTATACCGCTAATTGGGGTCTGGTGCGTGGCAATACGGTAGTACTTTCGTATTTACCCAATATGCGCCGCGCTGAACAACCGCATGCAGAAAAAATACTGACGGATATGGGTTACGAAACCATCAAAGCACCGTATCGGTTTAGTGGGCAAGGTGATGCGCTCCCCTGTGGTAACTATTTATTCTGTGGCAGCGTATACCGAACTGATCCGCTCATGCACGATTTTCTCGCAGAACAATTGGGCTATGAGGTGATTGGTTTGCAAACCATACCGGCCGTTGATCAAAATAATCAGCCTATCATTAACTCTGTGAGCGGGTGGCCTGATAGCTTTTTTTATGACATTGACCTTGCCTTGTCGGTATTAAGTCCGTCGCTTATTGCCTGGTGCCCCGGCGCCTTTACACCAGAAAGCCAAGAAAAAATCCGGGCACTCCCCTTAGAAAAGATTGAGGTATCGTTTACGGAAGCTACTGACGGCTTTGCCTGTAATCTTGTAAGTACCGGCGAAACGGTAATCATGAGTGCTCGAGCGCCTGAACTGAAGGCAGCCATTGAAGCCAAAGGTCTTAAAACAATCACACCAGCAATTACTGAACTCGCAAAAGGTGGCGGCTACATACGATGTACGACGTTAACCTTAGATAACCAATAAATTACGTATTCAGGACTTGCTTAACGGCTTTGTGCGCCGTACCAATCTCATCCCAGGGAAATTCCACTACCCTATCTGGGTTATGGTCATCTTGTTGTAAGTGACGTAATTCTGCTGCTCGTGGCCCGTTACGCAATATATCTTTCTCGTGCCCCTTACCAAGCAAGAGCACAGTATCGCCTTTGCGCGCGCGACCCACGGCAAATTGTATTGCTTCAGTACGGTCATGCACCAGGAACAAGTTTTGTTCAAGCACCTTCCCTGCCTTCTCAGCCCCACTCGCAATTTGATTCATTATTTCCAGGCCATCAATATCGCGGTCATCTTCTTCAGTGACCACCACTTCATCGCAGTACTGTCCGGCTAGTTCACCCTGCACGGCGCGTTTTGCTTCGTCACGTCTACCCGCACTGCCAAACATGCAAATTAACTTACCCTTAACGACTGGCTTAAGATCTTTAAACAGCTTTTCGAAACTGTCAGGTGTATGCGCATAATCTACAATGACATCAAAATCCTGCCCTTCATCGATACGGGTCATACGTCCTTCGACACCAGCGAGTGCAGCAATGCCCTGCTCTATCTGCGACTTGCTAAGGCCGATAGCCCGACCAACGCACACAGCTGCTAATGAGTTATATACATTGAAGGTGCCAGGCAAATGACAGTGTATGTCGTACTCTTCTCCTTCAACGTGTGCCCTATAGCTTACGCCGGATGGCGCGGTAACAACATCGACCGCCCGAACGTCGCCGTACTTGATGCCATACCTGATTGGGTGCTGCACATCTCCCGCAAAGTACTCAGCATTGGGATCATCAGCATTTACTATGCCAATCCGTAAGCCTTTGCTGTTTTTGTTAGTCATTTGAAATAGTTTGCGCTTTGCGTCACGATACCGCTCAAATGTTTTATGGTAATCAAGGTGTTCATGCGTAAGGTTTGTAAATACCGCCACGCTATACGGCACGCCCCATACACGGTACTGCGCCAAGGCATGACTTGTCGTCTCCAGCACAAGCCACTCAGCACCTTGCGCTTTCATATACTTCATCCGCTTCATGAGTGTCGGCACATCAACGCTTGTCATGTGCTCCATCTGCTCGTGAATATCAGTACCTACTCCGTAAGCTACCGTAGTCATCAAGCCTGCCTTATATCCGGCATCAACTAGCATACGGTGAATAAGAAACGAGGTTGATGTTTTACCGTTCGTACCCGTGACCCCAATAACCTTGAGACCATGACTTGGAAAACCGTTGAGAGTGTTGAGCACCACTGCTTCTGTGAGATGCCCGACTGGCTCTACGACAGTAAATAGCTGGGTAGGTAATAATTTCTTAACAACTGAACGTAGACTCATAGCTACCAGTATACTGCAGCACGTTTACGGATTAAGAATATGGGACAATTAGACGTTAGTCGGCGTTGATTGGGTATCGTCGTCCTCATTTTGAGGTTTTGGAGCTGAGCGACGCCTATAAGCAATAACTGGCTCTACTACCTCATCGTCGTCCTCATTTTCTGATTCTGAGGCTTGGGTCTGGCGACGCTTCCTGTTTATGAGCTCGATGGTGCGGCTCGTAGCAACTGAGCCAAGGCGGCGTGCACGCCGCGTGACAGAAGATTTGGAGTCTTGGTCAGCTTGTTCGTCTTCACGTGTTTCAAGACGGTTGTTTCGGACTTTTCGGCTTGTTTCACGTACTTTCAATTGACCATTTTTAACTGTCTCTATGACGCGTTTACCAAGGCGGCGAGCTCGGGCATTGGCATCTGGAGAAGCCTTTTCTTCATCATCCGTTGGTACTGTATCGGTCTTTTTAGTATATTTTGCAATTACTTTCTCATCATATAGATTGGCATGTGCGCGAGTACCAAGTTTGGCATTCTCTCCACCATTATTCCAGGCAGTGATATCGCGGAACACATCATTAATGTCAGCGCCATATGTTAATTGGCGACGTAGTTTCCGTCCGTATCGGTCACCCTCTTTGGCATCCATGCGACGACCATCCATACGTTGTAAACGTTGAACAGCTACACGACCTTCTTTGTCGACAGACTGTACCCGGTTGAGGTATCCATGTTCATCAACCCATTCTTTGCCTACGAGTGAACCATCTTCTTCAGCGTTGTATGTAACATCCGCTAGGGGGTCACGGTCATTCTTATCGTCAGCTTCATCAACAGGCGCTGGTAGGATTGTATCGACGTCTTGATCACGCTTGTCAGGTTGGTCTGGCTTTGGTTCGTCTGCCGCTACGGCTTCATTATCAATGGCAAGTACTGCCTTATCCTGTTCCTTACCCAACTGTTCATTGCTCTTTTCGAGTACGATATCAGCCACGCGTTGTGGTTCAGGTGATTCCATAGCACGGCTTACTACTGTTCCATTCACTGTGTTTGCTGCAATTAGCACACGACTGTTTTCTGGAAAGTCTCGAATGCCAAATTGAGAGCCGAGGCTTATGAAATTACCACTCGGGTCACGCATGTAGATCTTGGTCTGTTTCTCAGGAGTGTTGTAAAAGGCAAGTTTCTGCGTACCATCGCTATCTACAAAGGCCTTAACAATACTGAAGGCTGCATCTTTGGAGTCGTCGTCAAGCTCTGTATCAACCCTTTTAGAGGCGCCGAGAAGTGCTTCCCGTATATGACCTTCTACTGTTGCACTCGTCACGGGTTCTTCGAGCCCTGTAAAGTAGGCGTCAATTTCTGTATTAATAATGTCTGCCAGCTTACCGTCTTTGCCGTCACCAAGAGCTGCGGTTACCGCAAACAGCGCAGCTTCTTTATTGCTGAGCACGCGAATACTGCTTTCTTCTAAGCCCCGCTCCGACCACTCGGCACGACCTATATCAAAATGGAAGGTGTGGTTCTGTTCAGGAGTCTCGTTGTCTTCAGCGTGCTCACCACTAGCCTGCTCACCGTCATTGTCATTGATAATAACATCAGCATTGTCTGACGCTTCGTCTACTGGCTCAACCGGTGTGACTACCTCTGTGTCAGGAGCTACAGCGTCATGATTCGGTTGTTCTTCCACCTCAGCTTGCGCCGGTAGTTCGGGCGTTGCAGCGCCCACTGAGCGCGCAGTGTCATCGTTAAAATTCCAGAAATCGTATACATCACTTAATTCTTCATTCTTTTTGATTCGGTGTTCGGCTGCTGTTCGTACAACAGTATGCAAACGGTCAGCTTCTTCCCTTTGCGTCTGTTTCAACGTACGTACCTGTTGATTGCGTGCGGCTTTCTGGGCATCGATTGAAGACTTAAGCTCGGAAATTTGAGCACGAGTTTCGTCTTCTAACTTCTTTGTCAGTGCTCCACTCTCAAGCCGTTTTTGCAGCAAAGCGATGTGCTGCTTAGCTTCAGAAATGTTGTTTCTTGCCGTACCCTTGGCAATTGCAATGTTCTTGGCGATAAGTTGCTGACCATATTCATCAGCATAAGGCTCAACGTCAGCATGTGCTTCATGCTGCGTTTCATTACCATCTGCTTTCGCAAGTAGGTAACTATCAGCGAGTTCCTCGGCGCTTTTATCAGGCTGTGATCCGCCGGTATGTTCTGCTACCATAGGAGCCATTACATCCTGTAATTGTTCGTAAGGATTTATAGGTGATTCAGTAGGAGCCATGTGTTTAGGAATATATTCGGCCATGAGATAGTTTGCTTGGGAGCAATCCTTTCGTATGTAATTTTGACACTATTATAGCAAATATTTTGCAATTCGTCAATATTTAGCATATACAATATATCTCTACCCTGTTGACCATGGTATGCTGATATGGTGAAAATTCTTGGGATTGAAACAAGTTGTGATGAGACTGCAGCCGCCGTCGTGGAAGATGGTCAGCACATGCATTCAAACGTTATAGCCTCCAGCATGGACTTACATGTTAAATTTGGCGGCGTGGTCCCAGAGGTGGCTGCCCGAAGTCATATTGAGGCCATTTTGCCCGTCATTACAGAATCTCTAGAGGTAGCCCAGTGTGATTGGGACGATATAGACGGGATAGCTGTTACGTACGGAGCTGGTCTTGGCGGCAGCTTGCTTATTGGAGTACTCACCGCGCGGACTTTGGCAATTGCCCACAATAAACCGTTGTACGCCATAAACCATGTAGAAGGTCATGTGTACGCCAACTTTTTAACCTCCACTTCCCTGCCCGGCTACGTAATGCGCACCACGCAGCCAAAATTTCCTATGCTTGCCATCATTGTTTCCGGCGGTCATAGTCAGCTCGTCTTATTCCAAGATCACTTTAGCTACACGTTGCTTGGCGTCACACAAGATGATGCGATCGGCGAAGCGTTTGATAAGGTAGCAAAGATTCTTGGTCTTCCCTACCCCGGCGGTCCATCAGTGTCAAAAGCAGCTGAAGCGGGAGACATACACAAGTATAAATTTCCAAAGGCGAAGATGCCTGGCTACAACTTTTCGTTTTCTGGCCTAAAAACTGCTGTTTTACGGCAGGCGCAGGCTGAAATTGGTGAACGATTCGACTTCCCGTCCACGAAGCTGCCAGAGCGGCTCTCTGACGCTCAAAAGACCAACATTGCGGCAAGCTTTCAATGTACCGCCATAGAAACTATTGTCGAGAAGGCTCGCCGGGCCTACGACGAGTTCCAGCCACACAGCGTCGTTATTGCCGGTGGGGTCGCTGCCAGCGCAGAGCTACGCCGTCAACTCTCCGAAGCATTACCTCTCCCTATCGAATATCCAGATTTCAAACTGTGCACCGATAACGGCGCGATGATTGCAACGCTTGGTTGTTTCAAAGCCATGCGTAACCAACCAACTGCTGATCCCTTCACCCTTGATATTGCACCAAACCTCAGCATGTAAGGTTTACGCAGCATTTTCACGTGAAAAATCACGACAATTTTCCCTTAGGTTACAGAGGTGATATGATGGGAGTCGTATGAAATTACCAAAAGCTTATCAACCGAGCGAATACGAAGCAGATATCTACGCGCTTTGGGAGAAAAGTGCCGCTTTTCAACCCAGCGGCACTGGTCATCCGTACAGCATCGTAATACCGCCGCCAAACGCCAATGGTAACCTCCACCTCGGGCATGGTCTCACTTTAGCAATTGAAGATGTATTAATCCGCTACCATCGCCTCAAAGGCGATAACGTTCTGTTCGTTCCGGGAGCAGACCATGCAGGTTTTGAAACCCAGGTTGTGTATGAACGACAGCTCGCAAAAGAAGGAAAGAGCCGCTTTGACTTTTCACGTGAAGAACTGTACCAACAGATTTGGGAATTCGTGGCGCAAAACAGAGATAATTTTGAAAACCAAATACGAACCTTAGGTGCAAGTGTTGATTGGCAACACTATACGTTCACCCTCGACGATACAATCGTGCAGCGCGCCTACGCTACGTTCAAGAAAATGTGGGATGAAGGCCTTATTTACAGAGGTGAACGGCTTGTAAACTTTTGTACATTTCACGGTACTGCATTTGCAGACATCGAAGTGATACACAAGGAAGAGCAGGGAACACTCTGGTATATCACATATCCCTTGGTTGACGGCAGCGGTACGATAACCGTTGCCACGACACGCCCCGAAACTATGCTGGGAGATACCGCAGTCGCCGTTCATCCAAACGATGAGCGATACAAAGCATATATCGGTAAAACTGTTAAATTACCCCTCACGCAGCGCGAAATACCTATCGTTGCTGATGAATTCGTCGATACAGAATACGGGACGGGTGCCGTTAAAGTGACGCCTGCGCACGATCCAAACGATTATGAAATAGGGAAGCGACACGATCTGCCGTCCGTGACCGTCATAACTCACGAGGGGACTATCGGACACGACGCTCCAGATCCGTACGCTGGTCTAAAGACAGTTGATGCTAGAGCAAAAATCGCGCAAGACCTCGAGAGTCTGGGTCTCCTGACCAACACAGAAGCTATCACGCATAACGTAGGCCATTGCTACAAATGCGATACTGTCATTGAACCGCTCCTGCGCGACCAGTGGTTTATCGACATGCAGCCGCTCGCTGCGAAGGCTATCAGCGAACTAAAGAACGGCGCAGTAGCCTTTTACCCGGCCAATAAACAAGCGCAGCTTATTACGTACTTAGAAAACCTCAAGGACTGGAATATCAGCCGCCAAATTGCGTGGGGTATTCCTATACCGGCGTTCCAGAATCTTGAAGATGCCGACGACTGGATATATGACGAACGGGTCGATCAAGAACTGATAACCGTTAATGGAAAAACGTATCGCCGTGACCCCGACGTGTTTGATACCTGGTTCTCCAGTAGCTCATGGCCCTATGCCACCCTCGGGTATCCAGACGGTCATGACTTCAAAACCTATTATCCCTTGTCGGTCATGGAAACGGGCGCAGATATTCTGTATCCGTGGGTATCGCGCATGCTCATGTTCGGACTCTATATAACCGGCAAATCGCCGTTTAAAGATGTTTACCTGCATGGCCTCATCCAAGACGAGCATGGGCAAAAAATGAGCAAGAGTAAAGGGAACGTTATAAATCCCATCGAGAAAGTACAGCAATTTGGCGCTGATGCATTCCGGATGGGCATAATCAGCGTAGAGTCAGCAGGCAACAACCGTCCATATGACGAGAGCAAGCTGGTAGGTGCGCGGAACTTTGCCAATAAA
>DASTAH010000027.1:0-31794 GCA_035712845.1 Saccharimonadales bacterium (SeqCode)
TGTTCTAAAGTGAATGGTCAACAAGTAGTTCCTGCAGGGACTGGACTCAGTACAAATGGACTAACCTACATCACGCAAAGCAATGCATCTTTGAGTAATCCTTCTTTCAGTAATGGCTGTAGTTTTTATGGAACCACAACGATTACTGCTATGAAAGCAGGTAGCACTTACAATCAAAATGCGAATGTAACATTTAATTTAGCTCCATCAAGCGATGGTAGCTATGACGCGAGTAGTATTACGGTCAGTGCCGCAAATGGTGTTTCCGGGGGAACGGATGACATCGTCAAAGTGGTGACGCAAAGCGATATAGACGGTGCAAAGGCGAAGATCAATACGACTGATCCATCGGTAAAACAGAGTCTGCAAAATCAGTTACAGCAAGATGGCTACTACGCGATTACGGCGACATTTAACGCAGGCACTCCTACGACCACGACAAGCGCAAATGTTGGTGATGCGGCTGACAATGTGACGGTTACTGAAGCGGTGACCTATACAATGCTTGGGGCACAGGTAAACGACCTTAAAACGCTGCTTGCGAACCAAATTAAGAGCCAGATAGATACTTCAAAACAGAGTATCTTAAATGACGGACTCAGTACTGCAAACATATCAGTCAACAACAGCACGGCAACCACAGCTCAGCTTAACTTGCAAACCACTGGTCTTGTTGGCTCTGCCCTTAATGTTGACCAAATTAAACAGACTGCCGCTGGCAAGAAGAGTGGGGATGTACAGTCGGCCATAAAGAGTAATCCTGGGGTTACTGATGTCACGGTCAATTTGAGTCCGTTCTGGGTGACCAACGTGCCATCAAATACTAGTAAAATAACGGTAACTATTGCCAAGCCTACCAATACAGTCAATGCCAACAACCCATAACTCAGTACTGGCATTAGATGTGGGTGAAAAACGCATTGGCGTAGCCTTGGCGTCACGAGAAGCAAGGATTGCATCGCCACTCACCACCCTGCCAAATGACGATGTATTCGTCTCGACATTAGAGCGTTTACTGCATGAACTTAATGTCGACACGATAGTCGTTGGTCTACCGCGCAATTTAGCAGGAGACGACACGCCCCAAACTTCCTATGTCCGTAGCTTTGTCGAGCAGCTACAGTCAGCTATGACGATTTCGTGCGTATGGCAAGACGAAGCGGCTACCTCAGTCAAAGCAGAAGAAGAGCTACGAGCACGGAGAAAAGGGTATACTAGAGAGGATATTGACGCGCTAAGCGCCGCCTATATATTAGAAGATTACCTTGGAGGTACTGCGAACTAATGGCCGTATATAAAGCACAATCTGGACGTGTCAGCCGAATCCCTAAACGACTCATAGGTCTTGCAGTCATACTTCTTGTCATTATTGTGGCCGCAACGATCGGAATTCGCCAAGCTTACTATGCCAATTTGAAGCCGGTCAGTTCGAGTCCGCAAACGCAAATCATTACCGTACAAAGTGGCGCGAGTGTTAAACAGATTGCCGCCTTGCTACATAGTAAGCGTCTCATCAAAAGCGATTGGGCATTTGAATGGTATGTACATAGCAAAGAACTGGCAAATCAACTCCAGGCAGGCACCTATGCCTTAGCGCCCGATCAAGATGTGCCAACAATAGTTGGTACTTTGACGAAAGGTCAAGTATCGACGCAAAAAGTAACGATTGTACCTGGTACGCGCCTCGATCAAGTGCGCGCTGCCATGATAAACAGCGGATTTACGCCAGCTGCCGTCGATAAAGCGCTACAGCCTGATCAATATAGTGATGTTCCCGTGCTAGCGTTCAAGCCGGCAAACATCACGACACTTGAAGGTTTGCTGTACCCTGATACTTATTTCAAAAGTGCGGATACCGATCCTTCCGTAATTGTGCGCGAATCACTTGTGGAAATGGGCAAGAAGTTGACCCCGGATATGCAAGCGGCGTTTGCTTCGGAGGGCTTAAGCCCATACCAAGGTATTATTGTGGCGTCGATCGTTGAGCAAGAAGTGTCAAATCCCACCGATAAGCCTCAGGTTGCGCAAGTATTCCTTAAGCGATTTCATAGCAATATGCCGCTCGGATCAGACGTTACCTATTTCTACTCGCAAACAATGGCGAAGCTTAATCCCGGGCAGAACTATGATGCCTATGATACAACCTCACACCCGGGGTTGCCCCCGTCGCCCATCAGCACAGTAAGTGAAAGTTCACTGGCTGCCGTAGCGCATCCGGCAAATACCGACTGGCTATACTTTGTTACTGGTGACGACGGCACGACGCACTACGCGACCACCTTGCAGGATCATCAAGCAAATGTTGCAAAATACTGCCATAAATTATGCCCACAAAGCAACTAAAAGCCGTCATTTACAGGGGTGACACGTCCGCCAAAGACTTGCCATAGCGACTATATTTGCTAAAATGTTGATGTAAACCATGTTCCCGGCGTGCCGGGAACGTCAGTTTTACGAGAAGGAGATTGTATTAGTACTACCACTCGCACTGTGTATGATCGTTTAGCTGCCGCACAGCCCGTGCAGCCAGCTAAGATCGTAGACGAACTACAGAGCAAATTTCATACAAAACGCGCCCGCCGACGCCTTATTCGCACGGTCGTTATCGTTGCGAATTTGGCAGTAATCGCCGGCGTTGGGTTTGTGGTGCTTGGGGGCAATGGCAATAAAACTGCTGCCGCACCCGCCTTGTTGTCTTCTAATACTACGCCAGTAACGGCTGCCAACCCGCTCGATCAGCTTTCATCTGCTGATGTCGCGGCAACGGTTGCCGATGTAACTTCCGTACCCGAAAAGCCTTCCGTTATTAGCCAGGCTCAAACTGATCACGCGCTGCTTGCTATGGCAAGTTCCAGCGATAGTGTTGCCACAAAGCCGCAGGTGTTCACGACGCCACTGAAATCGCGCGCCGACATCCAACATTACACGGTACAATCTGGCGATACTATATCTAGTATTGCAGCAAAGCTAGGCGTTAGTTCTAATAGCGTACGCTGGTCCAATGGGCTGAGCGGTGATGCGGTAACTGTTGGTGACCACCTTGTCGTGCCACCGACCGGCTGGAATGGCATAGTGTACACAGTGAAGGCAGGCGATACGGCGGCAAGTTTGGCTGCAAAATACAAATCTGATGCAGCGAAAATTACGGCATTTAATGATGCTGAAATTTCAGGACTTAAAGTGGGAGAAGTAATCCTTATCCCCGATGGTTCTATTGTGGCTGCACCCACCTATTCATACAGCAGCTATGGTGTCGGCGCTACCATTGCTTGGGGTTTTGTCCCGCAGTACGGAGGCAACGGCTACGATTACGGTTACTGTACGTGGTATGTTGCGTCACGAATCGCAGTGCCAAACAACTGGGGAAACGCCAACACCTGGGCGTACTATGCTGCAGCTGAAGGCTGGACAGTCAGCTCGGTACCTCGGGCTGGTGCTATAGCCCAAACGCCATACGGCTATGATGGGCACGTGGCAATTGTAGAAGCAGTCTCAGCTGACGGTACGCAAATTAAGTACTCCGACATGAACGGTATTGCTGGGTGGGGTCGAGTCGGCTATAGCGGCTGGGTCTCAGCCTCTACCTTCCCGCACTACATCTACCACTAGGCGTATTACATACGTCACGCGTTGTGTGCATTTGGTATTATGGCAGCATGTTTGTTGTAAGTGCCGGCGCTGCCTATATCGATATTGACGCTTACGCCAGCTGTATTGCTGAAGCTGCTTTACTAAACGCATGTGGCGAGCCGGCATACGCCGCAAGCAGTGCGCCGCTCAACGAAAGTATCCCTGCTAGTTTTCGCGCCCTCGATGCGCACCTTACACCGTATACGCCACGGGATACTGACTCCGTTATTGTGGTTGATATATCTAAAGAGTCGGGCTTTGACCCACTTGTTTCTCAAGGTACGCTGGTTGAGGTTATTGACCATCATCCAGGTCAGGAAGAATATTGGCGTGCCAGACCGTATGTCAAGGCAGACATTGAATTTATTGGTGCCGCATGCACAAAAATTTACGAGCGCTGGGTTGCAGCCGGTATGCTTGACCGAATGTCACCAGCGGTTGCGACCTTATTGGCAGCCGGTATTTTAGATAACACATTAAACCTCCAAGCGTCAGTGACAACAGAGAGAGATCGGCAGGCGTATCGGCGCCTGATGGACATTGCGCAGGTGCCTGACGATTTTGCCGCACGATATTTCCGTGAATGTCAGGAGGCTATAACGACAAACGTTACGAGTGCTCTTTTACACGACACAAAGACGATGGAAGAAGCACCGGCACTTCCGCGAACGATAGGACAATTAACGCTGTGGGACGGTCGCATGTTTGCCATTCAGAACCAAACAGTCATATGTCAGACAATGAGTGCACTCGACGCGGATTGGGCGGTGAATATTATTAGCTTGTTTGACGGCAAAAGTTATTTTGTTTCTGACAGTTTAATAGCCCAAGGCAAACTGCACGCACTGCTTAACGTGACATTCACGGGCGTAGTATCTGAAACTGACAGGTTGTGGTTGCGAAAAGAATTACTCAATATAGCGTTAGGCTAGGGTCTGATACCACCGAATAAACGTGGTCCATACGTGTTCACGCTTGGCATAGCGCGCTTCTAAAGCTGTGGGACCTTGTGCGAAGACTTCCGCAATTGATTTACCGTTATCGAAATCGAGCGCAGTTACCGTCATGTTGGGAGAGGTTTGGCTTGTGCCGCGCGCCTCAGTTAGCATGTGTCCCTCTAAATTGTTACAAAAAACCTTTGTTAGGTGACCGTCTGTATACGCAAGGTATTGGTGGAGTGTGACCCGCCTATCAGTGAAACCATGCAGTAGGCGTATAAAATCTTCAGGCGTAAACCAGTGGTTGATTGATTTCATATAGGGACCGGGAAAGCCCTTAAGGGCATGAATATTCCAGGTATCATCGCTCACTAGAACTGGCTCGTTGAGTAGTTCGTGCGCACGCCGAACTTTATCGCGAATAATAGTATCAGCATCTTCGCCCTGAATTTCGTCAATATCTAAGGAAACGGGCTGTATGGTTATATCTGTTCCTTGACAGACCGTGCGAGCAATTTGAATTTTTTGGTGATTCGTCGTCGCGAAATACAGCTGTTTCATACGTACATTGTACCGTACGTATTACTGTGCTAGCGCGAAAGTAGCCGACTTATAGCGCCGACTAATTCATCGGCTTTTTTGGATTGTTCTTCCACACCATTGACCTGCACCATGCAGTGCGTGGCGTGATCGTGCATAAGTGCGAGCGCTACTTTGTCGAGTGCCGCTTGGGCGGCAGAAATTTGCGTCAGAATATCAATGCAGTATTTGTCTTCGCGTACCATGTTGGCGATACCGCGTACTTGTCCTTCGATACGGTTTAATCGGCTGACGACTGCCGGTTTGTTATTGTAATAGCCATACTGCATACGAGCTCCTTAGTGATTATGTCCGTGGTGATACTGATGGGTTAGAGCGTGTCCTTTGCCGCGGCGTAACAAGTATGCGTTTACCGGGTAGGCTGCCAAAAAAGCTGCGGATAGAGACAGGACACGGCTGATCCAATACACCGGATGGCTGAGGTTTTTATTCATAGCCCCCGGAATGAGCAAAATCAGAATATTGTCAGCAATTGTCATAGCGAGAATTGATACGGTGTCAGCTGCTACCACCAATCGCAGCGCCTTTCGAAATCCCAGTCCTATTTTTACAAGCGGCCAGGTTGAAACGGTGTAGCCTGATACAAACGAAAGTATGGCTGCAAGTAGTACGGTCTGATGGGGCGCGAAGCCAATGTGCGTGCCAATCGTGACGCCGAGTATCTCGCCGATTGCACAGCCACTTAAACAGTGGAGCGTGGCACTGAGCGCCATACGCGACGAAGTGTTGGCTTCGTGGGAAGTCGGCATATGCTCGGGGTCATGGATGTCGTGCTGCATCAGTGAGTGTACTCCAAATACCCCCATAGGGTATATGATACACGAGGCTGACGCAAGCCTGCTCACATATAGTTGTGCACCTATTGGATTGTTGCACTGTCTGGAATAACGCATGCGTGAGACAGGCAACACGCGGTTGTGACCGCGCCTCTGTTAAGACACGCAAAAAACAGATACACTATAGGTATGCATTTTATAGATAAAACGACCTTACATGTACAAGCGGGTGACGGCGGTAATGGCCGCTTGAGTTTTCGACATGAAAAATTCATCCAAAAAGGTGGTCCTGACGGTGGTGATGGCGGTAATGGCGGCGATGTCATACTGCTGGCCAGCCGTAACGAAAATACATTAGCCCAATTTCGCTATCAAAAAGAACTAAAAGCCGAAAGCGGTGAAGGTGGCGGGAAATCGCGGAAGCATGGGAAAAGTGGCGCCGACCTCATTGTGGCAGTTCCCGTTGGTACGGTCGCGGTCACAGCCAGTGGTCAAACGGTGGCGGACTTAACAGAAGATGGTCAGCAAGCAGTCGTCGCTGTTGGGGGGCGCGGTGGCTTCGGCAACGCCCACTTTACGAGCTCGACGCGGCAAGCGCCGAAATTTGCTGAAAAGGGCGAGGAAGGCGAAACGCTTGATCTCACCCTCGAGCTCAAAATGATCGCTGATGTCGGTCTCGTCGGATTACCGAACGCCGGCAAATCAACACTACTCAGCCGAATAAGTAATGCCCGACCTGAAATTGCTGACTATCCGTTTACGACGCTGACCCCGAACCTTGGGGTCGTCGATGTGGGTGATACGTCGCTCTTGGTTGCCGATATTCCCGGTCTCATTGAAGGCGCAGCCAGCGGGAAAGGATTAGGACATGATTTTTTGCGGCACGTGGAACGCACGGCAGTGTTGCTGCACCTTATCGATGCCTATCAAGAGGATGTAGCAAGTGCCTACCGCACTGTGAAACATGAACTCGAAGCATACCAACCGTCACTCGCCACCCGGCCGGAAGTCATCGCCCTCAACAAGGTTGAAGGCTTAGACGAGGAAATTACACGCGATCTCATGCAGCAGCTTGAAACGGTCGCGCCCAAGCATACGCCGATGTTTGCTATCTCGACGCAAGCCGGCACTGGTTTGAAAGAAGTGCTGTATGAACTCGCGAAATTAGTCCACGCGGCCCGCGAAACCGCCAAGCAACAAGCCGAAGAAGCTGGCATACCGGTTATTACCATGGATGATATGACGGGTCAGTGGACCGTCATGAAAGACGGCGATGGTTTTACGGTGACGGGACAGCGCATTGAACAGTTTGCGCGCCGGACGGACTTTGAAAATCCAGAGGCTGTGCAGCGCTTGCGTGACATTATGAAAAAAATGGGTATTATCCACGAAATCGAGCGTCAAGACGTACACGCTGGTGCGACCATTGCCATCGCACAGCTCGGTAGCTTCGTGTACTAATTGCGCTGTCCATATTGAACGGTTGCTTCGGGTATGTATTACCTATAGACTGGAAGCTACTATGGCTGCCAATTTCTTTTTCTATGACCTGGAAACAAGCGGCATAAACCCTAAAGAAGCACGTATTGTGCAGTTTGCCGGGCAGCGAACCGATATGGAGTTGCAACCAATCGGTGAACCGGTAAACGTACTCATAAAGCTGACGCCCGATGTCTTACCTGACCCTGATGCGGTTCTCATTACCGGCATTACGCCGCAAGCAACCATTACTGATGGCGTGACCGAAGCGGAATTTCTGCACTACTTTTATGATGAAGTCGTCCAAGACGACACCATATTCATGGGCTACAACACGGTGCGCTTTGACGATGAATTTATGCGCTACATCCACTACCGCAATTTTTACGATCCGTATGAATGGCAGTGGTGTAATGGCTGCAGTCGCTGGGATTTGCTTGATGTCGTTCGCATGACCCGCGCCTTGCGTCCAGAGGGTATTGAGTGGCCATATGCCCCCAATGGCAAACCCTCAAATCGATTGGAGTATCTTACGAAGCTCAATAAACTCGATCATCAGCACGCCCACGACGCACTGAGCGACGTGCACGCTACGATTGCCGTGGCTCAACTGATTCGCGCTACCCAAAAAGACTTATTCGAATATCTCCTTGGATGCCGCCAAAAACAGGTCGTCAAAGAATTAATTCTGAACGCCAAACCGTTCGTATATACCTCCGGCCGCTATCCAAGCGAAACCTACCATACGACCGCCGCGGTGCTTTTAGCGCCGCACAAACAGCAAGACTGCGCATTGGTCTACGATTTACGTTACGACCCCGAGCCATATATACGCATGTCCGTTGAAGAGCTCATTGAAGCCTGGAAATGGAAGCGGGACAGTACTGAGCCACGGCTACCCGTCAAGACCGTGAAGTACAATCGCTGTCCGGCAGTGGCGCCGCTGGGGGTTATGAAGCAACCAGCCGTCCAAGAGCGCTTACAACTGTCGCTCGAAGACGTAGAGCAGCATTGGCGCGTACTGCGCGCCCAGCAGCAACCGTTTGCGGAAAAGATACACGCTGCCTTAGAGCACTTAGATGAGGTGCGCGAGCGCGCCCAAACAAGTTTGATGGATGACGCCAATACGGTAGATGGCCGCTTGTATGAGAAATTTTTTGATGCCCATGACAAAGATCTCATGCGCGTTGTCCGCGGCGCACAACCGCGCGAGTTAGGAGCGCTCCAGCTTGATTTCCACGATAGTCGCTTACAAAGTTTGTTGCCACTGTATAAGGCGCGCAATTTTCCCAAGGAGCTCACGAGCGAGGAGCGGGCGGCATGGGATGCGTATTGCGTACATAAGCTTACCGACGGTACTACGCATAGCCGTTTGTATACCTATTTTGCGCGCTTGGGCGAGCTTGCGGAAAGCAAACAGCTTAGTGAAGCTCAGCGCTATGTGCTAGAAGAGTTGCAGTTATATGGCGAATCAATTGTACCTGCCGACGTAGCTGCATAAGTTCGAACTGGTCCTCTTCTATATCTAGCTGCGTGATTGAGAGCGCCATTTTCGTACCTGCCAACCGGCGCTGCCGTCGCAACAAGAGAAGTGCGGCACATAGGCAGACACATTCGAGCCACATCCAAAAACTGATCTGGATAGTGGTTCCGGGTATATAGCCTAGTATAAAAAAATCAAACACCTGTATGAACGCTTGTTAGTTGTGTAGCAATATACACTTTATTGTCTGATTGTCAATAAGATGCTAATACAAGCTTATGCTTGTAATTTGTCTAAAATGTTCCAGTTGTGATACATCGACTTGCTATTCCGAAAACTTATGGATAGGCTAAAAACAGCTGTAAGAGACAAATAGAGAGGAGATAAAATGCCGCGCAGAAATAACAGTGACATGAGAGGTCACACTGTTCAGTCTGGCAAAGAACGGCGCAGTATACGAATTTTACAAGCCTATCGCATGCTCGATGCCGAAAGCTCATCGTTACTCGCAGGTGTCGTTTTGTCCTTGGAACGCGATAATTCTATCCCCCGTTTACGCGCGGTGCCAACAGCGCATCAAGTGCGAATTCTTGACCCGCATCTCGTCAAGAAAGAATTTAGCCATGGCATGCGTACCGGCATGCGTATTGCTGGTGCAATAGACGGCTGCGTACGCGAAGCAAAAAAGTCTCGTCAATGTATCACTGAAGCCAAAATTAGCCAGCTCAGTATACCGACTGGTTCAAATGGGCACCGGCGCACGATCATTGCATCAGTCGAGCATCCTGCCGTCGTCCATGACCGGGTAGCGCTCTACACGGAGCTCGGCAAAAAAGGTCTCCATGGCTTTAACCAACGCGTTGAGTCACCGGGCGCACCAACGTTTGTAGTGGGGACATTTACAGAATCACTATCGCATAGTGACGCTGAAGCGATTGCTGAGGTGATTGATACCGGGCTCCTCGTAAATAACGGGTTGGCTGTCGGCATGGGTAAATTACAGATAGTGACCGATAAGCCGCTGCTTGATTAAGGCGAGAAGGTCTCGATTTATTCATAATTTTTATGTATAATACCTCTCCTGAAACGGGAGATGTATGGCTGACAACATTGTTGTTAAAGGTGCGCGTGAACACAACCTCAAAAATATAGATATTACCATTCCTCGCGAGAAGCTGGTTGTCATTACCGGCTTATCCGGATCCGGAAAATCTTCACTCGCGTTTGATACTATTTATGCCGAAGGTCAGCGCCGCTACGTGGAAAGTCTCAGCTCTTATGCGCGTCAGTTCTTGGGACTGATGGAAAAGCCTGACGTTGACCAGATAGATGGGTTAAGTCCTGCTATTTCAATCGACCAAAAATCGACGAGCCGCAACCCACGTTCAACCGTTGCAACCGTGACCGAAATTTATGACTATCTGCGCTTGTTATTTGCGCGTGTTGGTACGCCGCACTGTCCGGTCTGTGGAAAGCCGGTAGCCCGGCAGACCACGAACGCCATCGTCGATCAGGTAATGACGTTACCGAGCGATGCTCGGTTAATGGTCTTAGCGCCCGTTGTGATCGATAAAAAAGGCGCCTTTGAACATATACCAGAACAGTATATGCGAGCCGGGTTTGCGCGCGTGCGTGTCGATGGGGTCGTGTATGCGCTCGATGAATTTCCCGAGCTCGACAAGAACTATAAACACAATATAGAAATTGTCGTTGACCGCTTAGTTAATAATGAAGATAGTCGCACCCGCTTAGTGCAGAGTGTTGAGCAAGCGCTCGAAATAGCCGATGGGCGGTTAAATATTTTGAACGCAGACACCAATGCGATTGCAAATTATTCACTGATGTATGCCTGTCCTGATCACCCGGATGTGAGTATTCCTGAACTTGAACCGCGCACCTTTAGCTTTAACAGCCCGCACGGAGCCTGTCCGGTGTGTACGGGGCTTGGTTCCCGTTTAGAAGTTGATCCAGAGTTGGTGATACCAAATGGGCGCCTGACCATAGCTGAGGGCGCTATACGTCCGTATAACCGTATTAATGTCGATAACTGGTACATGAAAAAGCTGCAGGCCGTCGCCGAACGCTATGGCTTTAGCTTGCAGGCACCCACGAGCGAAATTAGTCCTGAAAACATGCAGCGCATTATGTATGGCACGGGCAGTGAAACATTTCGCGTCAGTCTGGGCATGGGCCGTTCGTTTGAAACAACCTATGAGGGGGTGGTGCCAAATCTGGAGCGACGGCACCGCGAAACGGATAGTGACTTTATCCGCCGCGACATTGAACGCTTTATGCAGGAAAAACCGTGTCACGCCTGCAAAGGTCAGCGGCTGAAGCCTGAAGTATTAGCTATTACAGTCGGCGGTCAATCGATTATGGACGTCTGCTCCTTATCGATAGACGACGCCCTCGATTGGTTTAACCACCTTAATTTGAACGATACTGAGAAAAAGATAGCCACTTTGATATTGAAAGAGATAGGCGCACGGCTGCAGTTCTTGCAAGACGTCGGTCTCAATTACCTCACGCTGCTACGCAGCGCGACGACGTTAAGTGGTGGCGAAGCGCAGCGTATCCGTCTCGCAACCCAAATCGGCTCTGGTCTTATGGGTGTTCTGTATGTACTCGACGAACCAAGTATTGGTTTGCATCAGCGGGACAACGAACGGCTTATTCGTACCTTAAAGCACCTGCGTGATTTAGGTAACACGGTTATTGTCGTTGAGCACGATGAAGACACTATCCGCACGGCGGACTACCTGCTCGATATTGGACCGGGGGCCGGCATCCACGGCGGGAGCGTTATTGCGGCCGGCACTCCTGACGAAGTGCAGCGAATCAAGGACAGTATCACTGCCCAGTACTTAAGCGGCAGAAAAACGATCGCTGTGCCAAAGAAACGCCGTTCCAGCAACGGTAAGTCGTTAGTCATAAAAGGTGCCCGGGAAAACAATTTGCGCAATGTGGATGTCGAAATACCACTCGGACAAATGGTCGTGGTGAGCGGCGTCTCAGGGTCGGGAAAATCCAGTCTGATCAACGATATCTTGGCCAAGGAATTGCTCGCCAGATTACACAGGGCCAACACAGTCCCCGGCCGCCACGATGATATAGAGGGTATCAAGCAGCTCGATAAAGCCATCATTATTGATCAAAGTCCAATTGGTCGCACGCCGCGCTCTAACCCGGCAACCTACACCGGCTTATTTACCCCCATCCGCGAACTATTTGCCAGCGTGCCTGAAGCGAAACTGCGTGGCTATAGTGCGGGACGGTTTAGCTTTAATGTTAAGGGTGGCCGCTGTGAAAACTGTGCTGGTGACGGCATTATTAAAATTGAAATGCACTTTTTACCGGATGTCTATGTGCCCTGCGAAGTCTGCCATGGCCAACGCTACAACCGAGAAGCGCTTGAAATTCACTACAAGGGCAAAACAATAGCCGAGGTGCTGGAAATGACCTGCGAGCAAGCCTTAGAGTTTTTTGAGAATATTCCAAGCATAGCCCGTAAGCTCCAAACCCTCGTTGACGTCGGCCTTGGCTATATCCGCCTCGGGCAACCTGCAACTACGCTGTCTGGTGGTGAGGCACAGCGCGTCAAACTGGCAACCGAACTATCCCGTCGTCCGACCGGGCGTACGCTGTATATTCTCGACGAACCAACGACTGGCTTACATATGGAAGACGTGAATAAGCTGCTTGGGGTACTACACGCGCTGGTTGATGCTGGGAATAGTATGGTCATTATTGAGCACAACCTCGACGTCATCAAAAACGCTGACTACATTATTGACATGGGACCAGAAGGCGGCAGTGCGGGTGGGCAAGTCGTTGCGCTAGGTACGCCTGAACAAGTTGCCAAAGTTGCCAATAGCTATACCGGGCAGTTCTTGAAAAAGATGCTGCCATAACGATTGCCCCAAAAAACAGGTGTATACTACGAAATTATGGAAGGTTCAGAACTCCCGCCAAACGAAGCGGAACGAGTTATGTACTATGTCAGCCACTTTGCGGATGCCTGTATTGCTGCGCATGCTGATGATCGCGCCCTGCGCGAAGCGTACCATAAATTTTTGTTTGGCTTAGTTTTATATGCTGCTGAAACACGTCTTGAACCGGCGCTTGAGTGGGCGCCACGTTCAAATGATGCGTTGCCTATTAACACCCTGCATGACGAACAACTAGGGGCTGCAGCTGACCGTAGTCAGCAGCCAATAACGGTGCTCGGTTCGCTCTATCCATCGCGCTATAATGGAGCGCAATGGCGTGGCATACTGCGCACACTGGCTGCAAGCGTTGTCTATAACAATGGTAACAACGTGTCGTCTGGCGCCATGGAATCGAGCGAATTATTGGCTGCCATCAACGACGGTACCATCGTTTTTAATCTGAAGAGTGATCAGCGTCAGTAGTACTTCGTGATTCACGTAGTGCCTTCAGGAGGTGAAATATTGTAGGCGCAAAGGTGATAATAACGACAGCGACAAAGACGGGCAGGATATAGTGATCGAGGTTAGGGATGCGGCTGCCGAACCAGTAGCCCACTAAAGTGACTAATGTCGCCCAGACAATGTCGCCAACGGCATCAAATGCAATAAATTTGGGGCGGGGCATCTTGCCGACACCAGCAACTATCGGGGCAAAAGTGCGCACGACCGGAATAAAGTGTGCCACAGCCATTGTTTTACTGCCATACGTTTCAAAAAAGTGTTCTGCCCGTTCTACGTACGCATGGCGGAAAAACAATCCATCTTTTTTGCGAAATAAACGCGGCCCAATACTTTTGCCAATTTGGTATCCCGTATTGTCACCGAGAATTGCGGACACAGCTGCGACGACAATGACGGCTGCCAGCGATAACTTGCCGGTTGCCGCAAAAATACCGGCACTCAACAGGAGCGTATCGCCAGGGAAGAAAAAGCCAACCATCATGCCGGATTCAGCAAATATGATGGCGGCAATAAGCAGTAAACCACCGGCTTGAATTATGTGGGTAACGTTGAACATTCCCTATAGCGTATATGGTTGTAGGTCATCCGTCCAGGGTAAGAACAGCATTGTATCAGCTGGCACTCAGGCATACGGGTGCTTAACATTTGTTACAAAAATTGGTACAATATACCTCTGTATAGGAGGTATTTGTTGTTATGTCCGATGACAAAATTAGTTTAGCGTTAGAACCACGAACGGTATTGGGTAAGGCCGTAAAACACTTGCGAACTGAGGGTACCATCCCGGCAGTGATCCATGACCACGGCAAAGAGTCAGTTATAGTCCAGGGTGAATATATGGCGCTCTTGAAGGTGTGGCAGCAAGCTGGGCAGCACCACCCTGTAAACCTGAAAGCCGGCGATAAAACCTACACGGCGCTTATTAAAACCGTTGATATGGACCCTAAAAAACATCAATTACGTCACGTCGTCTTCAATGCTGTACGCGCCAATGAAAAAGTGGAAGCTGCGGTACCAATTCATGCCCGGTATGACGAGGGCAACGAAAGCGCCCCCGCTGAACGTAATGGGCTCATCGTGTTGTCACACCTCGATAGCGTGCAAGTGAAGGCAGTACCGGCGAAATTACCGGACTTCCTAGAATATAATGCGGAAAAACTAGTTGAGGTAGGCGACAGCATTACCGTCGCTGATCTTATAGTACCTGCTGATGTAGAAATCGTGACTGAGCCTGAACACTCTATTGCGAGTGTGTATGAGCCAAGTGCGCTGCAAGCCGCCAATGAAGCTGCTGCTGGTGAAGCAGAAGATGCCACCGCATCGGATACTGTTGCCGACACCGAGACTGGCTCCACTAAAGGTGGTGAAGCAGAGGGAGCTGAAGCGGCAGCCTAAGTAGCCGCTTCGTATCGCTGCCTATTCTTCTAAAAAGCCCCCACTCTGGTGATTCCAGAGTGAGGCGTAGAGTCCTCCCGCGCTCAGCAGAGCGGCGTGCGTCCCATCTTCTACGACCCGGCCGCCATCCAGGACGATAATACGGTCAAGTCGTTGTATCGTACTGAGGCGATGAGCGATGACGATAGCCGTGCGCCCTTGCATTAAGTTCCACAGAGCTTCTTGAATATATTTTTCTGATTCGCTATCGAGCGCTGAGGTGGCTTCATCCAGAACTAATATCGGGGCGTCTTTAAGTATGGCCCGAGCGATGGCAACGCGCTGCCGTTGTCCGCCGGACAGTTTCACGCCTCGTTCACCGACGACTGTATCGTACCCGTTAGGAAGCGACATTATGAAGTCATGGGCATGCGCTTGGGTAGCCGCTCGCTGTACATCACGTGCCGTCGCCTGCAAATTACCATAGGCAATGTTGTCGGTGATCGTACGATGGAACAAGAGTGGTTCTTGCGGCACATAGGCGATAGCCTGCCGGACGCTGGTTTGGGTGACGGTCGCAATATTCTGATCATCTATACAAATGGTGCCGCCCTGAATGTCTTCAAAGCGAAGCAAAAGCCGTGTCAAGGTAGATTTACCGCCGCCGCTGGGACCAACAAGCCCTACTTTTTCACCCGCTTTAATGTCGAGCGATAAGTTGGAAAATACATCGTGTCCTGATGACGCGTCGCTATAGCGAAAGGTCACGTCACGAAAGTCGATCGCACCGGAGTCCACCTGTAATTCTTTGGCGTCCGGCGTATCGACGATTTCTGGCACTTCTCCAAGCATTTCAGTGGTTGGCATGGCGAGCGTGAGGGAGTCCTCAAGCGTTCGCAGCATCGTCCCAACTTGGAATAGTCGGTTGCTGACGGTGATGGTATAGGAGAATGCAAAAATGCTGGGACCGAGCAGCGCGGGATTGCCGTGAATCTCCTGTACGACCACAAGTATGAAGGCAATTTGGAACAGTAAGAGAAACAGATTACGCCGCGTACCGTCGGTGGCAATTTTGTGCCAATCGTGCGTGCGCGCCGCCTGCAAATGGGTCGCCAAACTACGGTGCTTGGTGAGTTCATAGGTTTCGTTTCCAAATGTTTTGACCGTCGTATTGTTCACGATGACATCAGAAATGTGTGAGGTAACATCTTTGAGCGCGGCATGTCTGACTTTTCGGAATGGTGTCATCCGTATGCGTAAGATGATACCCGTTCCAATCGATACTACCGCCATGAGGAATAAGACAAGCCCTAACAGCCAACTATGCAGGGCGACGAGAACGATGCCAAGCACAATGACGCTCAAGAACGGTAAGATGTCGATGATGAGCACGTTGCATAACTGAATAAACGATGTAGGGTAATCAATTACATCGGACACGAGTTTGCCGGACACACGGTTATTGTGAAAACTGACTCCACGCTTCATGAGCGCCACCAATGCTTCTTCTTGCAGGTCGTTCATGACTTTTGGCTGCAAGCGAAAAAGCGCATCAAACGAAACATAGTTCAAGAGCACGCCCAGTGCACTAAATACGAGCAGCGCATACATGTAGTGGCTGACCGATATGCCATGGTGCGTCAATGAGCCCATAATCCGGCTGATAAGGTAGGGCACGGCAACGGAAATGCAAAGGGTTGAAATTGGCACCAGTAAGGCAATCCAAAACTGGCTGCCGTGACGTCTACATGCTTTCCAAAAGTGTTTTACGGTCAGCCAGTCTGTGGATTGTACGCGTGTTTTATGCATAGCCATGTGGTACAAGTGTACTCTTATTCTTCAATGAAGCCGCCACTTTGATGCGCCCACAGCTTTGCATAGGTGCCCTCTTGCCGTATCAATTCTTTATGGGTACCTTGTTCGACTATACGACCGCCAGCGAGGACGATAATGCGATCCATTTTTTGAATTGTACTTAATCGATGGGCGATGACGATTGCGGTTCGACCTTCCATGAGTCGCCATAATGCATCTTGAATAAGCGTTTCGCTTTCACTATCCAACGCTGAGGTTGCTTCATCGAGGATGAGAATCGGGGCATTTTTGAGCATGGCGCGGGCGATGGCAACACGTTGACGTTGTCCGCCGGACAGTTTCACGCCCCGTTCACCCACCAATGTACGGTAGCCATCCGGCAATTGACATATAAACTCGTGGGCGTTCGCCATGCGTGCGACAGCCTCAATTTCTTGACGGCTGGCTGCGGGACTACCGTAACGAATATTTTCTTCTATCGTACGGTGAAACAGCATTGGTTCTTGGGGTACTGAGGCTATACGGCTTCGTAAATCTGCTTGTTTGAGCGCGGCAATGTCTTGCCCATCGATACGAATTGTGCCGCTTTGGATATCCATAAACCGCAACAATAATTTGGTGATCGTTGTTTTACCACCTCCGCTCGGACCGACTAACCCTATTTTTTCTCCCGGCTTGACCTTAAATGAAAGATCGTTAAACAATGGTTTAGTTGCGTCCTCGGCATAGGCAAACCGTACACGCTGAAACGCAATTTCACCGCGATGTATGTGCTGAGCTAGAGGCTGAGATGGGTTTGCAATCTCAGGTTCTAAGTGCAAAATCTCCGTCATCTCTACGGCGTCGCCAAGACTGCGATTCACATTACGAACAAGACGGCTGAATTGCCATAAGTTGTTGACAATATTCTGGGTGTAGGCAAGGAGCAGGTAGAGAACACTCACATTGGCATGGTACTGCGTGATCGCGACTATCCCCACGAGGAGGGCGAGGATTTGAAATACGTTAGTCTGTACATTACTAAGCGCTTCCGTTTTGAGCACTTCGATTGAGAGGGTGTGGTTAGCTCGAAAGGCACGTTCAGTTACGCCAGCAAAACGTGCTGTCTCGTATTCTTCTTGTGCGAACGCCCTAATTGTGCTCATGTTCGTAATTGCATCTGCGAGCGCTGCTGTTTGTGTACTTTCGTGTTGTGCTTCGGCAATGTTGTAGGGCATTTGCCGTACAACACGGCGACTCATCAAAACGATGTATAGTGCAACAATTACAGTGATGACAAGCGCATAGACGTATGAGACAAACAGCAACACTATGATAGCTACGGTGATTGTCGTTACACCCGGTATTACACTCCACGTGACATCGTCCATAAGTCGTTCGTAGGCGCTCAAAAACTTATTAGTTTGAGACACTAACGCACCGCCAAAGCGATCTGAGTGAAATCGCTGGCTTTGTGCTTGCAAGTGTTGAAATATGGCGTTAGCCATGTCACGGCGAACTTTTATTTCGTATTGCCAGACAAGGAACGATTGGATGCGCCAACACGCGGCCCCCAATAACATGACGCTCGTGAAGCCAATAAGATAGGGAAGCAAATCATGAAATGTTATGGTCTGGTGGTGTGCGTAGGCATACTGCAATCGTGCGAATAAACGAGAAACAATATACGGAGGCGCCATGCCTTGACTCATGACGGCCAATGCAGCGCCGACCGATCCACCGATGAATTCTCGGCGGTACGGTCGAGTAAAGTTTATAAATAGCGATAGAGTTTTTTTTGTCACTGATGATTTCATTGCGTGTGCCTCCGTGCAACGCGTTGGTACTAAGTAAATAAAAAATGTTCGAACGTTTTTTGTGTATGAATTTACTGTAGAGAGATTAGCGCATGCCAAAGACAGCGATGACGCGGTGAGAATGGGTAATTCGTGACATATGCTGCCTTTGGTTAAAACAGTGCGAACACTGTAATTGCTAAATGGTGATAATCATCATATACTAAAGTGTTTGTGATTGCAAACACAATTTATTATGGAAGGCTACAACAGCGGTTTTGAAAATCCTTTCTCCACTCCTGAAGTGGACAAGAAAAAGGATGATAGTGAAAAAAGTAAGGAGACAAAAAAATCTCCCTTCTTTTCGTCCGAAAAACGCAAAGATGACGCGAAGAAAATTGCGGAATCATTGGACAAGTCGTCGCTCTTTAGCCGTGAAAAGTCGACCGATGACACGCCAAACAAGCAGCCTGAACTTCGACACTTACATGAGGCTGAACCGGCTGATGAAACAGCTGCGCCAACCGAATCAATTGGTGAACATGAAAGTGTCGAGATTACTAAAGAGCTAGCTGCCGCTCGTCGGCAGGAACTGGAAACCGAAGCGGTCGCGCTCGAAGCAAGCAGCGAAGATGGTGACGTGACGAGTATTGTAGTATCCGAAGCAGCCGAAACATTTCTGCAAAAAGTGGAAGCGAGTGGCGATATCGATGCTGCCGCGCACGAAACGGCTACAGAACTTGGGTTAGCTGAGTCTGAAATAGGCGACGAACCCTCCGCAGAGACTGCTGAAAATGCACCCGTAGACATGGAAGAAGGTGAAATACTGCTTGGTGCGGTCGATGCGCCCGAGCACATAGAAGCGACAAATGATAGCGAAGATGATCCAGCGGTGACCGTTGGTACCGCGACGCCAGTGGGGAGCGGTGGTGGGCGGCGTGGTGGCGGCGGTTCAGGAACGCGGGGAGGTGGTCCGGCGGGACCCGTACCACCGCATGGTAGTGGGGGACCACTCGGCGGCGGTCCTGGTACTCCCGCTGCTGCCAGCGGCGTGCGCTATAACACGTGGGGTCACCCGATGCTCTACTCAGCACCGGAAGTGGCGTACTATGAAAAACGGGCTGAACACCGCGGGCTACTCGTTGGTGGTATTGTTGGCTACCTCATTGGCAGACGCCGCGGTCGTATTAAGACAGAGAAGCGGCTAATCCCTGTGCAAAAACGACTTGAAAAACAAGTCAAAACTATCCAAGAGCAGCTGTATGATCAAGAGTTTGCCCTGCGTCAGTTGGCTCGTGAAAAAGCTGCCGTGCAAAAACCAGAGCGCGTGGTACGCGGCGTTACGCCGCCGGAACGTGCCAAGCAGCCCCAGCGCCCAGAAACGCGGATAGGGCTCGCGAAACCGGCGCATGCTGAGCAGTTAGGAAGAGTGCTTGTGCAGGCGGAAGCAGTCGCACCGACTGCCCCGGAGCTCCGCCAGATAGTTCCGGAGCAAGTAAAAACTATGAGTCGCCAAGAAGTGCTGCAGATTGGTGAAAAAATACAGGTTGAAGGTACGACCCTGCGCGATATGTACGAAAGCCACTTACTGGGTGAGCAGGGTATGCGCCGCGTCGTCGTGGAATACCTCCGTGGGCACAATGTGGTGCAGGCGTTGAAGCAAGAGCTCGTAGAGCGGGAAATTGATTTTGAACGGGACCCTATTTTACGTGATAAAGCCTACCGCGAAATGCAAGAAAGTCACGGCGGCGAGAGCAGTTTAGAGCACCTCCTCCATAAAGCGGGCGTTGACGCTAGTACCGATCACTTGAGCACCGTCGTCAAACAATTGCAGACCGCGCAAGAAGAAAATCTGCGCCGTGAAAGTCGACAAAGAAAACTCGTCGATACTGCAATGATTACCCTTATTGTCATACTTGCGACCATTATTACGATCATCCTCTTCTCTAAGTAACCGGTATAATGACCATATGCAGAAAATAATTCTTTATTACAAATTTACACCCATAGCTGATCCCGAAGCAGTACGGTTGTGGCAAAAAGCGCTCTGTGAGCGATTGGAGCTCACCGGGCGCATCATCATATCTCCTCATGGTATTAATGGCACGGTCGGCGGAGCTATTGCGCAGGTTAAAGCCTACGTCAAGGAAACGAAAAGTTTTGGACCGTTCAAAGGCATTGAGTTCAAGTGGAGTGATGGCGGTCGGGAACATTTTCCGCGCTTATCAGTGAAGGTGCGACCGGAACTGGTCGCGTTTGGAGTTCCCGATGAAGTTACAGTTGACGAACACGGCGTCGTGGGCGGCGGAAAGCATTTAAAACCGGCGCAGGTGCACAAGCTCGTGGAAGAACGCGGCGATGATGTGGTGTTCTTTGATGGGCGTAATGCTTATGAAGCTAAAGTCGGGAAATTTAAAAATGCGGTTGTTCCTGAGGTTGCCCATACCCGCGATTTCGTGAAGGAACTTGATAATCCAAAATATAACGACATTAAAGACAAGCCGGTTGTCACCTATTGCACCGGTGGTATTCGCTGTGAAGTATTGAGCGCACTGATGAAACAGCGTGGTTTCAAAGAGGTATACCAGATTGACGGCGGCATTGCGAAGTATGGTGAAGCCTACGGCGATCAAGGGCTCTGGGAAGGTTCCTTGTACGTCTTTGATGGACGGATGGGCATGAAATTCTCTGACAAGGCACCAGATATCGGCGAATGCAGTCACTGTGGCAGGCGTACTAGTAACTATGAAAACTGTGCCAACAAAGCCTGCAACGACATCATCTTGCGCTGTGAGGGCTGCAATGAAAAAAGCTACTGCTTAGCCTGCAGCGCTGTGACAACATAGCATGATGCCGGAAAGCAAAAGCGAGAAGGAGCTATCCTTAGTTGATGAAACGCACGAGCCAATATTAGAGGCGCCGCATGTGCTGGCAGTCTACGCCTCTCGCTATGGTGAATTGACATTGGGCCACATGGTGAAAATTAATGCAGCCTACGCGGCTCAGGTTTTCGACCGTACCTGCCGCCTCGGTGAGACGGCGCTTATTCGTTCCCTCGAACACCTTGGATCGATTATTCGAGGCTGATATTCGACACGGCTACCAGTATAATAGGACACGCATGACGAGTACCATCGAAGCGAAATTAAAAGAACTGCCGAAAGAACCCGGTGTCTATTTTCATAAGGATGCCAAGGGAGAAATTATTTATGTGGGCAAAGCTGCACGACTCAATAACCGCGTGCGGCAATACTTTCAAAAGTCCCGCAGCCGTGATCCCAAAACCGAAGCGCTCGTGGCGGAGATTGCGGATATAGACTGGATGGTTGTCGAAAGTGAAATGGAGGCGTTGTTTTTAGAAGCGGAAATGATTCGCCGCTATATGCCTCGCTACAACATATTACTTCGCGACGATAAAAGTATGGCCTATATTCGCATCGACTATGACAGTGAGTATCCGACGGTTAGTACGACCCGGCGTCCTCTCGATGACGGTGCGCGCTACTTTGGGCCTTACCTCAGTGTGACGGGCATTCGCCAGGCGCTGAAGATGCTGCGTAAAGTATTCCCGTATGCTACACGGCGCATTCCCGGGCAAAAACGGGCGAGCTTACACTACCACTTAGGGCTTGATCCGGGTCTTGAGAGTGGCAAAACATCCATAGAAGAGTACCGTGCTAACCTGCGTAAGTTGATTGCGGTCATAGAAGGCAAGCGCAAAACCATTGAGCGGGAAATTGAGCGGGACATGAAGCGGGCGGCAAAAGCGCATGAGTTTGAACGGGCTGCTCTCTTGAGAAACCAATTACTTAACCTGCAAAGTATTAATCGGCACGTTATTTTTAGTGACAAAGAGTTCATGGATATTAGCAAAGACCACGCGCTAAATGAATTAGTTAACGTGTTAAGCTTGCCTAAATTTCCGCGCCGCATCGAGGGGTACGATATTTCTCACCAGCAAGGAACGGATGTGGTGGCCAGTATGGTGGTCTTTACCAACGGTGTGTCTAATAAGGCCGAATATCGCAAATTTAAAACGAAAATCGACCACAACAACGATTTCTATAACATGCACGAAACGCTCACGCGTCGCCTGAGCGAAAAGAACATTAAGCTGTGGGGTAAACCTGATTTGGTGCTGATCGATGGCGGTAAGGGGCAGCTTGATGCGGCGATTCGTGCCCGCGACGAGCAAGGCATGGGTCATATCGCGTTTATTGGTCTCGCGAAGCGCGAAGAACAGATTGTGATTCACAAAGAAAAGTCGAACGTCACCCTTGATGAACAAGCCCTCCATGCACTCGGTGGTTTTATGACCGAAAGTGACGAGTTTATGCTGGTGAACGTGCCGCATAATACGAACGTCGTAAAACTGCTGCAGCGCATCCGTGACGAAAGTCACCGCTTTGCGGTCAGCTATCACTCCGTCCTAAAGGTTAAACGGCAGACGGCCAGTATGCTGGATGACATCCCGACTATTGGACCGGCGACGCGTAAAAAATTATTGCGCACCTTTGGATCTATGCGCGGCATTATGCAGGCTCGGCAATGGGAGCTCGAAAAAGTTTTGGGAGAAAAGAAAGCGACAATTCTGATGCAGTATTTGCGGCCGCTCAAAAAAGAACAAAAGCGCGCCGCTGAATCCAAGTAGTTTACAATAAGCGGCATGACAGCTCGAACCCACGATCTCGCGGCGATTACGGCACTTGCTATTGTTGTGCTCGCGCAACCACTGCCTACTCTGACGCTTTCGACGGTTATCGCGGCAATACTGGCTAACCAGATTGGGGGTATCATACCGGATATTGACCAGCCAACCGCTCCGCTGTGGCGTAATCTTCCGATCGGCAAAGTGTTTGGTCGGGCAGTTGATTCGTTGCTCGGCGGTCATCGCTTCCTCACGCACTCAATTCTGGGACTTGCACTCTTCGGCTTTCTCGCCAACCGGCTCCTACACTTTATCCATCCGCTCATGCCGCATGTGAGCGTATTGCCCGTATGGTATGCCTTTTTAATCGGTATGGTGTCGCACTTGCTTATGGACAGCCTAACGAAAGAAGGGGTGCCATGGCTGCTGCCGCTTCCCGTTAAGATTGGCTTTCCACCGGGCAAAGCGCTCCGTATCACGACTGGCAAACACGTCGAGACGCTCGTGGTATTACCCCTGCTCATTGCCGTCGATATATGGCTGTGCGCCGCGCATTACACCACGTGGGTGCATTTTATTCACGGTCACATCTTGTACTAGTGCTATACTAACTATCTGTATTATGGAAGAAAAGTTTACGAGCGAATTCTTTCGCGGTAATCGCGATCGACTCCGCACCCTGTTCACCGGCACAGCCCCAATTGTTATTACAGCCAACGGACTCCTACAGCGCGGGGGTGATAGTAGCTTTCCCTTTGCCCAAGATGCCAACTTCTGGTATCTCACCGGTATTGATGAGCCAGATATTGTACTCGTCATGGAGCGTGACCGCGAGTACCTTATCGTACCGCCGCGCGATGCATCACGATCGGCATTTGACGGCGCCGTTGATGCGACAAACCTTACCCGTCGTTCCGGCATCCAAACGGTGTTACTCGAAGAGGAGGGCTGGAAGCAGCTGGGGAGCCGATTAAAGCGCGTGAAGCATGTCGCTACCATTGCCGCACCCGCAGCCTACCTTGAGCACTACGGCATGTATACCAATCCGGCACGCGCATCTCTCATCCAAAAATTGAAATCCTATAAACCCGCAATTGAACTGCTTGATCTCACCATGCATTTAGTTCGCATGCGTATGATCAAGCAGCCACTGGAGCTCGCTGCCATACAAACGGCAATCGACATTACGGTCGCAACAATAAAAGAAGTGACTCGTCCCGCTACGCTGGGAGCGTATGCCTATGAGTATGAGCTCGAGGCAGATATAAGCCGCGGGTTTCGGCGACGCGGTGCTACTGGTCACGCGTTTGCCCCGATTGTCGCCGGTGGCTCACGGGCATGTACGCTGCACAATGTGGCGAATAGCGGAAAATTTGCAAGTGATGAACTGATTGTGCTCGATATTGGCGCCGAGGTTTCACACTACGCAGCTGACATTACGCGCACCATCGCGTTTCGCACCCCCACGCGGCGCCAAGAAGCGGTATTAACGGCAGTTCTTGAAGTACAAGAGTATGCCAAAAGCCACCTCGAGCCGGGTGTCTTTTTACAAGCCTACGAAGAAAAAGTCGCCCAATTTATGGGAGAAAAATTACGCGAACTGGGGCTTATTCGTACGATTGATACGCAGAGCGTGCGCACCTATTATCCACACGCGACCTCTCATTTTATGGGCTTAAACGTCCATGATGTGGGGGATTATACGCTGCCTCTGGAGCCAGGCTCAGTACTTACCGTGGAGCCCGGCATCTACATCCCCGAAGAGGGAATTGGCGTACGCATTGAAGATGACGTCGTCGTGACGGCAGACGGAATTAATACCCTGAGTGACCGCTTGCCGGGGCTGCTGGTCTAACTTACAATAAGCATAATGAAAACACCTGTAGGTAAGTTCTTGCTGCGGTGGTTGGTGTGTAGTCTCGGGCTATTTATCGCCGCCGGCTTTCTCAGCAGTAGTATCAATTACGGTCATGAGGCGCATGTGCTTATTATTGGCGGCTTTATTTTGGCAATTATTAACATCGTCTTAAAGCCGATTATTGTGGTGTTTTCATTGCCGGCAATATTATTTTCGCTCGGTTTATTCATGGTTATTGTCAATGGCGTCACGGTGTATCTCGCCAGTGTGTTGTACCGTCCCCTCCACGTCAATAGTTTTTGGTCGGCAGTATTTGCGGGAATAGTCATCGGGCTGGTAAACTATTTAGTAACGGCTATTGTAGAAGAGAGAAATAATGACAGTATTTAATTACATATCGTTTGCATCCATGGTACTTATGACGCTGCTGATTCTTGTGCAGACTCGTGGTGCCAGTTTAGGCGCCGGGCTTGGTGGGGCCGGCGAGGTGAACACGACTCGTCGTGGCACCGAAAAAACTATTTTTCAGCTCACCATTGTTAGCGCCATTATCTTTGCAGTGTCGTTAATACTGGGCGAACTGCGCTAATCGCGCACGAATATGTTCCGACCGTTTCAGCTTCGGTTTCGTAGGCGACTCCGCAAGGGTCAGCGTCAGGTTGAAGATTTGGGCGTGCAAGCCGAAGCGGGGCTTGAGCGCAACCTGTTTCGTCGTTTTGAACGTCTCAATGCCGTTCGACGATTTGTTCTGACCTGGTGCGGCTTATTTGTCCTCTTGAGTGGCGTGATGGTGTGGCAAACCATTAATTTGAGCGCTTACTACCAGAAACCGGAACCGGTTGCCGGTGGTATCTATAGCGAGGGTTTACAGGGCTCTTTTACAACCGCCAACCCGCTGTATGCGACGAGCGCTGTAGACAGCACCGTATCGCACCTTATATTTGCCGGCTTATTGCAGTATGATGACCACAACCACTTGGTCGGCGATCTTGCCCAAGACTACAGCGCCGACGATACGGGCAAGATATACACGGTTCATCTCAAACCTGGTCTGACGTGGCAAGATGGTGCGCCACTTACCAGTGCTGATGTTGCCTACACATATCACGCAATCCAGAATCCTGATGCGCAATCACCGCTCGGCAGTGCGTGGCAAGGCGTTAATATCGCGACACCCGATGCGCGCACGATTGTCTTTACGTTACCGGATAGTCTGGCGTCGTTTCCTCAAAGCCTAACAAACGGTATCGTACCCGAGCATCTATTGAAAGATGTGCCAATGGCTGAGCTCAGGACCGTTGAATTTAATACAGCCAACCCGATTGGTGCCGGACCCTTCCGGTGGCATGCCTTGCAAGTGAGCGGCACGAGTGCGACAGACGCTGAAGAGCAAATTGCCTTAACGCCATTTGCGCACTACAACGGCGGAGCGCCAAAGCTTGCTTCCTTTATTGTGCAAGCCTACGCCAATGAACAGCAGCTCCTGAATGATTTTCGTTCCGGGCAGTTAACGGCGGTGGCTGGCGTTGACAGTGTACCGTCAGCTATTGCCCAGGCGAGCGGCGTAGTGCAGCATCAGTTTATACTCACCGCTGGAACGTATGTATTCTTTAAGACCAGCGGCGGCGTGTTATCTGATGCCAAAGTGCGACAAGCGTTGGTGCTCGGCGCTGATCCAGCTACAATTATTAGCAAGCTTGGCTATACAACCCGACCAGTGCGTTCGCCGTTGCTTGAAGGACAATTAGGGTATGACCCGACGACGCTACAGACGACCAATAATGTGGCAGCTGCCAAAGCAGCGTTAGACAGCGACGGCTGGGTGGTCGGCGCGCACGGCGTGCGCTACAAGGGCGGTATGCCCTTGCAGTTTGAGTTCTCGGCAGCCGATACGCCTGAGAATCACATGGTTGTGCAGCAGCTCCAAGAACAATGGGGGCAATTGGGCGTCGAGTTAAATACGCAGTTCCAGGGAAGTACCGATTTCAATACCACTTTGTCGAGCCATAGCTATGATGCGGTGCTGTATGGTATCTCTATTGGTGCTGATCCTGATGTATTTGTGTACTGGGATAGCAGCCAAGCCAACGTGTTGTCAGCCAATAGGTTAAATTTGTCAGAGTATAAGTCAACGGCGGCCGATACCGCGCTTGAAGCAGGTCGAACGCGGCTCGATCCAGCGCTACGCGTTATTAAATATAAACCGTTCTTACAGGCATGGCAGCAAGACAATCCCGCTCTTGGTTTGTATCAGCCACGGTTCATCTACCTGACACATGGTACGGTGTATGGTTTAGTTGATCACGCCCTGAATACCGGAACCGATCGCTTTAGCGACGTGCAAAACTGGGCGATTCATACGGCAAATGTTACGCAGTAAACCTTGAGTTTTTGCAGTAAAACAGATACCATACTATGGTTATTCGCGGATGTGGCGGAATGGTAGACGCGCTAGTTTCAGGTACTAGTGGGAGCAATCCTGTGGAGGTTCAAGTCCTCTCATCCGCACCAATACAGCATTGGATAAGTAAAAATGTTTAGCCAACCATTAGCTGATATTAACAAAATTTTATGTGCTGCTGTTACCGCACATCGGGTACGCTGATGAAGCAAAATAACCAATTTAGTTCGAACTATGCGTTATGCAATGCGTGAAAAACTCTGTAATGTTGCAGAACAGATAAGCAAGGACTCCTTGTTAGTGGACCAGCAGTTTAGTGGTAGAGCTGCTGAAACTTTTACAAATTATTCATTGTTCCTACCAGTTCCCACCCATCACCCAAGAGCAGAAGCTATATCTCAGACGAGATTTACTGTTGGCAGATTCCAAGCAGACACACTGCCTCAAGATGGTTATTTGTTACTAGATGCAAATTTAAAAAGTACTGTTATTGCCAAAGCAATTAGTGAAAGTGCGCACTACGTTGAAGCGACAGAAGATACCCTAAAAGAACTATCGTGGCTTGATAACTTTATCGCGAATAACGTGCCTCAAACAATTGCGTCAGTCATTGGCGTAGGAGGCGGTATATTACTAAATGCAGCCGCTTACATCGCTGAAAGACAGGGTAGCGATTTCATTTCAGTGCCGACAACTATCTTAGCTGCTGCCGACTCCGCCATTGGTGGTTTGGTTCGTATAAATAAGATTTAGGGCGACCAATTCAAAAAGAGCTTTTATAAGTCAGTCTATGAGCCAAGCAGCATAATTTTAGACCCTAGCGTATTAGCGTCGCTGCCCAAGGACCAGATAAGCTATGGCTTGAGCGAGGTTGTTAAGCATGGTGTATATCAGTCGCCAGCACTCCTAAGCTTCCTTGTCAGTGATGGATTTGATCCATTTAACAATCAGCCAAGTCTCCTGAAAGCAGTTTGCTGGACAGTAGCACTTAAAAACGTTGCTATCAAGCACGACCCCGATTCTCTTTCTGCTGGTGGTGAAATTTTAAGGGGCGGTCATAAGTTGGCACTTGCTCTAGAAGAAGCCTCTCATTTTAAGATTTCACATGGTGAGGCTGTTGCGGTCGGTGTTTATCAAGATGTCCTGCAAGACCCTGTAAGGCGTCAACTACTGGATCGGATTTACCAGAAACTAGGCTTGCCTCGTAACCCAGCTGACTTGCATTTACCTGCATAAAGTATGGGTAAGGAATCACGCCAAGACAACAGTATGGTTCAAATGGTTTTAAGCTAGAATAATGGCAAGCTTGTAGGAAAGCTGGTACTGCTGCATAAAACGTACAATGTTAAGCCTCTCATAATTCTAAAATCTTGATGTGAACAAGCAACAGGCTTTTTTGTCGTTGATGTTAACGAGTTATGTATTCTACACGATAAAAATGGCGCTTAACCATAAGCAACTCTACGCGAGTTGTGCTATCATTGCTGTAGTAATTTATGACGTGTCTGAAGTAACCGGATTGTATGAGTAAGATTGCACACTATTTGCAAGAACATTTAGTCGGTGAGGTAATGACGGGCATTGATGCTCGGCGCTATTTTTCCACTGATGGCAGTATCTTAACGGTACCGCCAGCCGTCGTTGTATACCCTCGTAATGAGAACGATATTCGTAAAATCGCCCGCTTTAGCTGGCAACTTGCCGAGCGCGGGCGTGTTATCCCGCTCACGGCACGCGGCAGCGGCACGGACGTTGGTGGGGCCGCCCTCGGCAGCGGCATTATGATGGTGTTCCCCGCACATTTGCACCGCATCTTAGAACTTGATAGTAAATCGGGTACGGTTACTGTTGAGCCGGGTATTAACTATGGCAAGTTGCAGCAGACGCTCAAAACCCACGACCGATTTTTGCCGCCATACCCAGCGAGCGCCGAATACTCCACTATTGGTGGCGCGGTTGCCAACAACGCCAGCGGTGAAAAGAGTCTGAAATACGGCGATACCCGGACCTTTGTCAAGAGTCTGCGGGTGGTACTCGCGAATGGCGAAGTAATTGAAACGGGACGACTGAATAAGCGCGATTTCAGCAAAAAACTTGGGCTTGCTACCTTTGAAGGCGAAATATACCGCTCCGTCGACACCTTGCTTGAAGAGCACCGAGACCTCGTTGAGCGTAGCGCGTTACCGGTCAGCAAAAACACGGCTGGCTATGACCTCGTAGACATAAAGCGGCGCGATGGCTCATTTGATCTGACGCCACTGTTTGTCGGCAGCCAAGGTACGCTCGGGGTTTTGAGTGAGATTACGCTTGCAACTGAGGAATTTAATCCGGTCACGACACTGCTGATGGCGAGTTTTGCGTCGCTGCGCCAAGCACAAGACGCAATTCTTGAACTGCGGGCAATGAATGACGGTCCCAGCGCCATTGAAATGGTCGATGGCAACTTGCTACAAGCCGTCCATGACATTAACCCGAACCAGCTGAAAGGTATTATTAATACGCCATTTCCACCAGTTGTTTTATTGGTTGAATTTGATGATCCCAATGAACGTCATCAAAAGAGCGGGGTTAAAAAAGCCAAACACATATTTGACCATCATGCCACGAGCCATATTGTGGAAACCGATTTGGAGCGCCAAGAACAGCTGTGGAAGGCACGGCAAGCAGCGGGCATTGTGACCGGGCATACGGAAGGACTCGTGAAAGCCGTGCCGGTTATTGACGATGCGGTTGTGCCAGTTGAACGGTTTGCTGATTATCTGACCGGTGTCTACGCGCTGTTTAAAAAAGAAAACCTCAAAGTAGCCGTATGGGGTCATGCCGGTGACGGCAACGTGCATCTCCAGCCTTCGCTCAATATTGGACAAATTGGTGATCGGCAAAAACTCCTGCGGCTCATGGACGAATTTTATAAGCTCGTTATTTCCCTCGGGGGCTCAAGCAGCGGTGAGTACAATGATGGCCGTATGCGGGCCCCGTACTTAGAGCGGTTATATGGCACCGAGCTCTATACAGTGTTCCAAAAATTGAAACAGATCTTTGACCCGTACGGCACGCTGAATCCAGGTGTCAAAATGAACGTCAGTCTAGACGATATTAAGCCGCTCATTCGTCAGGAATTTGGTCTGAACCATCTGTACGATCACTTACCACGTAGTTAATTTCCGTAACGTGGTTACGACTCATCCGTACCTTGCGTACTGCTTAAAATGAACAGTGAGTAGATTTATGAAATGCCAGGTGCGAGTACTGGCGAGGCAAGTGCTTGACGAATGACGCTACTCGGCACAATAACAGAGTTGGTCGGCTCAAAGCCGGTATCAGCGCCGACGTGAACGCCGTCAAATTTAACGTGATACACTTCGTTGAGGGTCTCACTATCAAGAAACATACCATCACGTGTGCCTTGAACCGATATACCAATAACGTCACCTGACTGATCTTCAACTGGTCCGCCACTAGCACCACCAACCAAATGCCAGGTTTCAAATGTGCCCACTGTCATGTTTTTTCCGAGGGATAGAGTACCTGTCAGGGCTTCTATGTCGGGGTTGACGGCTGACGTAGGTTCCACGAGACCAACATAGCTCGCTGGCGTTGTGTAGGTATCGTCGCTAAATAAACTATTTTTTGGACCGAAATTACCTTGATAATTTACATAGTTGAGCCAGCTACCAGCCTCGGGTCGTCGATCAGAGAGGGGAAGTGGCTGAGAACTAATATTTTCTGGTAAGGTCAATACGGCGACGTCAGTTGCTACCAATGGCGCTCTGTCTGATAAGGGTGAAGAGAGGGGTTTGAATGCGCCGTCTTCATCGTAAATATAACATCCTCCCGTTGGGTGTACGTGGAGGCCGTCATCAGTAGTGATTGTCAACTGATTCATTGTAGCTGTACCCACGACGTGGGCTGCGGTGACTACCACTTCTTGACCAAAGGCATCTCTCGTGACGAATCCGCTGCCTTTCCAGTCTTTGGTGGTGATTTCAACTAGTGCTGAGGAGGTAGCGTTTACTTGGTCTGGTGGCACGGTGATCGGATCTCCATTTGCAAACCCGTCGGTGACATGCACCTCCATGGAAGGTGGTACGAGGGCGTTATCCCACGCAGCTAATGCTTGATCAAATTTTGCCTGTTGTGCATTCTCGTCAGCCATTATTTGCTCTAACTGCTCGGGAGAGGGATTGGGTGGCAGTGGTGGAGCTGACGGTACATTTGGTTGGGGAGGAGTCGTGGGTGGTGTTTGGGGGGTTGCTTCGCAGCGCGCTAACTGTGCCACGCGGGGATAGCTATCAGTACCTGTGCATGAAGACATAACTGCCGCAGAACCTATAAGAGCTGCACCAGCGATAATTGTGCGCGACGATAAAAACTCTGACATACTAAAGTTAAAATACAATTATTAACAAATTATGTCAATAGTATCGTAATGGTTCAATACCTTTGCATCACTTTCATGCAAAGATAGAACCATGGCATATACTTCTAATCCCAAGCTCCCTCGCGTGCGCATGCAAGCCGTCCTCATGGTGCGACGCGGAGCGTCGACCCGCGAAGTAGCACGCT
>DASTAH010000028.1:0-12177 GCA_035712845.1 Saccharimonadales bacterium (SeqCode)
GCTTGGTGTAGTTTTCCTCACCAGTAGGTCCAAATGCTACACCGCCCCCTGTCCATATGGGGTTACGAGACGAACCAAAACGTGCTCGTCCAGTCCCTTTTTGCTTCCATGGCTTGCGTCCACCACCGCTAACTTCTCCTCGCTTTTTGGTAACAGCAAGATTAATGCGTCCGTTAGCTAGGTAGGCTACATAAGCAGACTTCAATAGCTCATGATTTTTTACTTCTATACCGAATACATCTTTATCAAGCTTTGCGTTGCTTGATGCTTTAGCGCCTGATTTGGTAAATGTAGCAACAGCCATTACTTAGCCTCCTTGATAATGACAACGCTTTTACGTGGACCTGGAACGGCTCCGGTAACACCTATAAGGCTGTTCTCGCGGTCTACAAGTGCAACTTTCAAATTTCGTACAGTTACCTGATCTCCGCCAAGTTGTCCCGCCATTTTTTTGCCTTTAAAAATACGTTGAGGATACATGGAACCAATTGAACCTACTCGCCGATAAGATCGGCCACCGTGTGTTTTGCGACCACGATGAAAGTTATGGCGTCTAATTGTGCCAGCCCAGCCTTTGCCCTTACTCGTGCCGGTAGCATGGACAATGTCACCTACACTAAAAACATCGGTGCTTATTTTGGCGCCGATGTTTAGTTCTTCAGGTACTTCAGAAACACGAAATTCACGAATAATCTTAGGCATAGTCTTTGCTGCTTTAGTATGCCCAGCTACTGCCTTGCTGATTTTTTTAGTTTCTTCTGCACCAATCTGGATTGCACTGTATCCATCTACTTCTTCGGTTTTGTGCGCGATTACAGTGTGCTCGCCAACGGAAAGTAGTGTAATGGCTTGTACTACACCGTGTTCATTGATGGTGCTTGTCATGCCGACTTTACGTGTAATTAATGCCTTCATTGGTTCCTTCCGTGCTTGTATATGACATAAAAATTCTTGGTGTCTAATGGTTTCTACCTCTGTTGCGGATAGACCTATTAAGCTCACCAAGTACTCTTAATTGTGAGATACTGTGAATAAGAGTAACAGATTAACATTACCTCTGTCAACCTGTTGCAAATACTACACTGATACAAACATGCCTATTTGTGCGAAATAACCAACTAGCATTGTCGCTAATAGTAAGGCGTATTCAATTTTACGATCAATTTGGAAATGATCATGCATTGCAAAGATGGCACCAACAACAACGCCTACAGGGATAGAGAGTTTTGTACCATGCGGAGTAGCAATATAAAGCCATTGGGATCCGATGATTAAGTAAAGTACTAACTTTAGGATATAGCTTCCGTCTGATTCCTGTTTTAGCCGTTTTTTTGTTTTTGTAGACATAATTTGTAGTTAACCATAAGTACTGTGCAGGTTCAACTATTTAATAATATTCAATGATCGGGCAACGCTATACGACTTATCAAATTGTGAGTGACGTGGTGAAGGAAGATTTGCACTAGTGAACCAATCGATTCTATCTATTTTATGTGGCTCACCGATTTTGACTGACGCAGGATTAACTTTAACAGCATAAACTATAGCTACCCAATTCGTTCGAGAACCGTTAATGTTTCTATGCGCGTCGTATGCTGTTAAAAGCTGCATACTTATTGGTTCAGTAGAAAGCTCTTCCATTAGTTCTCGCTTAATAGTAACTACAATAGATTGTCCAAACTCTACTGCGCCTCCACAAAAATCCCACTTACCTTGTTCGTCTCTTGCTTGCTTCCCTCGTTGTTGCAGCAATATATTGCCGTTACCATCATGGATGAGTGCTAATGCCGAAACGCCTTTACAATCTATGCCGCACTTTAGATTTTTCATAGTACTATTGTAAACAATAAAGAGACCTCATGGTCTCTTTATTGTTAATAAATACAATTGCTATCGGTCTGCTTTATCTTTCACCTTGTCAATTGTGTCCTTACTTTTATCTGCGGCATCATCCATTTTACTCTTTATGTTTCCTGTTGCTTCAGACATCTTATTATTTACATCATCTTTTTTATTCTGCATCTTATTCACGACATCTTCTTTACTTTTACCTATTTTTTTGCCAATACCTCGGCGTAATTCGTCGCCACGTTTTGGCGTTATAAGCATCGCAGTTATAGCTCCTACAGCAGCCGCTAATAAGGCTATGCCGGCAACAGGCGTCGGATTTTCTCTAATGCTGTGTGAATGTCCCATAAAACCTCCTCATACCTATGTACTAACATACTAATGAGCAGGAATCATAACTGTATATAAAATAGCTAACAGAATAAGAACACGGCTAACGTACAGAAGTAACTGTTGTTACATCTTTATTTCTACGTCACAACCGGCAGGAAGGCTCAGGTTCATGAGAGAATCAATAGTTTTTGGGGTAGGCTCAAACACATCAATAAGACGTTTATGAACTCTCATTTCAAACTGTTCACGACCTTTTTTATATACGTGAGGACTTTTAATAACTGTGAAGGTACTTTTGCGAGTAGGTAATGGAATGGGTCCCGCTAAAGAAGCGCCAGTACGTAGCGCAGTATCAACAATTTGTTTTGCAGCCTGATCAATTACTTTATGATCGTAGGCCTTTAAACGTATGCGAATACGTTGTTTTGCATCAGCTTGTTGGGGTGTCGTTGCCATGCTAAAAGCTCCTAAAATATTTTGGGTGACGTAACATCTTACGGAGTGATGAGTGACCGCACGAGTTTTTTGTCACATTTGATATACCGCTGTATTCTACAATATAGTTATAAAAGAGTAAATAGTGGCAATAATTCTAAAAATTAAAAGAGCCCCTCATAGGGGCTCTTTCTAGATAATAAGCAATGCTTATTTTTCAATCTTCGTAACTACACCGGCGCCAACAGTGCGACCACCTTCGCGAATAGCGAAGCGTAGACCCTGGTCCATAGCAATAGGTGCAAGTAGTTTAACTTTGAAAGTGATAGTGTCGCCTGGCATCACCATCTCTTTATCTGCGGGTAGCTCAACTTCTCCAGTTACATCGGTTGTGCGGAAGTAGAATTGAGGCTTGTAGCCTTTAAAGAACGGAGTGTGCCGTCCACCTTCTTCTTTAGTCAATATGTAAACTTCAGCATCAAAGTCTGTGTGAGGTGTAATGCTACCTGGTTTGGCCAATACTTGACCGCGCTCAATGTCATCACGTTCAACACCGCGCAATAAAACTCCTACGTTGTCACCAGCTTGACCTTGGTCCAAATTTTTCTTGAACATTTCAACACCAGTTACGACGCTTTTAGAAGTTGCTCGTATGCCAACAATTTCTACTTCATCGTTAATTTTGACAATACCTTGCTCAACACGACCTGTTGCAACTGTTCCACGACCCTTGATAGAGAAAACGTCTTCAATAGGCATTAAGAACGGCTTGTCTAGATCACGCTGTGGTTCTGGAATGTAGTCATCCATAGCCCGAACGAGTTCCATGACTGCATCTTCGTTTGCAGCATCGCCTTCAAGTGCTTTAGTGGCTGAACCGCGAACGATAGGACAGTCACGATCAAATTCGTACTTAGCTAGAAGATCACGAATTTCTTCTTCAACTAAATCTACGAGTTCAGGATCAGCGAGATCCATTTTGTTCATGAATACAAGAATCTTTGGAACGCCTACTTGACGAGCGAGTAAAACGTGCTCACGGGTTTGAGGCATAGGACCATCTGCAGCTGATACAACAAGAATGGCGCCGTCGATTTGTGCAGCACCAGTGATCATGTTTTTTACATAGTCAGCGTGCCCTGGCATGTCTACGTGCGCGTAATGCCGTTTTTCACTTTCATATTCTTGGTGTGAAGTTGCAATGGTGATACCACGTGCTTTTTCTTCCGGAGCGTTATCGATTTGGTCGTAAGCAACAGGCTTGTTGATTGCACTCGGAAGCTTCTTAGCTAATGTGGAAGTAATTGCTGCGGTTAAAGTAGTTTTACCGTGGTCCACGTGGCCCATGGTACCAACGTTCACGTGCGGCTTAGAACGGTCAAAGTTGTCTGCCATGTAATCTCCTTGTTAGTAATTAATAATCGTTTGCATAAGCATACAAGAGCTCACACAAAGTGACTGAGGTAGTATAGAAAACATCTACTTGTTTGTAAAGAGGTGATCCACCGGTACATAGCCCTTACACCGCGGCTGTTACATCTCCTGAACTTAACTTGCAGTTATCAATAATGAAGTTAGAAACGGTACGGAAGTCAGGGTGGTTGCGATTATCTAATAATTTCAAAATATTATTAAGTGTGCCAGCATCAGAATTACTTGCAGCAGCATATGCTATACGCGTAAATATTTCTAGACTGTCGTGACGCGCAAGTAAATACTTATTGCGCCTATGCGATTTAATAGTTGATTTACTTGCATTCGAAAGCATGTATTGAAATACACCGTTAAAAAGCGTATCAAGTTGTTGCAGAGACAGATCAGACCCAAGTAAAGAAATCACAGATTCTACATCTTCTTGCTCAGCATTATTTTGAAGTGCAATAGTACCCAAGGAGGCAATTATTTCAGGATTTTTTTCAATTGCCCCCTCTCTCAAAACAGCCAAATCGTGCGATTCAGTGTGAAGATTTGGTCCCATGCAAGCAAGTTGTTAGCTTATTTTGAATTCTTGGCGATGATTGCTTCGGCAACATTATTCGGAACGTCCGCATAGTGGTCTAATTCCATAGAGCTACTTGCACGTCCTTGTGTCATAGATCGTAAATTAGTGGTGTATCCAAACATTTCACCAAGAGGCACGAAAGAAGTGATCTCTTTAATGCCTGCTTGAAGATCTTCCATGCTTTCAATGCGACCACGTTTACTGTTTAGGTCCCCGATTACATCGCCCATGAACTCTTCTGGGGTAACCACCACCACTTTCATTACAGGTTCTAAGATGACGGGACTTGCTTTGCGGACCCCGTCTTGCAATGCCATAGAGCCAGCAATCTTGAACGCCATTTCCGATGAGTCTACTTCATGGTAGCTTCCATCGTAAAGCTCGGCTTTTATGTCTACTACCGGGTAGCCAGCAAGAACGCCATTGGCCATCGCTTCTTTGATGCCTTCTTCGACAGGTTTAATATATTCGCCTGGTACCACACCACCCTTAATGCTGTTGACGAACTCAAAGCCATTTCCAGTGCCGCTCTGGCTCAGGCGCAGCCAAACATCACCATATTGGCCGCGACCACCACTTTGACGAATGAATTTACCTTGAACCTCAACGCCATCTTTACGAATTGTTTCACGGTAAGCTACTTGCGGCTGGCCAACATTAGCTTCAACGTTAAATTCGCGTTTCATGCGGTCTACGATGATTTCTAAATGCAGCTCACCCATGCCGGAGATAATTGTTTGACCAGTCTCCTCGTCAACTTTCACTCGGAATGTAGGATCCTCTTCCGCTAACCGTTGTAAAGCCGTGCTCATCTTTTCCTGATCAGCCTTCGTTTTTGGTTCAATTGCAATTGAAACGGGAGGTTCCGGGAACGTTATGCTTTCAAGGACAATAGCATTGTTAGGGTCACACAGGGTATTGCCGGTTGTGGTGCCTTTAAGGCCAACGATTGCGGCAATATCGCCTGCACCTACTTCTGTTACATCTTCCCGTTTATCTGCTTGCATTCGTACTATTCGTCCAACGCGTTCTTTTTCGCCGGTTGAGCTATTGAGTATGTAAGAGCCGGCTTGTAGTTTTCCGGAATATACACGGAAGTAGGCAAGTTTACCAACAAATGGATCTGTGGCAATTTTGAAAGCAAGACCCGCAAATGGTTCAGCTTCTGATACTTTGCGTTCTATTTCATCGCCAGTTTTTGGATGGGTGCCCCATACACTGCCACGCTCTTCTGGGCTTGGAAGGAAGTCAGTTACCATATCAAGTACTTTTTCTACAATTACCCCGCGACCATCACCTCCGGTAACTGGATAGAATTTGCCTGTAAGCGTTGCAAAACGAATTGCGTGACGAATTTCATCTTCGGTCAGACCTTCTTCGCCTACTTCAAGATATTTTTCCAGCATCGTTTCATCTTCGGCCACTGCGTTTTCTACAAGTAGACTTCGATAGCGTGTGACTTCCTCAAGCATATCTGCAGGTATTTCACTGATAGTAAGCTCATGATCAGTAAATTCTTTGTAGGTGTAGGCTTTCATGGTGACTAAATCCACTACGCCATTTACCCCTTGCTCAAAGCCAATGGGTAGATGCACTGGAAAGGCGCGCTTGCTTAAACGGTTATGGATGCTTTCAAGAGATTTGTAGAAATCGCCACCAGTTTGGTTGATTTTATTAATGAAACAAATGCGGGGAACATTATATTTATCAGCTTGCCGCCATACTGTTTCAGACTGGCTTTCGACACCCATCTTGCCATCAAAAACTACGCAAGCACCATCAAGTACTCGTAGTGAGCGCTCAACTTCAACTGTAAAGTCAATGTGTCCAGGCGTGTCAATGATGTTAATCTGATGGTCTTTCCAATAACATGTAACAGCTGCGCTAACAATGGTAATCCCTCGTTCGCGCTCTTGTGCCATCCAGTCGGTTGTTGTTTCGCCTTCATGGACCGCGCCAATCTTATGTTTCAATCCGGTGCGGTATAGAATACCTTCAGTAGTTGTGGTTTTGCCTGCGTCAATATGCGCGATAATACCAATGTTTCGTAATTTACCGAGGGCGTATTTTTTCTCTGCCACCTAATTCTCCAGCTTCCTTTATATAGTGTCTATAAAAACATTTACACGCGTACATTGCGATCGATTATTTACACGAATTTGTAATGGGTACAAAAAGCCATCAGTTTCAATTAACTGGCGCAAAGATAGTGCTTGTGCGCCTTGTAGCTTAGTAACATCCTGCGAATTCGTTTGCTGCAAATTGAGGCATGTATCCATTTTTTAACTCGTGTAGCAATCTCGTAAGGCTACCCACGCGCAAAGTGCGCAAAGGCACGGTTGGCTTCAGCCATCTTGTGGGTATCTTCACGTTTCTTCACCGCAGCTCCTTGGCCGTTGTACGCATCCATGAGTTCTGCGGCAATACGATCTGCCATGCTCATGCCTTTGCGTGAACGAGCTGCTTGCGTAAACCACATGATAGTTAAATGTTGTTGTCGTTGTCCTTTAACTTCGAACGGAATTTGGTAGTTAGCGCCGCCAACACGTCGTGAACGTGTCTCAAGATGAGGCTGTATATTTTTCATTGCCTGATCAAAAACTTCAATAGGGTTTTGTACTTTAAGCTTGTCGGCAGCTTTCTGCATGCCTGTATAAACTAGGCGTTCTGCAAGTTGCTTCTTGCCGTTGAGCATAATTCGGTTAATAACCTTTTGAACTTGCACGCTTTGGTAGAGACGGTCAGGCTGTACTTCTCTAACAAGAGATTTAGTGACTTTTCGAGGCATTACTTATTCTCCTTTTTTGTCCCATATTTGGAGCGGCCTTGCTTGCGGTTATTAACACCCTGAAGATCGAGGCTGCCGCGAACAATGTGATATCGAACACCCGGTAAGTCTTTGACGCGTCCTCCTCTAACGAGGACTACGGCGTGCTCTTGTAGGTTGTGGCCTTCACCACCGATGTATGCCCAGACTTCGTAGCCATTGGTTAAGCGTACGCGTGCTACTTTTCGAAGGGCTGAGTTAGGTTTTTTTGGAGTTTTGGTTGTAACTTTTACGCAAACGCCGCGCTTAAATGGTGCGGATTTTTCATAGTTAACTGTTTTAAGATTGTTAACCACACGCTGCATAGCTGGCGATTTGCTTTTTGTAGTTACTTTAATGCGCGGTTTGCGCACTAACTGATTAATTGTTGGCATATGTCTCCTTCTACGGGCGTAACCTATCTGCGACGGCAGGCATGCCAACCTGCTGGCTCGGGCTACTTAATTTAGCATGCTAATTTTACAAGATTTACGCTGCAGATTCAAGCTCTGCTAAAGGTTCTTGCTCTTCCTCAATCGCGTCGCCGGTCTCTACTTCTCCAAAACCGGTTCCCACTGGGATCTTTCGACCGAGTATGACGTTTTCTTTCAACCCATATAAATGGTCAACACGACCAGATGTAGCAGCGCTGATGAGAACACGGGTGGTATCTTGGAATGATGCTGCACTCAAGAAAGAATCTGTAGACAGGGAGGCTTTTGTAATGCCTAATAGAAGCTGGTTGTACTGTACTGGCTGAAGGCCGACTGTAACCAGGCGTTCGTTCGCTTCAGCTACCGCAAGTTTGCTTACGATATCACCTGTTACAAACTCACTGTCACCTGCATCTTCTATTTGTACGCGACTAAACATTTGGCGCACGATAATTTCTAGATGTTTATCCGCAATATTTTGACCTTGGCCTACGAAAATCTTTAGGATTTCGTTCATGATGTAGCGCTGGGTAGCCTCTACGCCTTGTAATCGCATGAGGTCGTGTAAGTTTACGCTACCATTAGTTAGCCGTTGACCAGCCACAACACTATCGCCATCCGCTACTAATACTTGCTTATAGCCTGGAATTTCATAGCGAACAACACTTTGCTTGGTAGGTGTAATGATCGCTTCTTTGTCGGTCATCTCTACCTTACCAGCCATAGGTGCGACCAATGGTTCACTGCCATCCTCTAATGCGGCAATAACATCACCAACTGCAACATCAGATCCGGAAGCGAGATGTGGCTTGCGCTCGCCTAGCTTGAGTTTGATGTTTTCCTTGGCGTCTGCCGTGACCTGGATTATGTAGTGATCACCCTCTTCCCATGTGTTAACTGTTCCCGCTATATCAGTAAGATATGCTTGACCTTTTGGCGTGCGAACTTCAAAGAGTTCTTCTACACGCGAAAGGCCTTGCGCAGTATCGTCGGCGACAACCGCACCGGATCGGTGCTTTGAGTCAAGACTTAACTGTGTACCTGGTTCACCAATACTCTGTGCAGCAATAACACCTACAGGATGATGGTCGGCAACTAATACGCCAGTTGCTGGATCAAGCCCATAAGACTTCTGTGAGACACCCCGCACATTTGTGCAGCTCAAAGCACTCATAATCTTTACGCCATCAATACTTTTGTCTGACTCAATTGCTTCTGCAGTTTGATCAGAGATCAATTCGCCACGTTTAACAAAATCTTTTACTTCGTCTGCTGCATAGCGGCCAACCAATCTTGATGCATAAGTAACGCCAATTTCTTCTGCATCGCTTCGCAACATGGCAAACCCAGGATCTTCATGCTCGCTGTCAACAGTAAATACATCTTGCGAAACATCCACTAATCTTCGCGTTAGATATCCTGCATCAGCTGTTTTGAGTGCAATGTCTATAAGTGCTTTTCGTGTTCCTCGTGTACCTGTAAAGTACTCGAGTGGATCAAGCCCTGCAATATAACCAGATTTAATTGGGAGCTCAATGGCCTCTCCTGAGGCATCGGCCATTACACCTAGCATACCTACGGCGCTTTTCATCTGGGAAATATTGCCACGCGCACCGCTATTTATTGCGATTGCAGTGGCAGAGTCTTTGCCAATCATTTGCTGGGCTAGTAGATCCTGAACTTGCGTGTCTATCTTCGTCCAGTTATCTACAGTGAGGCGAGATCGTTCTTCGTCTGTAATGAATCCTTGCTCATACTGAGCAGAGATTGCTGCAGCTCGTTCTTCGCCTTGGCTAATGAGCTTGTCCATCCCGTCGATGTGCTCAAAATCGCTCATGCCCATTGATAGACCAGATGATGTGGCGTAGGCAAAACCGAGGTCTTTTAGGTTATCCGCAATTTCGGCAGTTTTTTCTTGACCGTACTTGGCATAGACTTCTGCCAAAACGCGTTGTAGACGCTTCTTGGTCATCGGTTCATCGTGGAACTTAAAGTCCTCAGGAAATGTTTCGTTAAACAAAAGACGACCAGCTGTAGTTTCGCGTACTTCGCCGCGGAACGGAACTCGAACTGGAGTTTGTAATGTGATGGTAGCTGCATCGAGCGCCATAATCACTTCTTCCAGACCACTAAAAGCTAACGGCTTAGAGACTTTTCCTGGTTTTTCGTACGTGAGGTAGTAACATCCTAAAACTATATCTTGCTCTACATGTAAGATTGGTGAGCCGTCGGCAGGCTTAAGTAGGTTACGATTTGCTGCCATAATTTCGCGCGCTTCTGCCTGAGCTTCGTCGCTCAAAGGCAAATGCACAGCCATTTGGTCACCATCAAAGTCAGCGTTAAAACCTTTACACACTAATGGGTGTAATTGGATTGCGCGCCCCTCAATAAGTACAGGTTGAAATGCTTGAATACTTAGTCGGTGTAAGCTCGGTGCACGGTTGAGTAATACGTATTTGCCCTTGATGACTTCATCAAGCGCATCCCATACTACAGTTTCGCTCATTTCAATAAGTCGCGATGCAGAACGAATATTATGAGCGTGCTCTCGGGCAATAAGTTCGCCAATAACAAATGGCTTAAATAATTCTAACGCCATCATTTTAGGTAAACCACATTGGTTAATCTTCAATTCTGGTCCTGCTACAATCACTGAGCGTCCAGAGTAGTCTACGCGCTTACCTAATAGGTTTTGACGGAAACGTCCTTGCTTGCCCTTGAGCATATCGCTAAGGCTCTTTAAACGACGGCGCTGTCCCGTAGCAGCAACTGCCCGCCCAGAGCGCGTACTATTGTTGTCGATAAGCGCATCTACAGCTTCTTGGAGCATGCGCTGTTCATTTCGACGGATAACTTCAGGAGCGTTCAGGTCGATTAATTTTTTAAGGCGATTGTTACGGTTAATGACACGTCGGTAGAGGTCGTTTAAGTCGCTCGTCGCAAAACGACCACCGGTAAGCTGAACCATTGGACGGAGGTCAGGAGGGATTACCGGTAAAACACTGACGCACATACTTGATGGCTTAATGCCGGCACGGTCCATGCTTTCTAGAAGACGTAAACGCTTCATAAGTCGTTTGCGACGTTGTCCTTTAGCTTCATCAGTTTCAGCAGAAAGATCAGCAATTAATTGCTTAAGATCTATCTCATCAAGCAAGTCTTTAAGCGCTGCGCCTCCCATGCCAACACTAATCAAAGCGCGAACTTCATCTGGTAGGTTGCGATAATCTGTTTCACTCAAAAGACCTAGTTTAGTAAGAGAAGTAAGTTGTTCGCGAAGAACTTCAAAATCTTTCGTGACTTCTTCAAGCTCTTTTGTTTGCATCTCTGCCAGAGCTTTTACGTTAGCTTCAGGTGCTTCAGCCTCTTTTTCGTAGCGAAGCTTAATAGCTTCTTTGGCGGCAGCAAATTCTGCTTCCTTATCTGCAAGCATCTTATCTCGAAGTTCAGTATTAACACTTTTAATAATGTAACTTGCAAAGTACGCAATACGCTCAAGGTTTTTGACTGTCATGCCGAGCAGTAAGCCAATTGCGCTGGGGGTTCCGCGTAGGAACCAAATGTGTGCAACGGGTACTGCCAATGAAATGTGACCCATGCGTTCACGGCGCACGATACTCTTTGTGACGAGTTCGCCGTTTTTATCAACGGCAGCTTCTCTAGAACGAACACCCTTATATTTTGCATCGTGCGGATTAATGTCTTTCACGGGACCAAATATGCGTTCACAGAAGAGACCATCTCGTTCTGGTTTTTGTGTGCGATAGTTAATGGTTTCCGGCTTTAGAACCTCACCGTAGCTCCAGTCTAAGATATCCTGGGGGCTAGCTACTGCGAGCCGGACGGCGTCGAAATCGGCAATATCTGTGCCATAACTGTATCGAGCCATATTACTGCTCCTCCTCTTCTGTGTTGTCATCAGCACCGACAAGTGCAGCATCTTCACTGCCATTGGTCGGTAGCTCATCTTCTATATCTACTATTGCAAATTCATCTGCTACAGATTCTTCAGTGACGTCTATGTCAGAAACTGCAGTTTGTGGCACATCTACGTCTGCTGGATGTGTTGCTTCTTCATGTACGTTAGTCGCGAGTACATCCTCAGCATCAATAACTGCATCTGATTTAACGAGATCTACCTTAAGCCCTAATCCCTGTAACTCTTTTACTAGAACGTTGAAGCTTTCTGGAACTTTAGGACCAACAATTTCAGTGCGCTTAATGATTGATTCATACGCCTTTGAGCGGCCGTATACATCATCTGACTTGAGCGTTAGCATTTCCTGTAGTGTAGTTGCTGCGCCATACGCCTCTAAAGC
>DASTAH010000029.1:0-11202 GCA_035712845.1 Saccharimonadales bacterium (SeqCode)
TGCCGATAGTTGGTCTCATACTAGGCAATCGACTGGCATCCACGCTTGGGCATAACGCCAATACTATTGGCGGTGCACTGCTCGTACTCACCGGGGGCTACATGCTGATCATGGCAATGCGCAGCCGTGGGGCGCCCACCAGCCACACGGTTCCGAAAACGCTACACAAGTTATTAGCAACGGGTCTCGCGCTCAGTATCGACAATCTCATTATTGGCTTTAGCCTCGGTACTACCAATGCGCCGCTTGCTGAAGCAGTCGGCATTATTGGCGTGACAAGTGTGGCGCTGTCGTTACTGGGTCTTGAATTAGGTGGACGCCTCAAAAGTCGTGTGGTTGGCTATAGCGAAGAACTGGGCGGCGTGATGCTCATACTCGTGGGCATCGGTGTGGCGGTTCGGCTACTCTAACAGTGCTTATCGTGCCGCAAGTGCCGCGTGAAAAAATATTTTGCACGTGCGCGCAGAAGCGTATACTAAAAGTACTAGCATATTAAAAATAGAAAGGGGGTAATCCATTGAAAAGTCCTAGATCTAACGGGCAGGCAATGCAAGCTTTAGCGCGGGAGGTACGCGCCTAAGTCACCCCCTGTACATAGGACATTCGCTTGTCTACGTAGGCTGAATACCTTAACCGCCCAGCTGCTCTCTTGCACGGGCGGTTTTCTTTTTGTTGTATGAGAGCAACTAGAAGCCAGGTTCGAGCAGGGTGTCCCGATCATGATACAGATGCAACTTCGTTGCCAGTGAGGCAGGTAAAAGTCGTACGACACAGACCGCAATCAGACCTATGGCAAAGCCACCGACAATATCATTTACCTGGTGCACGCCAAGGTAGACGCGGGAAAAGCCAACAACAAGTATCCATACGATACTGACCCAACGCCACCGGCGGGGCAAGATCAGCCACACGGTGAGAGCCATAGCTGTCGCGACGGCTGCATGACCAGAGGGGAAGCTGTTGAGTCCCGTTTCTATTGCCCGCTCATGAAGATGACCATGTAACAGCGCGACAGGTCGTGGTTCTTTTGCGATAAATTTGGCGATTTCCATAATAACGCCCGTGCCGCCAACGGTAACGAAAAAGCGCCAGGCAAGCCGAAATCGTTTAAAGAGTGCGGGAATAATGACACACACGGCTATAGGGTAGCCAGCTCCCAGCCCTTCGGTTATCCATAAAGCTGGTTTTTCGCCGCCATTGGGCAAATTGTTAATATCGTGAAACAAAGTTGCTTGCCAGCCGGTAAGTTGATGCGCGTGCGCGATAAGCAGCGAGGGAATAAAAATGAGTATGCCAATGATAAGACCCACTATGTACGTGCGCGGCAGAGCCTTACTCGTGGGTTGGGCGTGGGCTTTTTTGTGTGACATAACGGGTGTTGTTTCTTCGGTTGTAATTGAATCCATGCAGACTAGTATAAAGGAATCATGAGCGTTTTAGTATCACGACTGGCGATCGACTTCTATTGACTTGCGCCTACAAAGCCGCGCGCTTGAGGCGCGACTTTGTAGGGAAGGTGCGGCACTTATACTATCGTGTGAGGACTTTGTTACAAGCCGAGACGGGCTGAACATACAGGCCAGGCACCCCAACCTTGCCGAGCTTGCAGCATTTGCGCACGGGCGATTTGCTCCGATTTACTCGCTTGGTTTGGATAGCCACTACCACCAACGGCGCGCCAGCTAGACAGGGTAAACTGTAAGCCGCCATAGAATCCATTGCCGGTATTTATAGCCCAGTTACCGCCCGATTCACACTGCGCGATCTCGTCCCAGACACTCGTTGACCCAACGGGTGCGGGCGCGGGCGTCACAGACCGTGTGTAGCTCACTGTTTCTGCAGGTGCAGGCGCAGGGGCTGGTGCGGCCTCTGGTTCGTCAGCGGGGGCTGCTGCAGCTGGTGCGGCTGCTCCGGGTAACGGTCGGTCAGCGAGCTGTTCGCTGGCTGCCGGGACCCGAACACTCTGACCTGGGTAGATCAGATTTGGATCACTGATTTGCGTATTGGCGTCAAACAGCCGAACATAGGTTGTCCCTGCTGCTTGGGCAATCGCCGACAGTGTGTCTCCCGCTTGCACAATTACGTTATTACTCGTAGGTGCCGAACTTGTTGCCGTCGGCGCATCGGCGTTTGCTACCACGGTTGGAACCATGGCAAACAAGGCGGCGAGCGAAGCTCCCGCCAGCGCAGTTTTTACGTGCACTTGCTCCTCCTTATACCCCACCTTGTACCACCACAGCACTTACTGCGGCTCTAATTGTTATGTTTTACTTTTGAATACAAGGTAAAAGGCTTGTGCTTCTACATCTATTATGAAAAAGCACAAGTTCTTATGATACTAAACTTAAAAATCATGTCAACTTTAATACCGGTCATGCCGCTTGCGCTATGCAGCGTTCAGCCGTTTTAAAGTGGCACTATATGTAGTGGGGTAGGAGCTTTTTGGTTAGTCGTGGCTTAGCTCACCAGCATGTACGGTCACTGCGTATATCACGAGTATTGATAAGGCGATGGCAATAATTGACCAGACGGGGTACAAGGTTATTGCAAGCAAGTTTACGGCAATGGCGACAACTGCAAGAATGACAGCAACGATGCGCGCCCACATGCGACCGCTAAATAAGGATATGCCTGCCAAAGTGACAATGATGCCGGCAATAAGGTTAAACCAGGCCCAAGCGCGGACATTCGAGAATACCAGGAGATGTGATGAATTATCGGTTACGAGATAAAACGAGCTGCGATAGAGTCCGACAAAGCCATTGATGATGTGGAGCACGCCCGTGACGACCATCATGACGGCGGCGAATCCAACCCAGCCCGTCCAGCCGCTGACATGCTCTGATTCATACTCGGTGTCATACGTTCTGGCTTGCTGCCCGTGTGTTGCGATTTGACTCATAATGTTCCTCCGTACGAGTTACCTTTACTAGGTGTTACGGTGTTTGTATGCATGGCACGTTAGGTATGTGGAGATGGATGTCGTGCGAAGTGGTCCCTCCTGTTTACTACCTAGTACTGTACTGACCGGTACTTCTGAGTTCTATGACTCCTATCACAAATAAAATGCGAGCTGTTACCCATGTACAAATTAGTTGATGTAGTGAGAGAAGCAAACAACAGTAGCTTAATTAAGTTCTAGTATAAATTTTAATTTTTGCTTAACCTCAGTAAGCTTTGTATCTGTAACTGTTCCCAACTTTCTTTTTATTCTGCTTGTATCAAGTGTGGCTATCTTATCCGGTCTAATAAAACTATCAACCACAATTGAACCAGCCGAAAAATCGCTTTTCTGTAATTGTATAGCCGTTTCACTGCCGTAGGCTTTGCTCGTTATCTGACATAGTAGAATATCGTTAAAGTCAGCAATACCGAGTACTAGGCATGGTCTAAGTTTATTACTTGATAAATCAGAAAAGGGAAATGTTGCTAGTACGACTTGGCCTATTGATAATCTTTCCACGCTTCCTCTTCCTCAGGTCGTAGCCAGTCTTTGGCAAAGGACTCTTCTGACGCCACCGCGAAGTCGTCATTACTTTTGCTCTCTCTAACCGGGACAATCTTTATTTCGCCTCGTTTAACCTTTATCTCTATCTTATCCTCTATGCCACTGAGAATAAGGACATCTTTAGGTAAACGTACACCCTTAGAGTTACCTATTTGAATAATTGTAGACTTCATAGTAATTACTATTGTAATTACATTTACTACACACGTCAATAGAAATATATAGCAAACTTACAAGAAACGAACAGGGAGAAGCCAAACATGTGCTTATGATGCAGCGACACATAGTACATTTGATGAGGAACGATTCCATCGGCACGCTCTTCGCAAGCCTCATTGAACCACGGGCAGCTTTACTTTATTCTGAAACGATGATTACAACAATTATCTTTGATTTCTTTGATGTAATTCGTACAGACCCAGCAAAGGCATTATTCAAGCAATACGGCATTGAACGAACTGGAAAATACTCACAGCTATTTCATAGACTTGATCTCGGAGAAATTGAGCAAAATGAGTTTTTCACGTCGCTAAGCAAACTGTCTGGAGTAGATGAGATTAAAATTATTGAGCATTATGCTGACACATATGTGGCTAATGATAATTTGCTAATTTTAATTGAGGATTTAAAAAAGAATTATAAAATTGGATTACTTTCAAATTCACCCCGTACATATCTCAGAGATATATTGAAAAAACATGACCTCGAAAAATTATTTGATGAGGTAGTCATATCAAGCGAGATAAACCTATTAAAACCATCGCCCGAGGCTTTTAATTACACACTCAAAAAGCTAAACAGTAGCCCAGCGGAAACTATATTTATCGATGATACTGTACAAAACGTAGAAGCTGCACAGAAACTGGGAATAGGCGGCATACACTTCAAGAGTGTTACCCAATTAAAAACAGAACTTGTAAATCAAGGGGTGTATGTAAACTAAGAATATTGGTAGCGGCGACAGGACTTGAACCTGTGACCCCGAGCTTATGAGTCCTGCTTTTGACGCAGAGGCTCTTGATTTTAACAGAGTGTACGAGCAAGCATTAGTACGTTATCGGCAGCAGGTGATTGGCGGTATAGCCGTCATTTGTAGCCGTCAAAACTATGAAGTCAAATAAATGGTAGCGGCATCTGGACTTGAACCAGAGACCTTCGGCTTATGAGTCCGACGCTCTAACCAGCTGAGCTATGCCGCCACGTTAGGCTAATATAGCATGATTCGCCCCTGTTGACTACCTTGAAATCCCTAGTTCAAAACTGGTTAGGTTACTGCTCCTTACTTTTCATAGCTCAAATGTCGCTTAAAGACCAAACCACCGTACTAGCCTATATAGTTTTTTACAACCTAAAAATTGAGACCTTCGTCTCTAAAGAACTGTATAACGCTGCGACACTGTACGTCAAACTCATCACACACGTTAGGTATCTTTGGGTGTAACTGCTTGTGCTGGTCTTTTCTCACCTCAGAAGTAACAACCGTGAGGTTACGGCTCTTAGCAAAACTCATTACCATCAAATCCCCATAATCACCCTTATCAGTTGCATATACATCGTACTTCAAGACAATGGGTTTGGCTGCGGTGATAAGCGGGGTATCAACGGGCAAAAAAGCATTGCTATGCTGCTTGAGCCAGTCCTTTAAGCCTGGCACTGTGTCTTCTCGCTTTTTCAGCTCATCGTAAACAGCTTTTGGAGCAATAATTTTACCACTGGCCATTTTCTGTTGAATGTATTCCCAGCCAGAAGCCATTACGTCCATTCCGTATGGTTCGCTGTCGGAGATTATCAAAAAGTTAAGGAAGACACTGGTGTCAAAGCAGTATTTTGGTTCGTCAGGTTGGTGAAAAATATCAGTCTGCTGGCTCATATCTCAGGGTGATAGGTGAATAAATTATTTCTGTAGTTTTCTACATTTTTTTCACCCACCCCTAAGAACCGTGCTGCGTCTCGGCGACTAATAATACCGTCTCCTAACGCACCGAAAACACTCTTTGAAAACCTTACGCCAGCAGCGTTAATTGCCGTTGCGTAGTAATTACCTCCGCCTTTCTCTCCCTTTTTACGTTTTACTACAGGCAATGCTTCAATATCCAAATGCGGTACTGGCTTTGTAAAGCCCAGCTCAGCCAATCTTATAGAAGTTGCAGCCTGACTAATTTTGAGCTTGCCAGCAACCAGTTTAATCAGCTCTTTGTCGTCTTGTGCTTCGCTGGCAAATGCCTCAGCAAGCCGTTTCACAAAAGCGTCAGGTGCAAGGAAGGCAGCAGCAAACTGATTGCAGAAGCCTTCCGTTTGCTTGGCCTTAAAGTTTGAGCTGCTGACATCACAGATTCCAGTTTTTCTAAGTAAGATATGACAAAATTCGTGGAATAGAGAAAATGTTCTGGCCTCGTAGCTATCCTTTGTACTAACGACAATAATGCCACGCCTACCCTTTAGTAGTGAGAAAGCCCGTACCTGATTAAGCGGCAGGGGACGTTCAGAAATATAAATGCCTAAACCCTGAATTAAGTCCTTCCAATAGTTGAACGCTATGCGTCCATCACTAAACTTTTCGTAAATATCATCTGTTACACCGAGCTGACTACGCATAGCACTCGCTAACTGAACGGGATTATCATCAATGCTGGCGTGTAGACTCGGTAACTTAACGTGGTTCTCTTTATCTACCTCCTCGGACACGGCCAGAGTAAACTCTGCGTCTTCAAGAGCCTTAACAAGTTCACCACCCAAGCCAAGTTGCTGACTTTTAACCGTTCGGTTATCTTGACCAAAATGTACAGGTTTTTCTGGCTCATCTAACAGAAATACCGTCCAAGGCTTCTGGAAAAACTTCGCTAACTTCTCAGCTTTTGCAAAATTAAGCTCACCACCACTAGTTTCAAGCGTCTGTAGTTGTTCCTCGGACAGTGAGCATTTATTAGCAACAACTTGCCTAGGAACACCCCTATTATCAATGAGGCTTTTTAATAATTTAGCATTGACTGTGAGCGTTACGGGCATTTGAACTTATTGTAACGTAGTAAAACAGAATAGCCACTGCACCCAGATAGAACTTTAGCTATGCTTTGTTGCTAGTTTTGCTGCGACACTGTCCAGGCGTTCTTGGATACTTGGCTCTTGCAGTGCCGAGGCAGGTTCAATCAAGTGCCAAATACCAACGTACAATCTGTGAAGTTTAGGGTCTTCTTTTATAAGTTCGGCCAGTGCTTTATATCGCAAGCCAACACTCTCGGTGTCGGCAGAACCAGAAACTGTTTGGTCTACAACCTCGCCCAACTCCCAGGCTGACTGCGAAGCTGCTACCGCACGTTCTAAGTAGCTAGTAGTTAATTCTGTTATATCGTCTGTCCCAGCTCTATACCCCATTAAAGTATCATCAAGTTCCCTAGCTTGCTGGGAGGCCACTGACATACCTTGACCAAAAAGAGGGTTAAGACTTGCTATTGTGTCTCCTACAGGCAGAAAACCTGCAAGTGGCTTGTCCAGCAAATCATAGCGGCGCATAGTTGCTGTAGTTTTGCGAAACAAATTGGGTGTTGTGGCTGGCCTAGCGTGTTCAATTAGTGAGGCAATGGATAGGTTATCTTCCAGGGTCGCTGCATAAGCCTTTACCTCATCAACTGTTTTGGGTGGCTGGTCTACTAAGCGGCCCGATAGTGAAACGTACCACTGATTATTACCTATTGGAGAAATTAACCCGCCTCTAGTGTTTGGTGGACTGGGGAATGTCAGCCAGAAGTCATTGCTCTCAGCATAATCACTGGGTCGTTCAAAAATCGTGCTTACATACCATTGGCCCGCTTGTGTCGTTTTATTGACTGGAACTTGCTCATCAACGGCAGCTAACCAACGTGGAGCATTTGAACCAGAACCAGTTGCGTCCACTACTACTGTTGCGCCCACAGCTCTTATTTTGCCGTCTTGCTCAACAAGAACTCCGTTGAGCCTGTCTCCTTGTTTAGTGAGGCCAATCGCTCGGCCTAAACCTTCAAAGGCGACTTTGCCCTCATCTATTAGTCGTTGGCGGGCAACGTGTTCAATGACGGGTCGCCAAGCAGACATTAGCCGTAGACCCAAATCTCGTTCTGGCATTTTAATGCCGAGTTCATAGACGTGTGTTTCGTCAGCCACGCTTGCATTACCTGCACCAGCCTCTTGTAAGCCCGCAATGAAACCTGGGATTAAATGCTCTAGATTGAATTGAGCGCAACTCAGTAAATTGTGTAATTGTGCGTGTTGTGGAACACCGCGTCTTGGTTCAGGCTTTTGGGGTATGGCGTCTCGCTCTACAACTAAAACTTCTTCAAAATGATTGCTCAGTGCGGCTGCCGCAGCGATACCTGCCATACCGCAACCAAGCACTACCGCCCGTTCTGGTAATAAAGTTGAACTATCAATTAGTTGTTCTGCCATTTATAAAACTCACTATTTGAAGCATATTATCCCATAATTGGACTTCTTTACCTACTTCAATTTGGCAATTCAACAGAGGCCATTTAAAATGAACTGTATGAGTAATCTTTCTCCTGAGCAAGACTTGAAACTACACGTTCTGGCAAACGGTATTAGAATTGACCAGGAAGCCGAAGAAGCCTGGCGCGAGGAGTACCAAGGGCCAATCAGCCTAAATGAATATGCCTCAACAAGCGGTATTTGTTTAAAGATTGAGGACGGTGCTGACGGCGTGTGGCTTAATGCACCCTATACTCAGGAGTTTACCAAGAGGGCAGACGCACGATTACGCTACAACGGTGGTTTCGTAGTTGCCCGTGCAGACGTAGAGTTTGACGCTACGGTTATACCTGTACCCGCTTTTCACAGCAGAACCTACGTAGATAATGGCGTTGAGTATCCATACACCAATCTCGGTGTTACTCACACTGACAGGGTAAGAATCTCACCTATTGAGGGTTGCGGTATGGTGTGTAAGTTCTGCAATATACCGTATGAACTACGTTACCGCCAAAAGCCAGAGGAAGAACTGTTGCGTGTAATTGAAATTGCCAAAGATGACGAACAAGCTCCCGCCAGGCACGTTTTGATTAGCGGGGGAACGCCTAGGCGAAAAGACGAAGACTGGGAAGATGAGATTTACGAGAGCGTTATAGCAAACTCGCCCTTGCCCGTAGACATTATGATGACACCCAGAGAAAGCCCTAGCTATCTCAGAAGGCTGGGAGCGGCAGGGGTTAATGCACTGTCTATCAACATAGAGGTATTTGACCCGCAGAGAGCGCAAGCACTCATTCCGAGTAAAAATAAACGATTTGGCCCGCAAGGATACCTTGATTATATAGAGAAGGCTGTTGATGAGCTTGGTGTGGGACGTGTGCAGTCGCTTATCTTGTTTGGTGAAGCCATAGAGCCTATAGAAAGCACCTTGCGCGGCGTACAGGCTCTAGTAGACCGAGGCTGCATACCTGTTCTCAGCCCATTTAGACCTGACCCCCGAACTCCTATGGAGAACGACCCACCTTCAACCGAAGCAGAGATGAGAGAAGTGTACGAACGAACTCTAGAAATCTGTGAGCAAACAGCAACGGGCGTTAAGCCTGGCCCAAGGTGTGTGCCTTGCCACCACAACACAGTTACCTTTAGTGATGGCAGCGACTTTTATATCCCGCTTGGTAAAGATATAAAAAGTCCGTTAAATGTTGCGTAATCTTCTAACAATCAGCGACCTCAGTAAGCAAGATATACTCGCTATTTTTAAGCGTGTTGATGAGCTACGGCAACGGCAACCTGACGCTAAAATTGATGTATCTAAGCTAGGTGGTCTGTTATTTTTTGAAACCTCCACTCGCACCCGCATAGGTTTTGAAGCCGCAGCTTGGAAGTTGGGTATTAAGTCGGTTGTAATGCAAGAAACTAAGCTCAATGACACTATGAGCAAGGCGGAGAGTATGCGGGATACCATTCGCACACTTGACCCTTACGTAAGTTTCTTCTGCATACGACACCCCGATGAAAATATATTTTCAGAAGTCGTACCATTTACCAAACGACCCGTAATCAACTGTGGTAATGGCTACGAAGAACACCCCACACAGGCACTAATTGACGCTTACACGATGTGGTCAAAGTTTGGCGGTCTAGACGGCCTGAATATCACAATGATTGGTGAGTTAAAATATGCCCGTGCAGTACATTCGCTAATCCTACTACTAGCTAAGTTTTCAAATGTTACGGTAAGCGAAATCGCGCCAACGGAGCTTCAAATCCAGGCGGACTACAAAAAAGTTTTTGAAACAAACGGCAATGTCTACAATGGAGTGGCGAAACCTAGCTGGGGCAAAGAACAGGTCGTTTACGTTACGGGCTTCCCGCCAAAAAATCCAAGCGGTACATTTTCACAGGCCATACGGGATAAGTACAAAATTACCAAAGAAATCGTCAGCGAACTTGCTTCCGAGAGCATTATCCTTAATGCCCTCCCACGAATTGATGAAATTGATGAAGACGTGGACGATACGCCAAATGCCTACTACTTCCAGCAGAACGAGTTTGGCCTGTATGTGCGGATGGCGGTGATAGAACGATACTGTCTATAACCCAAGCACTTGGGCGTCAAACTCTTCCCTGGTGCGAAGCGTTATAGCGTCTAATTCGCTCAGTTCATTGGCGGTATGCACTTGGTAGCCAATGTACCCTTCAATAAACACTGAACCCTCCTGATAAAACTCAGTTACATACGATTGGCCTACTGACGAAAATGGCGTGGTGATAGAGTCGCGGCTGTACTCGCTATGTATGGCTTGGCCTTTTTCGTTTGGCATAATCTTGCTGTGCGACCAGGCAAAATCTAACTGCTCGTCTAGCTCCGACTGCGATAGTTTTACTTCTTCACCAAGTAAAACAGACAACTCTATATCTGTTAGACTCAGCCCCTTAGCTGTCAATGCAAGGCCATTACACGAATAGCCTCCCTGGTGGCGAGGGTTCAGGTCAACAACAACCAGTTCACCCGCTTTGTTAATCAAAAAGTCCAGACCGAATAACCCTACGTAGCCTTGTCCAGCTAAGTATTTGCCTATCTTCTCAGTAATGTCGTATATTTCTTGCCGATTATTTTCATTGGCTACTGATGGGTAAGTGTTGCCCAGGTAACGATTACCTTGCAGGATTTGGTCCGACAGTACCAGGGTGTACACTTTACCATCGCCAGTTACCAAAGAGTTTACATTAGGGGCAAGCACAATGTTTTCAAAAATATCCGAAACGATGAACGAATTCTTTTTGTTAATCAGGCGCAATTTGGCTAGAAATTCGTGAAGCATTTCTGGCGAGTATATAAGGCCGCTCTCATTGCCGCCTGACGTGTACGCCGCGCTGATGTAACTCGGCACGGCTTCGTATTCGTGTTCCAGCAAGTCCTCCTTGCTGTCAAAGATACGGGCTTTATTGTGCGGTAGTCCTAGTCGTTTGAATAACTTGAGCTGGTTGATTTTGTTATCAAGCTGCTTCGCCAGTTCATTATTTGAGCCAAGCACGGTAAAATCTGGGGTTGGCAGGTCAAGGAAGGCGGTTGTGAAAGGGTACACAAAAACGGTATCCTGCTTCTCACGTAACTTTTTAGCAATCTTTAGAATGAAAGGGTCTTGAGCAAACTCTTGATTGACATCTTCGTAATCAGGCAGAAAAACAACGGGCTTCTTGAGTTCCTTGGCGAGCTTATAGCCTCTCTTGTT
>DASTAH010000030.1:0-15623 GCA_035712845.1 Saccharimonadales bacterium (SeqCode)
CTCGAAATTTCGCTGTTTCCGTCTTGTAAATTCGATCAGCACGATCAACACGAGCTAACGCACGGTTAGATGGAACCTCAACAACATCAAGCTTATATATTTGATGAAATTCTTCAGCTTCGGTTAATGCAGTTCCAGTCATACCGCCAAGTTTTTCATATAAGCGGAAATAATTCTGGAAAGAGATCGTAGCAAGCGTCATGCTTTCCTCTTGTACTTCAACACCTTCTTTCGCTTCAATGGCTTGATGCAAGCCTTCGTTATAGCGACGACCCGGCAGCAATCTACCGGTAAACTCATCAACGATTACTACTTCACCGTCGCGAGTAACTACATAGTCTTTATCACGCTTAAATAAAACTTGGGCACGGAGGGCTTGTTGCAAGTGATAAATAGTACGAATATTCTCAGACGCGTATAAATTCTGGATACCAAGTGCTTTTTCCATTTTTTCTACACCACTGTCAGTGAGGATAACGGTCTTGCGTTTCTCATCGGTCTCATAATCTTTGTCTTTTTTTAGTTGCAAAACCACTTTTGCAAACTGCGCGTACGCATTGCCGCTTGTGGCGCTTGGAGCCGAAATAATAAGCGGTGTTCTTGCTTCGTCAATAAGGATAGAGTCAACTTCGTCAACAATTGCGTAATGTAAGTCTCGTTGCCGTAATTGGTCTTCCTCGCGCACCATATTGTCACGCAAGTAATCAAAGCCGTACTCGTTGTTGGTGCCATATGTTATATCCGCGGCGTATGCTTCTTGTCGTGTTGACGGCTTGAGATGTCGCATGCGTACATCTTCATGATCTTCATTGGTGAATGATGGGTCATATACAAATGAGTGATCCGGGATAATAACACCGACTTGCATACCTAAGAAATGGTACACTTGCGCCATCCAGCCCGCATCGCGTTGCGCTAAGTAATCGTTAACTGTTACAACATGTACGCCTTTACCTGTTAAAGCGTTCAGATATACCGGCAAGGTTGCAACGAGCGTTTTACCTTCACCAGTTTTCATTTCCGCCACATTGCCTTCATGCAACACCATACCGCCAATAAGTTGCACATCGAAGTGACGCTGCCCCAAGGTTCTGGTTGCTGCTTCGCGCACCACCGCAAAAGCATCGGGCAGAATCTTATCAAGTGATTCTTTTTTGAGTCGCTTCTTAAGAACCTCAGTCTGTTCCTTGAGCTGCTTATCCGACATGCCGGAGTACTTTTCAGCAAGCGCATTTACCTCATTAACACGTCGTCGTAAGCGCTTAATGGTCTTAGCTTGCGGGTCACCTAATATTTTTTTAAATACGCTATTCATGCCGCTAGCAGTCTCTCCCTGTTCAAGTTTTGGTAATTAGTTCCTAATTATTGTACCGGTTCATGCAAATAAAATCGAGCCCATGAAGCGTAAAAATTGTCTACTCGCTGCGGGCTCGATTGATAGTTTTTAGTGTACGTTATGCCGCATCAGACTGCTGTCGCAATCGCGCAAATAGATGACGATGCATCTTGCCACTGTGATGGAGGTCTTTATACTTTTGGATTTGCTGCTTAAGCTTGGACTCTACGATATCGACGGCCGCGTACATGTTAATGGTGCTTTCTTTGACGGTTATGGTCTCCTTAGGAAGATGCAGTACAACTTCACAGGTGGCCTGTCGGCGATCACTTGCCTTACTTTCCTTCAATAACACTTCAGCATGAGCACTCAATTTGTTATGACGAGATAGGTATTTATCAAGATTTCCAATTTTCTTTGTGATGTATTTTTTTAAATTATCATCCGGTTTCATGTGAACGCTTTGTATCTCAAATTTTTGCAGCATTGTTTATGCCTCCTTTGTTTAGGTCAGACTTATACGTACAGACCCACTTATATTTTACGCGCTTTTGGATCCCGCGTAGTGATTTAAATTTCACTACGACCGTGCATAAACGGCCGTAAGACTTCCGGTATAACAACATGTCCATCGTGCGTTTGGAAATTCTCAATTATAGCCGCCATAATGCGACCTAATGCGAATGCCGTCGCGTCGTTTGTATGCACGAATGCAAGTGAGCCATCATGTGAGCGCACCCGAGTTTTTAAATCGCGTGCTTGATAGTCAGCCATGTAATCGGCAGTATGTGTTTCGCGGTAGGTGTTCTGCCCTGGAAACCAGGTATTGATGTCATACCCGCTTGCATTTGGCTTACCAATATCAAAAGTACACTTTTGGATGAGTTGATATGGCAGACCTAGTTGTTGCACTAAGTACTCCTGTATCGCCACGAGTAGTTCATGCTCTTCAATGCCAGTTTCCGGCGTGCTAAATACTTCCATCTCCAGCTTGTCAAACTGATGCATACGAAAAATGCCATCTGTATCCTTACCGTACGTTCCCGCTTCTCGCCGAAAACTGGTGCTATACCCTAAATAGCGAATAGGCAGCATCTCTTCCGGCAAAATTTCGTCCCAATACATCGTACAAAGTGTATGCTCAGCACTCGCATTGAGCCAAAGATCATCTTCAGGCTGCCCTGCCCGATACGTTACTTCCTCGGCATTAAGTCGGGCGCTTGCAACGTACGGCTCGGTGCGCAACACCGCTGGAGGCAAAATAGGTGTAAAAGGTTTTGCTACTACAGAAAGGTTATGTTCCCGTATCAACCGTTCCAGTATTGTTTCGTCGGTTACTGTCTGGAAGACAAATTGCACGATTGCAAACTGAAGCAGCGCGAGATCGCCCTTAATGTAGGCAAATCGACTGCCGGCAATTTTTGAAGCCCGCACCTTATCAATTAGGTCTCGAGGTTCAGCAATTTCATGGTGATGTTTTGGCGTGAAATCAAATAGTGTCGGAACGCCAACGGTTTTTATAACTGTATTATCGTCTTCACTCGACCCAACCGGCACAGCGGCGAGTGGCATATTTGGAACAGATTTTAGTAGCGTTAGAAATTCATTTTCTATTGTCTTAGCTTCAACTTCGCGCGACGCAATTTCTTCTTTAAGGTGTTTACCCGCTTCAATCTGTTCTGACGTAGGCTTGCCCTGCTTTAAATCAGCAGCTTGCTCATTGCGGCGACGTCGTAACTCTTCAATCTGTGTTTGCTTAGATCGACGTTGACCGTCTAACTCAAGCAGCCGGTCAATATCAACTGGATAGCCTTTTTGCGCTGATTTTTCTTTAACAAAATCAGCATTATCACGAATAAATTGTATGTCTAACATGCAGTTAGTATACCGTATAAACTACCGTCACTCACTATAGGTTACGAAGAGGTTGATCGCTTTTTGGTAGGCGCTGTATGCTTGTTTATACGATTTGCCTGCAATTCTTTGATGGTTAGTTCGGTACGTTGCCGAGCATACATGCAGAAATCACACGGGCCTCCCATAGCGCTTGCGCCTATGGCTGGCATCGTACTACTTTCCATGCATTGCTTCATTTTTGTCAGGGTCGGTTCCACCCACTGAGTATTCCCGGTATACGGAATAACTTTTGTCTTGAATTCTACTTTGTTAAAAAACCCATCCAGGTCGAGTCGACCGTTTGTGTAGACAAAATATCCGGTATCACTGACCGTAAAACCATTTTGACGCAACAACCATTGATACACTTCCATTTGCCGCTTGTAGCTTATCTGCCAGTCACTATTGATCCCAACATCGCTTTGCTTTGCAGTTGCTTTGTAGTCCACCACGATCAATTGACCATCGCTGGTTACCCAAAGGTCGTCAACCGCTCCAAATACATGCAGATTGGTTGGCTGATGCACGGTGAATACGCCAACAAAATTTTGTCGCCATTGGTCAAGACTTGCATGTTGAAACGGAATTGCCTGTACACCAAATTCCAGCATCATTGGATGCGGCTCACCTTTTAACCGATAGCTGTCGAATTCTTTTTTCAGTAATTCATCGATAGCTTTGTTGATATTAAACGGTGGACCATCGGGTCGTTTAATTTTTAACCGAACATCAAGCCAAAAGCAGCGAGGACACTGCATGAATAACTCGATCTTGCTTCGTGAGACCTTAAACGGCGTTGCCTGCCCCGGTACGTAGGGTTGGCTACGCTCCCTCCAATAACTTGATGCCATTACTTATATTGTAGCAGCTTCAGAGAAGCGACTTGCTATTGCCTGCTCAAGTTCAGTGGGAGTTTCGACGAGCGCAAATGGATCATGTTTTACTAAAAATTCTGGATTTGCAAAGCCCCAAGTGACGGCGATGCATTGTAAGCCAATGGCTTTACATGCCTCAAGATCTCGCGTTTCATCCCCCACATACACAGCATTGGCAGTTGAGATACGATTGTGAGCCAATATATTGCGCAGTGCGCCAGACTTACTGAACAAGCCAATACCCCCATATACATGAGTGATATATTGATCAATGGCATTATTACGTAAAAAAGCACGAATATTGTGTTCGCTATTGCTACTTGCGACGAGTAGACGATAGCCAGATTGGTGCAACCGACGCACCACAAGATCCAGACCCTCATACATCACCACGGTATTGATGCGCCGCTGCATAATACGTCGTCCACGATACAGTAAATATGGTACCCGCCACATTGGTACGTTCAGTCGTTTTGCGACAACCGGAATTGGTAAATGGCGTAATTCAGCCATCTCTTTGGGAGTAAGGAGATGTCCATTGCCTGTTAAATCTTCAAAAATCTGAACTATCGTACTCAGGCTATCGGCTAACGTGCCGTCAAAATCAAAGATGACTGTATTCATTAATCGACAGGTTGATACGGCACGTGACACATACCTCGACCGGTTCTTTCGGCAAACTTTTGGTGGTAATCTTCGGCTTCATAAAATGGTCCCGCAGGTTCAATACGTGTCACTATTGGGTTTTTGTACTGAGCCTGTGCTGCTTCAACCGCCGATTCTGCATCCGCGCGCTGTGCATCGGTGACATAAAAAATCACCGATCGGTAATTGTCACCTATATCAGGACCCTGACGATTAAGCTGTGTTGGGTCATGCAAACGGAAAAAGTGCTTTAGTAATTGGGGGTACGTAACTTTGCTTGTGTCGAATTCAACCAATACAACTTCTGCGTGACCAGTCGTATGTGAACACACATCTTCGTAGGTAGGATTTTCAAGCGTACCTCCACTATACCCAACGGTCGTTTTAATGACGCCCGGTACCTGGTCAAAATAGTATTGCACTCCCCAAAAACAACCAGCACCAAATATTGCCTGTTCCATATAACTATTGTACTACTCTGTTACTTGAACATCACGCCAAAATGCTACGTAGTTGGAAAAGTCCTTATGCACCGTCGTGATAGCGCTTGGCTTTGGCTCAGGATAGCTCCACGCACTATCCTTGCTCCACCTGTCACCTTGCCCAACATCAAAGTACTGACATTCGCCTTTCCATGGGCAGGTATAGGGAGTCGGGCTTTCTTTTAAAAATTCTTTTTTAACGGCGCTTGGCGGAAAGTACCAATTGCGTTCAATGTAAATGAGATCTGCATTATCAGCTTCAGCTATTATCTGATCATTCCACACTGCCTTCATGACAACTCCTTACGCTAATTTAAATGCTGCTAAGATAACGAGAATCATAACAACTGCACCGAGAGCCCTACGGAAATAATTTACACCTTTCCAAATCTCAAGTGCGGCCCATACAGTAAGCACCACAAGCGAAAGCCACCATATAATATTTTCCGGCATTCCAGTTGGAACAAATATCGATGCTAAAGTGAGCACAACCCATGCGATCAATAAAGCGTTTGGTCGTTGATAGATAACAATATCACCATGCTCGTCTCGCCATATCTTATCCCAGAGATCTTGATGGTTCTGTACCCGGTGCGGTTTGACTGCTTCTGCCAATGTTTCCTCCTTATTGCTGGCTAATATACTGTCTTCCATTACAAGCTGGCAGTAATATTTTTCAACGTTGTAACAGTAGATTTATTGCAACGTACTTCTTTTGTACGCAGAAGGTGCTACATACGCCAGGCATCTGTCATACAGGTACCGTGCTATGTAATAAAATCTGCTTTTCTATTCTAGCTCACGTATACGCTTATGGTCGAGCCCATAGTAATGCCCGATTTCGTGCCATAAGGTATGGCGAATATGTTCTAAGAGATTGGGGAGCGAATCAACGGCTCGTTCCATAGGTCCCTTAAAGATTGTTATTTTGTCTGGCAACACCCGGGTTGTGCCCTGTCGCTGTGCCAATGGCACTCCTTCATATAGCCCGAAAAGCGTTTGATCATCTCGGAGCTGCAGTTTCTCACGATGTTCTTGCGTGGGTTCAGGTTCCCATAATATAGCTACATTTTGGATGTTAGCTGCATGTTCACCTGGCATACTTGCTAATGCGTCAGTTATGAGTTGTTGGAATTGTTGGTCTGATACGATGACCATGGCTAGAGTTTGACGTCTGGATAGATAGATTTAGTTACGGCATCAACTTCGTGGCGTAACTGAGGAAATGGTACCCCTTCGCGCGCAGTTACACCTTCCAGAACCCAAAAAACGCGCTCACTATATCCCCATCCGCAGGCCGGGGGCATGCCATATTCAAGCATCTCAACATAGTCGATATCGAGCATCATAGCTTCAGTATCACCCGCGTCACGCATATTTTGTTGATCAACAAATCGCTGTAACTGTTCAATGGGATCGTTTAATTCAGAAAACCCATTACCGAGTTCACTTCCCGCAATGACTGGCTGAAAACGCTCCACTGCTTGCGGAAAATGTGGGTTAGCTTTGGAGAGCGGACTAATGAATAGTGGCGTATTCACGAGCCATACTGGACCAGCTACATCTTTACGAATGTTTTTCCATAATTTATCGATACCGCGAGCCTTATTCTCGGTCTGAGCAACCTCAAGCTTGTGGTGTGCGAGGGCTGCCTTTACCTCGTCAAGGCTACAGCTATACACATCAATGTCATAATGTTTCTTGATTGTGTCGGCATAGTCCCATTCTTCCCACTCTTTACTCAAATCTATCTCGAACGCACCAATTTTGAACTGCAAAGTACCAAAAGTCTGCTGTGCAACATACCGATACATGTCGGTCATAAACTTCATGCCATCGCGCCAGTCTGCATATGCCCAATACCACTCCATAGCAACGTGTTCCGGCAAGTGCTCATCGCTATAATTTTCGTTACGAAAACGAGGACCAATATCATACACTTTCTCAAAGCCACCGCCGAGCAACCGCTTGAGCGGCAATTCGTGCGAGATCCGAAGGTAAAAATCTTGCCCTAATGCGTCCATATGCGTCACAAATGGGGTAGCATCTGCACCACCAGTTGTATGCTCAAGCACAGGAATATTGATTTCGACGAATCCATGCTGATTCAAAAAATCACGAGTTGCCTGCCAAAAACGACTACGGCGGACAAACCGTTCCCTTACTTCGTCATTGACATTCATATCAATGTAACGGCGCCTTAAACGCTCTTCTTTATTGGTAAAGCCTTCTTGTTTTGATGGGAGCGGTCGAAGCGTTTTCGTGAGTAGCCGGATTTCCGTCGTATCGACAGATATCTCGCCAGTTTGCGTCTTTATAACCTCACCGTGTGCCTCTATGAAATCACCGATATCGAGCAGTGGTATATGCTCATAGCCCACACGACTGTTTTCGGGTAACGTCGCTTCAACATGGTCAGCATGTAAAAATAGTTGTACCTGCCCAGACATGTCTTTTATAACTACAAAGCTAATTTTCCCAAAACGGCGAATGTTTACGATCCTACCTACAACGTGAACTCGTTGCCCTTGTAACTCGTCAAATTGGGCTATGATCTCGCCTATGTGGTGTGTACGGTCGGCTTTTGCAGGGTATGGGTTGAACCCTAGTGCTTTTAGCTCATCTAATTTGCGTAAGCGCTCGTTTCGAAAATCTTTTAATGTTGCCATGGTTGACCCTTATTCTATCATCTCTGTGCTGCTTTGCGCATGACTCAGTGCGTGGTACATACCGTAATAGCTACGCAACGCTTACCGGATAATGCCCACATACGTGCGCCTGTACTGGTGACAAACGGGATAATTGTGCGAGGTATGAATTAGGAAATTTCAACAATTTTATAAGTGGCAGTTTCAGCCGGCGTGTTGATTTCGACACTATCTCCAACATTTTTTCCAAGCAGCGCTTGCCCGATCGGAGATTCGTCGCTAATTTTTCCGTTCAAAGGATCAGCTTCTACGGTGCCAACAACTTGAAACTCCATTGTTTTGCCATTTTTAAGCTTAACGAATGAGCCAAGTTGTACCTTGCTGTCACCTTGTGGCTTTTTGATGAGTTCAACATTCTGGAGAATAATTTGAATTTCGGCGATGCGCGCCTCGTTTTTATCCTGATCTTGGCGGGCAGTCTGGTATTCGGCATTTTCGGCTAAATCGCCAAATTCGCGGGCAGTCTTGATACGTTCAGCAATTTCAGCTCTGGCTGCGGTCAAATTACTGAGTTCTTTTTCTAGCTCATCCACCCCTTCCTGTGTCAGGTGGAAGGTTTTCTTCACTACCATACTTGACTCCTTAGATACCTTTGTTAGTGTGATTAATGTTCATTATACCAAAGTACTTAACTCATAACGCTGAGGGTTTCAATCAGTTGTTGGTGATTAAGGAACGATACTTCAGATTCTCTACGACGTTTACACTCGTAGTTATTTGAACTGATTGTTTTTTCGCTTATCACCACCCTCATGGGTATGCCGAGCAAGTCTGCATCGGCGAATTTTTCGCCAGGGCGAACATCTCGGTCATCGTATAATACTCCGATATTTGCAGCTGTCAATTCAGCATATAACTGGTCTGCTGCCTGCACTATTTCGTCTGTATCTCCAAGTCGGGCCAGATATACCCGAGCTGGCGCAATACTTTCAGGCCAGACCAAGCCTTTATCGTCAGAATACTTTTCGGCAATAACACCCATTATCCGAGTGATACCTATTCCGTAGGAGCCTAAATAGAGCGGGCTTTGATGCCCTTCTGCATTGGTAAAATAAATTCCCATTTGCGCCGACTTATCTGTTCCAAAATTAAATATATTACCGACTTCTGCACTGACTACTTTTTCTAGTTCGCTCTTATCAACACCAAGTTCCTGAACGGCATCATCAAGCACTTCCTCATTAACAGCTATATTTTTGCCGCGGTGAATATACAAAATGTCTTCACCTGCCGCACAAATAGTTTGAAATTCATGGCTAAACTTTGTGAACGCCCCGCCGCTTGCGAAAGTCAAAAAGGTGTCACTTCCAATACCAACACGCTCAAATACCCGGGTGTACGCATCTTTTACCTGATTGTAGTAGTTGTCGAGATCTTCAGCTGATGCGTGCAACGAATACATGTCTTTCATGAGAAATTCACGACCACGCATGATACCGCTTTTTGCGCGGAGTTCATTTCTCAGCTTTGTTTGAAACTGATAGACGCTGACAGGCAGATCTTTATAACTCTGCACAAATTGCTGCATCATGTTTAATATTGGTTCTTCATGGCTCCACGCTAGACCGATTTCCGTATCATCTTTGAGTTTAGTCTTAAACCATATATCAACAATTTCATCGTCCCAGCGCGTTGTTGTTTGCCACACGTCTGGCCGCTGTAAATTAGTCATAATGAGCTCTTGCCCATTAACGGCATTCATCTCTTCTCTCACAATATTCTTAATATGTTCAAGAACCTTTAAGCCCAGTGGCAAATAGGCATAGACGCCAGCCATTTCCTTATGCACAAAACCAGCCTGTATAAGGAGTTGTGCATTACGAGCCGTTTCATCGCTCGGGACAGTTTTACTTGTTTTAGTAAACAGTTGAGAGTATTTCATTGGTCAATCCTACATTAATTATAAACGAGAGTACTTCTTTATAGACGGCCTGCGGCCGGCATGAGATGCATGTACTGTAAATCAGAAGAAGTACTCATAACTAGCGGTAATTGTACCTTAGGCACGGTTAATGCACCAGATACAGACCAATGAACGCTACCGTATTATTGATACCGTGTACAAGTATTGACGCCCACAAGCTTCCCGTTTTTTCGCGCAAATAAATTAGTACAACACTCAGGATGAAGAACGACACCCCGGCGGTCCACAGTAGCCCATTTGTCCCCTCACCCAAGTGTGCGCCCGCGAATAATACGCTTGTAATAACAGCAGACCAGAGTATCGGCAACGCTTTTTTTAAACTGCCATATAAAAACCCGCGTACCATAATCTCTTCAGTGATAGGCGGTAATATGGCTAAACTAATAAATGTCAGGGTTAATGCCAACGAGCCATGCACATGTGAAAAACCTACTTGTTGTGTTTCGTTAGTATTAAATGAGGGTATCACCTTCTTTACCGCCACAAGAGCAGCTAAGGACAGGCCGTAGTACACTGGGACGGCAATGAGACCATACCCCACATCAAGCCATCGAGGCTTCTTGAGCCCAATAGTTGAAAAACCCACCTTATAATGACGAAGCCATAGATATATACTGACCAGCACTATACTTTCCGCAATTAAGATAAATAAAAATTGTGCGAAGACTGAGTTAGTCAGCCACTGTGATGCAACGCTGCTGGACCAATGCCGTGCCAGCGGGTACAACGAGAGCAACAGCCCAGCGAGAACTTGGGAGCCAAAAAAAATTATCAGTATAAATATGACACCATATGCTGAATTCCATGGAATCATCGGTTTGCGTGGTTCAGTGGCTGGCCTCTCAAGGCTGTTGTGCTCAGATGATACTTGCATACGTATTCGTTTTAATTACCCGTTGGCTGTTAAGACACCAGCTATGTCTAATAGGCTTAGCATCACCCATACAGCCCAGAACGCAGATGGCTCACGTCAACTATTGTTACGAGCACGATTATACCGAGCAACACTATAAAGCCCGCCGCATTCACCAACTCCTCAGTGCGAGCGCTGAGCGGTTTTTTAAATGCATGCGCTATCAATGTAAGCCAAAGCCGGCCACCATCAAGCGCCGGTATGGGCAGTATGTTCATGATGGCGAGCGTAAGAGATACGATAGCAATTATCATGAGCATAAAGCTCCACCCTAATCTACTGCCATCTTTAAGGATTTCGAAAATACCGACGGGACCAGAAACTTGACTGCTCGCCTGTGTCTGTCCATTTTGACGAGCATGCGTATTGCCGGTAACGCTACCAGCAACGAGCTTTCCTAAACCTGCCACTGCCCTTCCAAGTCCTACAAATGTCAAACCAGTAAATTGAGCACTATCCCCTACAGCGACTACGGGCGCTGACCACGTCGAGCTTTGGAGTGCATATCCAGACTGTGCGGGCACTATGCCTAAGTAACCTTTCGGTTGTTTTGACTGCTGACTTGCCTGCACTTCCGCTGCGCTGCGCAACGTTGCTTGGCGAATATATGTTTTTCCAGCATGAATGTATTGGATATCAATTGTTTGTCCCGCATGTTGCGGCGTAAAGTCAGCTAACTTAAGGCATCCCGTGACCAAGTTTTGTAAATTGTTTTTACTCGTACCCACTGCTACAAGTTGGTCACCGTTTTTTATACCCACTGCTGACGCAGGTGAGTTTGCTTCAACTGTGTTTGCAATCACCTTACGGCTATCAAAAACCGTTTTTGTATCGTTGGTTACCGTGAATTGGTTACACAACAATTTTGGCATACCAACCCACGCTAATCCCGTAAACAACAGCAAGGCAACTAAAAGATTCATGCCCACACCAGCAGCCATTATTTTACTTTTAGTCCATAGGTTTGCGGCACCAAAACTACCTGGTTCAGTGTCAGTATCGTGCTCGCCTTTTAGCTTCACGAAACCACCGAGTGGTAACAAATTTATCGTGAAATTCCACCCGCTTTTCATTTTATGTACGAACAGTCGCGGCGGAAAGAAAATACCAAACTCTTCTACCTCAACCCCACCACGTCGAGCCGTAATGAAGTGACCCCACTCATGCACAACGACGAGTCCGATAAACAAGAGAATACCGACAATAAGTAAAATAATGGACATCTGACATCTATTGTAACAAAGAAAGCTGTAAGCTTGCTAAGCAGCTGCTCACTATATGTAACTTTGCAAACAATTGCGACTCACCGTCCCTGACGCGGAATCCATCTCTCAAAATAAACTTTGTGTACGAGCACAAAATCTTACAGTCTATGTGTGACAGCCACTTGTACTATCTCACTGGTGAGTGAGGTCCAAAAACAATGAAAGCATCGAAAGAAGCCGAAAGTCATGTGGTGCACCCTAAAGAATTGCCTCAAGAACTTACTACCTCCAGCAGGCCTACCCGCAATATTTTATTTGCGATAGTCATCATTATCGTATTCACAATACTTTTACTTGTACTGCTCACCCGTTAATAGTTGCCCCAGATTCGCCTGTCACTGGCCTTCAGGAGAATTGAGAAACGCTTGCGTCGCCTTGTTTCGGTCAACAAAGTATCTTTCGTAATATAGATTAAGAGCCGGACCCGGATCGCTAAGCTCTGACCCAATGTAGCTATGTGCCTCGTTAAAATAATCTGATGGATCGTACGTTTGTAACTGGGCTTTTATGCTTTGTGCTACCCGAGTATCATTATGTCCTAATTCTTGCTGGATATTTGCATCAACCGCTTGCTTGTCTGCCGATGACAATCGACTATAGGCAACATGCAACATTTCATGTGCAGCAGTCACAATATTACGGTTATACTGCGTTGGATCTGAACTATCGAGTATGTAAATATGCGTTCCTGCTGTGCAGCCCAACTTATCACTCCCACATTTCTGTCTGAGCGTAGCAGCATTAACCATTTGAGGCGCAAACCGGTAGAACAATTTTTTTCCGGTATTATTCATGCCCGCATCGTCTGCAAGTTGCACAATTTGCGCAGGAGGATGGTACACAATTTCGTGCAACCAGTCGCCAATCGTAACGGCATGGCGAACAGAAAAAAAGCCAACAATACCTACGGCAAGGAGCGCTAATATATCAAGCTTACTGCGACGATTGAGTTGAAGTTTCATAACATGATAGGTAAAAGAGATTACGCTCTAGAATATTAGGTTCGATGAGACTGAATAAACTAATTTCGTGAACCGAACTCGATATGAGGACGCTCCCACCGTGCTGTTAGACCGTCATTAATTCTTGTTCTTTTGCCTTAGCTGCAGCATCGACTTGAGCGCGCTCGGCGTTCATAGTATCGTCAATGCGCTTTTCAACGCGCTTTACATCATCTTCTGAAAGTAGTTTATCTTTTTTTGCCTGATCTGCTGCCTTAAATGCGTCGTGACGAGTTGTGCGCATGCGTACCATGCAATCTTCAACTTTCTCACCAATTTGTTTTACCAATTCACGGCGACGCTCTTCAGTTAATGCCGGAACAGGCACTCGCACAACACGCCCATCATCGGACGGATTCATGCCAAGCGATGGATTATTACGGATAGATGCTGCAATTGCCTGAAGATTATTTGGGTCAAATGGTGTAATTTGCAGTAACTGGCTTTCGGGAGCAACGATAGTTGCCACTTGGTTTAACGGCATTGCGGCGCCATACGCCTCCACCATAACGCCATCAAGCATGCTGGGATGCGCACGGCCAGTTCGAAGTTTTGAGAGCTCGCTCTTGAAATGCTCTACTGCTTGTGCAAATTTCTTCTCTGCTTCATCAGTAATTTGGGTCGGATTCATGCGTAACTCCTGTTACATTTATGATGGGACTTGAACATGTACGAGAGCGGTGGGCATCCAAGCACGGTCGCGCTACCTTCATGGCTTGCATTTCTAATACAAGCCAATTACCAGATGACTCGACCTCAGGTATATCTTCACTCGCTAGACCACCGCCATCACGAAGTGCAAAGAATACCATGGACGCTGCGCAGGCCGCTTGACCGGAGGCTGCGTTGCGGATATCGCATGACGCACACAAGTCGTACGGGGGTTCATCGACCCCAGACAGCGAACCTACGCCACCCTCGATAGTTGCCATAATACTATTGTACTACTGGACTTCGCCAAGAGCTATGCGAGCAAAGCGACGAACCACGATATTTTCTCCGAGCCGCGCGTTATGCTCTTTGACATAGCCTCCAACCGTTTGGTCTGGATTCTTCACAAACGGCTGGTCAAGCAAACATTTTTCGGCAAAATACTTTTTAACTTGCCCGTCTACAATCTTAGCTAGCATATCTGCGGGCTTACCTTCAGCAGCTGCTTTTTCACTAAATTCAGCTTCTACTTTTTGCCGAGCGTCTGCAGGAATCTCTTCAGCACTCACAAATTCTGGGTTTGCAGCAGCAATATGCATGGCGACGTCTTTGACTAAACTTTGAAAAATTTCGTTGCGTGCAACAAAGTCAGTTTCGCAATTAACTTCAACTATGACGCCAATTCGATTGTCGTGATTGTATGTACCGACAAGACCTTGCCGCGCTTCACGTTCACCACGTTTCTCGGCTTTCGTAAGGCCTTTTTTTCGCATTGCTTCGAGTGCCTTATCAAAATCACCATCAGCTTCTTCAAGAGCAGCTTTTGCATCGGTTAACCCAACACCGGTTAAATCTTTGAGGCGCTTAACCTCTTCAATCTTTATGGCCATTATTTCTCCTTCGTAATCTTGATGTAACGTTGTATCTGCGTATTATTTTTCGTCTTTATCGGGAGCGCTCTTAGCCTGCTTATTTTTACCGCTTTCAATTGCCTGCTGTACGTAGTCAGCAACCAGTTGAATTGTCTTAATAGCATCATCATTGGCTGGAATGACGTACTGCACTTGGCTGGGGTCTGCATTGGTATCGACAAGAGCTACAATTGGCACACCAATCTTATTAGCTTCGCGTACGGCATTGCTTTCAGACACGATATCGACAATAAACACAGCTCCAGGGCGGCTGTTCATTTCCTTTATGCCACCATAAAGTCGGTTCAGTTCGTCAATCTCTTCCTGGAATCGTTGTACTTCGAGCTTGTTGTACTTGTTTGCAAGCTCCCCACTCTCCATACGTGATTCAAGATCCTTGAGATGCTTCACGCGACCGTTAATGGTGCTCCAGTTGGTAAGCATGCCACCAAGCCAACGCTCAGTCACAAAAGGCTGACCAGTCTTCTCAGCAAGTTGCTTGATAATATCTTGCGCCTGGCGCTTCGTGCCAACTAATAGAACTTGCTTACCTTTTGATGCAGTTTCCTGTATGAAATCTAATGCCTCATCAAGACCCTTCACGGTCTTTGTCAGGTCAATAATATGAGTGCCATCGCGCTTGGAGTGAATAAATGGCGCCATTTTTGGATGCCATCGGCTGGTCTTATGACCAAAGTGCGCTCCTGCTTCAAGTAATTTTTTAATATCGACGTCTACTACCGCCATAGTGTTGTATCCTTTCTCTTCAACTGAGTGCTTTCGCCGTCCTACACGGATGGGGCAAAAGAGGAAATATTCTCAGCCTGCTTACTTAATATCGACGTAATTCTAACAGATATACAACAACTTATCAATATACCATTGACCAAAGTGTAACAGATGTGTATACTGGTCAACTGACTATGAAGAAAGAGTTACACCCCCAAAATTATCGCTACGTTGTGTTTGAAGATTTAAACAATGGTCAGCGTATATTGACCCGCTCCACAATTGCA
>DASTAH010000031.1:0-4537 GCA_035712845.1 Saccharimonadales bacterium (SeqCode)
AATAGGTTTTGGCTGCTTCCCGACCTTGGGCTATGTTTTCACCGTTATAGCGGTACCAGGCGCCAGATTTTTCGACGATGTCTTTGGCAGCTGCAAGATCAAGAATGTCACCTGAGCGCGAGATTCCTTCGTTATACATAATGTCGAATTCGGCTTCGCGAAATGGCGGCGCAATTTTGTTCTTCACCACCTTGACCCGCGTTCGGTTGCCCACCACGTTCTCTCCCTGTTTTATCTGACCAATACGGCGGATGTCGCAGCGCACAGATGCGTAAAACTTGAGTGCATTACCGCCTGTTGTGGTTTCCGGGTTACCGAACATCACGCCAATTTTCATACGAATCTGATTAATGAAGATAACGGTGGCTTTTGAACGGTTAATCACGCCGGTTAGTTTACGCAGCGCCTGGCTCATGAGTCGTGCTTGGAGACCAGGTAAACTGTCACCCATTTCGCCTTCAATTTCTGCCCGCGGAACGAGTGCGGCGACCGAGTCAACGACGATAATGTCAACGGCATTTGAGCGAACGAGGGTTTCCGTTATTTCAAGCGCCTGTTCACCATTGTCTGGTTGTGACAGGAGCAGGTTTTCAACGTCAACTCCGATACGCTTCGCATAAGCTGGGTCAAGTGCGTGTTCGGCATCGATAAATGCGGCAGTGCCGCCTTGCCGTTGCACCTCGGCAATGGCATGCAGCGTCAATGTGGTCTTGCCGGAAGATTCTGGACCGTATACTTCGATCACACGACCCTTCGGAAAGCCGCCACCAAGGGCGAGATCTAAACTAATAGCGCCAGTAGGAATAGTCTCTACTTTCGTGTGGGTGCTTTCACCCAATTTCATAATAGAGCCTTTGCCAAATTGTTTTTCGATCTGATCGAGTGCTAAGCCGAGAGCCTTGCTCTTACCTTCACCAGCTGTACTTTTCGCGTCAGTTTTTGGGGAATTTGCCATTACACCTCCTGTCGTTACCCTGCTTAAGAAAGACGTTTCCTTGAGCCCTAGTATACCATGATACGCCTCTATAAAACAGAGAGCGAGTCGCTGTTACGGGTGGGATATGCACAAAGTACTACTATCCGCTTACGTTTTTTTATGAAGATTGCTAGAATGGGTCCAGGATGGGTGGAATCTCCCCAAAATAAAGACATGCGCATACCTGACTCACTGGTTGAAAAATTACTGTCCGGCACGGGTACCGTGACAAAGGAGCAGTTGGATTCGCTACGCGAGCAAGAAGAAACAGAAAAAAAGCCGCTTCAGGATTTGGTAATTAAAAATAATGTCCTCAGCGAAAAGGACCTCACAAAACTGTACGCTGAGGAAATTGATGTGCCGTTCGTCGAGCTTAACCCTAAAGAAATTAAGCACGAGATTCTCGAGCAGCTCCCGGAGCGAATTGCCCGTCAGTATAACTCTGTCGTGTTTGATGTGGCTGAAGACGGCACCAAACAACTTGCCATGGCTGATCCTGACGACGTGCAAGCCATTAACTTTCTGCGTAAGCAGCTTGGCGCTAACTTAAAAGTCTTTATAACACCAGCCAGCTTGTTGCAATCTGCACTCGACCAGTACCGCGGCAATAGCAACATTGGGAACGAACTCACCAAAGTCATTTCCGCAGACCAGGCTGAAGCTGGCATCGACGAAGATGAAGTTGATGAAGCCGACGTTGCCGAAGACTCGCCCATAGCCCAAACCGTCAACCTCATAATTGAATACGGTATTAAAGCGGGTGCCAGTGATATTCACATCGAACCCCGTGAAGGGTTTGTCGTTGTGCGCTACCGTATCGACGGCATGCTACGAGAAGCCAACAAATTACCGCGAAAAGTTCTCGGTGCTCTCGTTAGCCGCATTAAAATCCTCAGCAATTTGAAGATTGACGAACACCGCGCTCCGCAAGACGGTCGCTTCAAGATAGAAACTGGTGGCAAAATGTTTGCCCTGCGCGTCTCGACTCTCCCGATCGTGGACGGCGAAAAAGTGGTGATGCGTATTCTTGACGAATCAAGCAAGCCGGCTACCTTTGAAGAACTTGGTTTTTGGGGCGACGCGCTAAAAACGCTGCAGCATGCCATTGTGCAGCCGCACGGCATGGTGCTGGTTACGGGACCAACGGGTTCTGGCAAATCGACAACGCTGTTCAGTGTGCTCAACATGCTCAATACGCCCAACGTAAACATCAGTACGGTTGAAGATCCGGTTGAGTATCGCATACAAGGCGCCAATCAAACGCAAGTGAACCCCCAGGCTGGCATGACGTTCGTTAATGGTCTGCGCGCGCTGTTACGGCAAGACCCCAATATTATTATGGTCGGCGAGATTCGCGACGGCGAAACGGCGGATCTCGGCGTACAGGCCGCGTTGACTGGTCACTTAGTATTCTCTACCTTACACACCAATAATGCTGCCACCTGTTTACCTCGTTTACTCGATATGGGACTCGAACCATTCTTGATCGCCAGTACGATGCGTATCGTCATTGGGCAACGACTTGTGCGTCGACTATGTGTCGACTGTCGTGAACAATTTGAGCCCGACGCCACCTTGCTCAAGGAAATAGAGAAGGCTTTCCAGATTGAAGCGAACGGGGGCATGAAACGCATCCATCAGCTTGAAGAATCAGCGTTGACCGATGGCATCGGAAAAAGTAACACCGGCAAAAGTAAGGTCAGCACCGAATCGTTGAGTACGTCCGACAGTGCCATTAATCGTTTATTTAAGGCCCACGATGATGGGTGCGAAAGCTGCAATCACTCAGGCTACCGAGGCCGTATAGGCATCTATGAAATTTTGAACAATTCTGAATCGGTACAAAAACTTATCGTTACTAATGCCACCAGTGAAGTCATTCAAGCTGAAGCCATCAAAGAAGGTATGATTACAATGCAGCTCGACGGATTTATCAAGGCGCTTCGTGGGCAAACAACATTAGAGGAAATATTACGCGTCACCGCGCAGGAGTAAACGTATGCTACTCGCTTACAAAGCACTCAGCACTGATGGAAAAACGGTAACCGGAACTGTTGATGTTGCCAGTAAAGAAGATCTCATTGCTTCTCTTCACCGCCAAAACTTGCGACCGCTTACGATTACCGTCGATAAGACGCGTCACACGAGCGGTAGCAAGAAGAAAAAAGTAAAACTACAGGATCTTGTCATATTTACGCGCCAGCTCTCCACCATGATCAGCGCTGGCGTTCCCCTTGCTCGCTCATTATCGGCACTTGAGGGTGACGCAGAGAATCCGTTCTTGCGCGAAGTATTAGCGCAAGTTACAAAAGATGTTCAAGGCGGGATGTCACTCGAGGAAGCATTCAAGAAACACCCGACGGTTTTTAATGATGTCTACGTCAACATGGTACGAGCAGGAGAAGAGGGCGGCATCCTAGATGAAATCTTAAAGCGTCTCGCATTGCAAGTTGAACAGGACGCCTCCATCCGTAAGAAAATTAAGAGTGCGATGATGTACCCTATCGTCATATTAACGGTGACCGTGTTTGCCTTCTTTGGCATCATGCTGTTTATCGTGCCAAAGATTAGCAAAATCCTAAAAGATCTTGGTGGTCCTAATGCCAAATTACCTATTTATACGCAGTATATGCTCGATGCCAGTAACTTCTGCGTGAGACCAACAATCGTAAAGGCTATCCCCGGTCTCAATATGATCCCGTTACTCAATAAAGCGCCGAACCTCATCTTTTTACTACTTATACTCGGCGTTATTGGTATTTACGCTCTACGGTATATAAAGACAGAAGAAGGTAAGTACAAGTTTCATGCGCTATTACTTCGAATACCGATTGTCAAAATTGTTATTTTGAAAGTTGCCATCTCTCGTTTTGCACGCACGTTTGCGAGTTTGATGGGGTCAGGCGTAAGCGTGCTCGATGCCCTCGATGTGACCGGTGCCGCTCTCGGTAATAAAGTCATAGAAAAGGAATTAAAAGAAGCCGCATTGCAAGTTAAAAACGGCAAACAACTCAGTGAACCCTTAAGTAAAAGTCCTCATTTCCCGCCAATTATTTCGCAAATGCTCATGGTAGGAGAAGAAACTGGGCAGATGGATACCGTGTTGGTAAAGGTTGCCGACTTTTATGATGAGGAAGTGTCGGTCTTGATTGACGGGCTAGCGGCGGTCATTGAACCAGTAATGATTATATTCTTGGGTGCAGCCGTAGGTCTTATTGCGGCGAGTGTTATGGGTCCAATCGCTAATTTGTCAAAGAATATTGGCAATAGCTAAACCCTATCGCAATAGGTCTCACCTTACAGTCACCGTCGGAATCCGTCATTGACTGTAAGCAGCTTATGGTTATAATCAGTGGCAGATAGTTGCGCCTACTGTAGTACATGCACTGGTTCAACGATCGCATAAAAAATCAATAAGTTAAGGAGGGTGGGTCCTTATGATCTCACTGAAAAACCGACGACAAGAAGGCTTTACTATCGTAGAACTTCTCATCGTTATCGTCGTTATTGGTATCTTGGCGGCACTCGTCATTACTACCTATAGCGGCATCCAAGCAAAAG
>DASTAH010000032.1:0-23080 GCA_035712845.1 Saccharimonadales bacterium (SeqCode)
ATAGCGTTGGTGAAACCCAGGTGAGGGAAGCCGCAAAACCAATAACCGCTGCCGACCATTGGATACTGGACAAATTACGAACATCACAAGAAAAAATAATGCAGGACTTGGACACGTATCGTTTGAGTGAAGCGTACGAGAGCTTGTATCACTTTGTATGGGATGATGTAGCAGATTGGTACATTGAGGCCAGTAAAGCGTCGCCAAACAAGCCGCTCTTACAATTCTTGCTTGAAGCCATCCTGACGCTCGCACACCCGTTTGCACCATTTGTAACCGAAACCATATGGCAAACATTAGCCTGGGAGCCCGATACGCTCCTCGCCACGCGTACGTTCCTCACCATACCAAAAGCAGACAAGGATCGCGTAGCGGCGTTTAATGATATTCAAGCCATCGTGGGGGAAGTACGCTTCATTATAAGCGCGCTCAAGGTTGCCGGTATAACGCTGTACTACACAGATGTGCCGTTTCTCCGGGATAATGCCGAGCTCTTGACTCGCTTAGCACGCTTACAAGCAGTGACGGAGGTTGAGTCAGGTTCCGGCATGTACCTGACCAGCACCACATATACGTGCTGGCTTGATATCGACAGTAGTACCGCCAAAGCATACCTCAAGGAGCTCGACGCACAAAAAACCGCGCAAGAAGCACTCATCAAACGGCTTGAAGATCGGCTTGCCAACAAAAAGTATGTGGAGCATGCGCCAAAAGCTGTCGTCAACCAAACAAAGACGCAGCTCGCGGAAGCCAAAGCCCAAGTCGACAAGTTATGGAACGAGTACCAACGGTTTAATCAATAGCTGGTTCAAGGGCGTCGCGAATATGCGCCGTAGACTCTATGGGGTGGTATACATCAAACCACATCGTCAGCCAGCCCGATTTTTCTGCGGCAATGAGATTAGCCCGGGAGTCGTCAACTAATAGTATCTCGCTGGGGGCAACGCCCGCGCGTTCTTCGGCTATGTCATATATTTTCGCTTCTGGTTTAATTGCGCCCACTTCAGAAGAATCAACGACCGCATCGTATGGGAGATCTGGAAGCTGACCGTGGGAACGCATTGCCGTCAAAAAGCCAGGCATGATGTTCGTCAGTAAGCCAACTTTATAGCGTTCTGCTGCCCATTTCAGTAATTCATGCATCTCATGCACGGGCTGCACAGCATCTAAGTAAAACTGTTGCCAATTAATTGTCTGCACCCCTAAGCGCTCTGCTAAGGCGTGGTTAAAATCGTTCATGCTCATAGTGCCACGGCACACTGCGTCGTTGTAGTGCCAAAAGGCGGTTTCAACAAGGTCGGGGGGAGCAGCCGTCGCCGCGCCTAATTTAGTAAATGCCTGATGGTAAAACTGAACGAGACAGCCGTTAACATCAAAATAAATAAAGCGGACGCCGCTTTTGGTCTTTAGTAGTGTTCGATTGGACAGGGAAGGGGAACTCGCGGCACCTATAAGGGAATCAAGGCTCGTGCCGAGCGCTTCGGCAATAGCTTGAATCGTAAAAATAGACGGCGACTTTATGGCACCGCGCTCAATTTTGGCGAGTGTCGAGTAACTGAGGTTCGCACTTACACACAGCTGCTGTTGCGTCATGCCGGCAGCTTGCCGCGCTTGCTGTAGCCGTTTACCCAAACTCTTCTCGTCCATTACGGTGCCCGCCCTCTCTATAGCCATATAATACCAGTTTAACCGCTGATTTTAAAGCTATTTATAGTACGAAAAGGCTACTAGTGCAGGTGTATAACGTAGCGAGTAAACGTCCAAAAAAATGCGAACACGAGCACAAAGCATACGGCGATGATCGTCCACAAACTTTTGGTATTACCTTCGCCAAATCGGCGCACCATTTTGCTGTACACCCAGCCTGACACGCCGGCTGCGAGCATTAATGCCAATAAAGAATTGCTCATGTACGCTCTAGTGTAGCATCTACCGAAACGACATCGGGTTGGTATGACGTGGAATCGTTTTAAAAGGTCAGTTTCATTGCCATGTCAGCAAGTGCCACATGATCTGGCTCCGCCGACATGTCTGGTTCCATATGGAATTCCGCAGGACTAGTAAACGGAAAGACGTGCACGTGGGCATGGGGTACATCCGTACCCATTATGTGCTCACCGATGTATGGCGCCCCCAATACCTCACGTTGTCGCTGCGCAACTTTTCTCACCGTTGCCAAGACGGCTGTATATAAACGTTCATCAAGGTCCCATACAAACGCTACCTGTTGCTTTGGTATGACCAAAGTGTGGCCCGGTTGTTTGGGGTGAATATCTAAAAAGGCAAGGGTAAGCTCATCCTCATAAATCTTATGGCACGGGATCTCACCTCTGACAATTTTTGAAAAAATAGAGTCCTGCATACATAAATTGTAGCAGTCTCGAAGATAGAGCCAGTGATACTTTGCATGTGTGCCTTCAAAATTGCGTTTGGACAGCTGGTGTGCCATAAATTAACATATGCTTTTTATGCGAAGATTTGTTGTCTACTTCCTTTCGAGCGTATTGTTTGTCTCTCTCCTTGCTATCGCCATCACTACTGCACTCAATCTTGATTTTCATAGTCCCGACAAAGTTGAAACCTGGCTCAGTCAAAGTGGTGTATATACCCATGTGGTGCCGTATGCGATTCAACAGTCACAAAAAAACACCACCGATCAAGCAAACACAGACAGCCTTGTATCGTTAGGTGATGCACAGGTACAGCACGCGGTGCAGGCAGCATTTTCTCCTCAAGACATACAGAAAGCGGTGAATACATTTCTCAACGCAAATTACGCATGGTTGGAAGGGAAAACAGCGACACCTCAATTTAGCATAGATCTATCTGAAAACAAGGCAGCAATGGCTGCAAATCTTGCGCAGTATTCTAAATCTCGCGCCGCGCACTTACCAAGCTGCACGCCCGCTCAATTGCTAGAGCTTGAAAACACCTCCCAAACCTATAATATTTTAAACGCTACCTGTATACCCTCGGGCGTCACCCCGGCTACCGCCGCTCAAGTGGTCCAAACTGACGCACTGACTACTCAGAGTTTTCTGCCCAATACTTCCTTAACCCCAACAAATATTGGGCAACAAAATCTGATAAGGGCGGGGGCAACATCTCAAGCTCCCCAAACACCATACTATGCAAGCTTATCCTTTTTGCCTATCGTCTATATATGGGCCACGCGGTTGCCATGGATACTTGGCGGCCTAAGCGTAGCCTGCGCTATTGGAATATTGATGTTGGCCGGCACCCGTAGGCAAGGACTACGCCGTATAACGTACATTGCAGCAACTACTGGAGCCATCATACTGGTGCTTAGCTTCGTAAGCACAACAATACTTGCCCGCAGTGCGGTAGTACATGCAGTAGCGCACAGTGATTTTGGGCTACTACAACAATCCATACTAAACGTGATACATACTGCACTTGTATCGCTAGCCCATACTGAATTATGGTTTGGTGCCGCCTATCTCGCTCTCAGTACAGGTATTATTGTTGTGCTCCTCCTTATGCGAGGGCGGCAACAGCATAAGCCGAGCTCTCGTCTAACTTCAGCTGAAAATGTAACCCCTCAAGCGTATGGCACTTCAGTCAGTGATGCAACCACGCGACGAGAGCTCGTTACACAAAACAATAACGTAAGTGATCAAGATAAACGACCGCCAAAACCTCCGACGCTTATTCAACTATAGTAAACAAGTATGATTGTAGTCTGGCGGAGAGGGAGGGATTCGAACCCTCGGTACCGTTGCCGGCACACTTGTTTTCGAGACAAGCCAATTCAACCACTCTTGCACCTCTCCGTACCTTACCGTTGCTAAAACTACGTACAAGTGGAAATTTGGCTTACCCTATTTTACCAGATAGCAACTGTCGACTGCTGTTTCGCTAATGGCGGGTGCGATTTGGTGATTGTAAATCTGTTCTGAGTTTAATTTTTGTCGCGGCATGTGCCATTTGCGATTGCCAATAATGTTCGTCCTTCAAAAACTGATCAATTAATTTTGAGAGTTCTTGATTCATTTTTGAAAGTTCGGCTAATTTCTTTTGTCATGCATATACTTAATTTGCAGTCGAGCAATTTGGAGCTGAAGGTGTTCAGACGCACTTTGTAAGTCTAAACTAGTCTGCTGCACAAGACGCCATTTCCATACGATAATACATATGACAGAAGCAACGAGGGAAAATTCAAGAATTTAAAAACAGCAATCCTTTCAAGATGGGCGCTATCCCAGGGATGGACATAATACAGTCCGACCACACCACCTAGCACGGCAAACACACTTGCCAGAAAATTACGCATTGCCGCAACTACCACTACAACTACGTACAGGGTGCCTGCTAGACCATTGCGCAATATGGAGACATGCGATTCGAGAAACGTGACAAATAGAACACTCAGTAATACGAGACTTGTAAAGTAAGCACGTGTGCGCAATCGTCCCTGGTTAGCAGAGGTAACACTTGTTCTCATGCTTTCATGCTGGCGTAATATCATAAGCGTAAATGTGCTTTTGCTCACGGTTAACGCGTATTGTAACGAGTAGGCAAGACCATTCTTGTATGGTTGCTTGCTGCGTAATGAGCATACAAAAACCGTAGCTTTAATGCCTTTGTTAGAAATCAGTTTTCTATTTTGTCCACCGTAGTGAGCGAAGTTCGCGCCTTATCAGGGGGCACTAGGTAATGGGTTGAATAGCTTTAAACCCTGTATATTTGTGAAATCGGAGGTATTAGCAGTCCACAACTCAGCATTATATGTAAGCGCTGTAGCCGCAATTATTGCATCCGGAGTCTTAATTTTATACTTTTGTCGTAAGCCTATTGTTTGTTCGGCTATTACATCATTTATATAAACTAACTCGCCATTGGTCAGCATACTATTAATAGATTTAATTTCTATGTTAGTAATATATTGAAAACCTAACGCTTCCATTTTTGTAATGATTGAGAATATAGGAGCTATAGTGGACAAGTCTTTACTACTGGCAATCCCCCCGGCTTTATACCAGGCAATAAGTACGTTGGTATCAATAACGACTTGTTGCATTTTAAAGCCAGTTATTGCGTTCGGCCACTTGCCATTCCGATGGATGAGCTATCTTGTCCCACGCGGCGACAGCACTATTGCTACGAGAGGTCTTGATGCTAGCTTGAAGGTCAGCAAGTGTAGCCCCTGCTGTTTGTGGGTCAGGCAGCAGGACCTTAGCGCCAGGTCGAAGATTGTTTCGTTCGGCATAGGCTTTAGGCACGCGCAGGGCGTACGAGTTACCGGTTTTTATAACGGTGGCTATAGATGTCTTCATAATATATATTATTGTATATACAAATACATTTAAATTCAACTAAAGTTATCTTTAACATGTAACCCTAACAGGAGTCAGACCTACATTAAGGCGTTAGCGAAATAGCTAAATTTAAGCAAACAAAAAACAGAACCTCTGTTGACCTCTGTTAAACTAAGTCAGATTTCTGCTTGGTACACTGAAGCGAATGAAGTTCGAACTTCTTTACTAGAAGTCCCTGTAAGTTTTCTCTGAACGACGCTCAATGACCAAAATTTTAATTCCTTCTGATTGTTGACGGTATATGATGCGGAGCCTACCTTTCCGAAGCCTGTAAATATCCCGATGACCTTTAAGCTTCGTCACCTGCAAACCTACCATATTATTAGTTTTGAGCTGTAAAAGGATTTTTTTAATTTGCTGGCGATCATTATTCGTAAATTTAGCCAGCTCTTTGGATATTTTATCAGTCATGACCTAGAGGCGTTTTAGCAGCTCGTCAACATCCACCCCGCCTTTTTCAACAGTTGTGAAGTCGATGATAGTTTCCCAACGCTCACGACTATTAAGCTTACGAAGTATTGAGTCACGAATAAAATCACTACGTGTAGCAAATTCTTCGTGGGCGGCTATATCCACTTGCTTAATGAGAGCTGCTGGTAAGGATATGTTGATTGCTTTGGTGTTATTTGATTGCTTCATACAATTATCATACATAAACTGTATGTTCTTATCAATAACCGTTTTGCATCATAGAGAAGTTTATGAAGAACTCTCATTCGAATTAAATGTAATGGACCGATATATAAATGTCTCTGCGACAAAAATTAGACCCACAGTCAGCCTCAACTTTATTTTGACATAATAGGCATCCAAAATGCTGGGTGCAACAGTGCAGGAGTTATAGCGCTAGAACATCCAAACAATAACCTTCCTCTCCAGACTAACCATATGCTAGCAAGCACAAGAGTCGTTATTGCCGAGAATCGTATAAATTCAGCTGGCTTAAATTAAGTTAGGCTAACATAAAATAAAGCAAGTCCGAACCTATAATGAACAGGTTCAAACTAGCTGCTTCTTGTGATAATTTCTGCTTGGTACACCTGCCTGTTTTCGCTAGGAACCTCCTCTAGAACGAATTGCTGCGGTGGCACGAAAGATTTAAAGTATCATCTCTGCCAAGTCTAGCACAGTAACTACCGTGCTGGTTAGAACCAAATACTAAATTACACGGAGTCCATGAGGCTTATATTCACCAAACTTGCTATCGCTAGATAGTAAAGTCATCCCGCTCTGGATAGCAAGCCATATGATCATCCTGTCAAAAGGGTCTCTGTGATCTTTTATCTTTGGAAGTAAGTAATACGTGGACCATTGTTCTGGAGAAGGAGTGATATCCTTTAGTCCAATTTTATATATTCCGGATAGGAATTCATCTGGAGTATGACTGCCAAGTTCTAATTTACCTATAGCAAACTTTACACTAATCTCCCACTGTGTTATTGAGCTAACGAATTTTTCGTTTTCAGACGACTCAATAATTCTTTTATGTTCCGGACTCAATTTCTCAGGGCTTAGTCTAAGCCATAGCAAAATATGGGTATCTAGTAGATAGTTCACGAATTAATAAGGTCTTCTTCTGTTATTTCAAAGTCGTTTAAGGCATATGTCCAGCCTTGAGACTTTAGATCGCCTATCTTTACAGTGTGGTTTGGTTTTTCTAGTTGACTCTGTGGGATAATTGTCGCGAGTGGTACTTTTTTGCGACCATAAGTAATTACAACTTTATTTCCATGCTTAAGCTCATCTACGACAGATGAAAAGTTGGCTTTGAAGTCAGCGGTAGTCATTGTTTTCATATAAATTATACTAACAAACTGAGTAAAAGTTGTCAAGTTGACACTTTCACAGAAAAACATAGGTGAGTTGCTTTATACAAAATCGCCAAAAAATTAATTTTAATAGAGTTTTAATTACTAAATTGGAGTCAGCAGCTTAAATAAAACGTTCTTGAGAATTGACCTGACAGGATTTGAACCGATTTAAAGAAGTAAATGTTCTAAGTTGGTCAGAATTGTTGATTATTTAGAATTTCAGAAACGGAGACAATACTTACAAAAGTCTTAATGGTACGCGTGGCAGGATTCGAACCTACGACCTTTGGCTCCGCAAGCCAACGCTCTATCCAGCTGAGCTACACGCGCGATATGTTGCATGAGACGCATACTACACTTGAAACAAAAGATGCGATGCCGTGAGTTCCCGTATTACTGTAATGCACCTATACAATTATTGCGTCAGTTGTACTATCGTTCTAAAAAAATGCAACAGGGGTAATCGTAGCACATTTATCGCGTAAATGCTAGCGATGACCAAATGACTTTAAACGAAACTACTGTGAGATAGTTTACAGCAACTTTGCCATAAGCGACTTACAGTGAAAATATAAAGGGAGGAACTATGCCACAACGAGTCAAAAAAATGTCATTGCCGCGCTACTATATCCGTGACGATGAATCGAGCGACATATGGTGTTTTGACGCGCGCTATTATGGCGGCACGAAAGCTGCCATTTAGCACATTTATTAGGCAAGAGAACTCATGGGTGCCCAGCACCTACTATCGAGGCTTGCAATAAGGAGGCACTGTATATGGAACCGGAATCTCACCAACCAGACTCACCCCAACAAAATCCCTCCAAAATGTATGGCAAGCGACCAATGTGGCAATGGATAGTTATATACCTCATTATTGCAATCGTGGTGTACGGTATTATTTATCTTCTATTCTTTCACCACTCAGGTAGCTCTGGCAGCGGATACTAGGAAACGCAAACACGCCACACCGAGAACTATACCTGTATCGCTTTTGTCACTATGATCCTGTATGTATTTACAGCTAAGAGGATATATAACGCCTTTACATACACATGCTGATAATCACTACAACGTTGTAAGAATTCTTATAGAGCGCCATAGGTACCACGCTTATGCTAGGAGTATAACCATAAGGAGGTGGTCATGAATGTACTGAAAGGCAGACGCTCAAGCGGCGAAGTCAAAGAATCCGACTTTTGGCGCCAATTTATTGTCTACTGACCCAAATGTCCGTACGTTTTTTCGTAAGGTTCTGCTGCATATGCTTACAGAACCTTTTTACTGCACTATTTCTAGTAATTATCACGTTCTTTGGCGAACGCGTCACGTCGCTGTTTCGCTTTCTCTTCAGCACGCCGCAATCGCTCTAGGGCTTCTTCAAAAGTCATAATTATTCCTTATTACCATAGGGTTGTGAGGTACAACGTACGTAGTGTACATAACAGGAAAACGCCAAGCAGTCATTTATTTAACATGCCACCTCTAACTGTTAAATAACTAATAGTTATAGCCCTTGTGCGCACCATACCATAGTAAACACTAGGAGCACGCAAGGAGGTCTATGTGACATTGTTAGTTGCCCTCATAATTGGCATCGTATTTGGAGGTATTGTAGGAGCACTGTTTCATCGAGGCGCGGATTACTTCGCAATCGACATATTAATTGGGGTCTGCGGGGCAATACTTATGACAGCCATTTATTTCTTTGCCCATATCAGTAGTGCTTCGTTTGGGGTCATTAGTTTTGGCGGAGCAGTAGCGAGCGCTCTTGGTGCTGGTTTTGCACTATTGATCTACCAGCTCATTCTCTTAGCTCCAAAGCGCAAACATAAATCCTTAATGAAACCAGACGACTCGGAAGAGTAAAGTAGGCGTGCTCGTGTCTACACCTCAACGTTAATCTGCTCGCCCGGTACCATGCGTTCTTCCTGCGCCTGACGTGCATATATACTCTTATCAGCCTTTGTTAGATCTTGACCAGCTAGACTTCGTGGCCACAATCGTTCGTCGTGCACCGTGGTCACTTCCATGGCATAGAAGAAAACTTGTGATTGCAGGTAAATCCAAAACAGTAAGCCGAGAACAACAGCAAAACTGCTATACAAACTGCTGAGATTCCGCATTTGATGGGTCAGTATGTAGCCTCCGAGCGCTTGGACAAGTACAAACCCAACTGCGGCGACTGCTGCGCCAATCCAAATTTGAGCCACCCGAATGGGTACCGGCAATCCCATTTTGATAAAGAAAATAAATAGACAAAACATGATTGCCAAGTTAATGAGCAGTGACAGCAGCTTGAATTCCCAGCCGTGACCGGCGGTTGTTGCAAAGCTTGCCAGGGTGGCGGCTAATATAAAGCCGATCCCACCTATAACAATGATAGCGATACTGCGGAGCTGTGATTTAGGAAAACCAAGTCGTTTTTCCTTTGGAATGTGCCAAATGTGATTCATACCGTGGCGGAAGGCATCGGCCACCCCCCGGGCACCATAAAATGTACCGAGCAGACCTATCGCCAGCGCCAAGCCCGTTTTATGCAAACTACCAATATGACCGGACAATTGTTGCCCAAGCGCCGGAAAATAGGAGTTAATGCTGTTCGTAACGGTTGGTCGCAGGTTCGCGTGCGTACTCGCAAGTAGATCGACTACCGTGGTAGCGACAAGCAACAGGGGAAAAAGTGATAAAAAGCCGTAGTAGGTAAGAAGTGCCGCCTGGTAGCCGGCTTCATCGTCACCATATTTCTTCACAATGCCGTATACAAATCCGGGTACCGTATGGTTGCGCTGAAAACCATCCAGACTACGCATCAGTTTTTGCAGTATGTTCATGGTAGATTGTCTACTTTCGATTGGTTTCTGCGTCACCTCGACACTTTGCCGGTGACTTTTTTTAGTGTACCAAGAACCGCCGCACCTTTTTCGGCTACACCACTAATTTGGGCGATTTTTTCTTCGATACGATCATGTATTGCGTTTACTTTGGAGCGAATCACTAGCACAGCGGCAAGCAACCCGATAAGGAGCAAGAACATCACTCCCATAAATACGATGGCAATAATGTAGTACGCAGTTTGTAAGTCTGACATAGTTGTTCTCCCTTTATCTCACCATTGTACAGGAAGGGGTAGCGCACACACGCCCGTTAGAATGGATGATCGCCTGGGGATAAGAGGTGGACAAGTACGATGCAGTGTTAAATAAATTACAGCTAGTTTTTAGGCATAAGCTTAATAATTAATAGGCAACGTAACAAGGAGGGGCGCGATGTCCGACGAAGCAGCAGATCAATTAATGGAAGTCTATGATAGATGGAACAGCCGCGCCAATCGAGAGCGATTCCTGGGTCGGATGAAGCATAAGCTACGCGCGAAAGAGCGTGGTCGCCGCTGGTAACAAGCAACCATTTCGCAAACACCTGTTTCAAAAACCGCTCGTCGTTCGAGCGGTTTTTCTATGCCTGTTATATGGAAATGCTGGCTGAGCATGAGCTAGTCTAGCAAAAGTAGCGAAATGCTAAAATCGTATGCGCCACATGAGGCGATCAATGAGATCTTTTTGACGTTCTTCATACGGTAAACGTTGACTGAGCAGGGCAGTGATTTTATCTTGGTCCGCCGGGTCAAAATAGATAGTCGTAAGCGGCATAAAACGCTTCATCGGCACAAAGACGATACTTTGAAATGCACCTTCCGGAATTAAGGAAAAAGATCGAAACTCTTCATACATAAAGCTTCGCTGACCAATTGTAACGCCACGCTCATCAAGTCGGTAGTCTAATTGCCGTGGCTTGCGCGCACCGTAGGCACCGAATACTGCGGCACCAATTAAAACAACAGCTGAAGAAATCTTGTCACGCGTTAATAGGAACACGATGGCTGCAGCCAAGATTGCCGCACCTGCCAAGCCTAGATACCATCCCGGGCTTTTGTGGTGTGCCACATATTCTGATGCTATCCATTGGATTGAGCCGTCAGGACCAGTCGGTGGAATAGCGGTTGTTAGTGGCTGCACCGGAGCCTGGAGGGGAAGCGCTGCTTGCTGTTCTTGGGCTTGAGCCACGGGACTCGGTACTTGTTGCCCGGGTGCGACAGTATCGCCCGGATTGTATTGCCACGGGGTCTGCGGGTCTGTTGCTGATGTATCTCCCTGCGCCATAAGCGTTATTGTACATGAGTGCTGCACATGAAACAAAAAGAGCTTACAACGTGCGTAAGCTCTTTTATTTGGCGGAGAGAGAGGGATTCGAACCCTCGCGGGGAATTGCTCCCCCCTATCGATTTAGCAAACCGACCCCTTCAGCCTCTTGGGTACCTCTCCTGATAACCTAACTAGTGTAGCCAAAACCGCGTCTATTCTCAAGATATGCGGCACAAGAAAATATATTTAGCAGTACCCTAAGACAAAATCCGTTCGTACATACCTACGAAACAACCTTCAATATGGGCGCTCAATGTGAACTACACGGGACAATTGCTATGCTATAATCTGTCCAACGGAGAGATGACCGAGTGGTTGAAGGTAGCAGTCTTGAAAACTGCCGTGCCCGCAAGGGTACCGTGGGTTCGAATCCCACTCTCTCCGCCACGTAAGATTGTTAGTGCTCGTTAGCGTTGTCTACGATTCTGTTGTGTTTATTGTGTTGTAAATAGTTAATGGTTAGGGTTGCGTCTCTGTCTTTACCTAAGCTATACTGCTAACAAGACAAAAAGGCAAGTATTACTTACATTATATTAAAGAAAAAGAGCAGCTCAAGCCACACCATATAAAAGGCTTGAACGAGCAAGACCAACAGGTTTGTCTCACGCTCATGGAGGGTAACAACTATGGCGCGACGCAATCGCGACGACGATCTTTTGCTGGAGGAAGACGAACTGACTGCGGCTTTCTTGGGTGAAGACGATATGCAAGCTCCTTCTGACTCGCAGCAGCAGGCAGCCGTACCACAAGAAGACTGGGATGAAGAAGAAGCTCAGTTACCTGGGCAGTTGGCTGTAGACGTATACGAGACTAAGGAACGACTCGTTGTTAAGGCGCGCACTGCAGGGGTTAACAAAAGTGATCTCGATGTCAGCATTTCTGATAATCAGTTGACTATTCGTGGCACGCTTTCAGCGGGCAATGAAGACGATGTAGAGAACTATTTCTTACAAGAGTGTTACTGGGGAGAATTTTCTCGCACGATAGCACTTCCCGTACCGGTTAAAGAAGACGATATTGAAGCCTTGCTTAAAGACGGCGTGCTGACTATTAGCTTTGGCAAAGTAAAACAAGATACGGTAAAGAAGATTCAGATCTTATAGATCGATCATCTGTTATCCGACATAACAACCAGTAGCAGTACTGGTTGTTATTTTTTAGTAGGCACTAATCAGTTGTTCGCGCATAAAAAAATGACTCTTGGGAGAGCCATTTTTTTAAGTGACAGTTAGTCGCTACTGGTTGGTAGGGGAGAGCGTCCCTGACGATGTTGAGGTGACGACATAGTGCACAATAAACTGTGCCAAAACAACTATCACCAATCCAATAATGGCGTAGATCAAGGTGTTCTTAGCTGAGCCAATCTTGTCACTGGAGCCACCAGACGTAATATAGCGGAAACCACCAACAACGATCATGATAACGGCTACGACGCCAACAACCCAAGACAGAATGTTGACAGCGCTACTTGCGATACTGCTAAGACTAAATGTTGTGTTGTTGCTACAACCGCCATCATTTGGACCATTAGCTGCTGTGCCAGCCCCCGTACATAGATTAGAAGTAATGTTATTAGCGCCAGCTGGAGCTTGAGCCATTGCTGGAACAGCAACCATTGTTGCTACACCAAGAAGGGAAGTTGTGCCAACCATCAGGGTGCTGGCCGCCAAAATTACACTTTTAATCTTTTTGAACATATCTATTTAAACCTTTCTTTACTTACTTATCTTATACTACATACTCTTGTAAGAATCAAGCGCTTACTACTGTTTACAGCTAGCAGAATTGAAAGATGTTTTAGGACTGGAGCTTGAGGGGCATTGGTTTTGGGAGGCCTTGACCGTAAAGTAAACAATGAATTGCGCCAGCACCACAATGACAATACCAGCGATTGCATATAGAAGTGTTTTTTTGGCTGTACCTACTTTTTCGCTCGAGCCGCCAGATGTAACAAAGTTAAAGCCGGCAATGATTATCATTATGATAGCAGCGATACCAACAGCCCAGCTTAGAATTTTTACTATAGTCGTCACTAAGTCACTAACGCCATTGCTTGCACTACCAGTATTACAAGATGAGCCTGAAGCATTGCCTGAAAATGTATCAAGACCGGCGCATGCATCCCCCTTAAGATCAGTTGAAGCCGCATATGCGGGTATAGTTGCAAGATGATTACTCGAAAATCCAATAGTCCCTAAGGCTACGATCGCTAATGCTATTGTTTTAATTTTTTTCAATATCATATGATTCGCTCCGTGCAATGTTTACATTGTTAAAACTTACTGAGGACATATTGAACAATAACTTGAGCTGTAACGACTATTGCTATACCAATGACCGCTGTCGTGACACCTTTTCGACCCTCTTCCGCTGCTTTGGCGTCACCTCCGCTGGTAACTAATTTAAACCCATTAATTATAAGCATAATAATAGCAGCGACACCGACAGCATAACTAATGATATTGATCACTACTTTAAAAATGTCTAGTAAGCTATTACTTTTGGGATTTTGTGCATTTATAGTATTGCAAACATCCGTAGTTGTTGCGCCATTTTTACAATCAACACAGTTTGTACTATGCGTAGTGTCCGAGCACACATTAAAAAGATCAACGGCATAAACGGAAGGGCGTATTGTTAACGGTACAAGTATGGTAAAAAGGGTCGCTATTATTAAGATGATTTTTTTCATTACATTACGCCTTATTAAGCACAAAGGAAACAATTGTTTCTGCAGAAATTGCGACAACTAGCCCTATAAGGGCATACATTATCGTAGCTTTGGCACGCTTGGTGTCTTCAGGATCGCCGCCTGACAGCACATACCGAAAACCACCAATTACAACAAACAACACTGCAAGAGCTGCAATAATGCCAAACACAATTTGTAAGATTTGTTGTATCTGTGAACTACTCGCATTTACCACCGGTAAGCCAGTGTCACAATACGTCGTGTCGAGGCACTTCGCCTGAGCCGTACCTGCAGCTAATAATGTCAGCTGGGAAAGCGTTGCAAAAAACATTAGTTATGGATACTCCTTGCCACAAAGTTTACAATTGTTGCTGCAGTAACAGCCAATAAAAGACCAACTAGTGCATTGATAATTGTGCTGCGTGATTTTTTTGTATCCTCTGTATCACCTTGACTAGTAATGTAGCGGATTGCTGCATATATTATGACGCCAATGGCGGCTAAAGTTGCTATGCGCAAAAGAATTTCAATAATTGCTGCGACAATGAGCCATACATCGTTTAGACCAGAAAGACCGGGATCCGTACAGACAAGTTGATTTGATGAGCTCATCGGTGCCATGGGATTCTGCAGAGCTGCTTTACCATGCAAATACTGATACCAATACGGAAAATTTAGAAATGCACTTTTAGTAAACGCACACGGTCTACCAAGCTGTAGTGGCTGAGCAGCAAAATAAGTAATAATAGAATTGATCATTGACTTAAGAACCCTTGGGGAATTACATAGTTCAATATAGCATAGGCAAAAATGTAAATAAGTAATGCACTAACCGTGGATTTAATTCGCTTTTCAGCTGCTGCAGCTGCCTGAGGATCACCTTGCGAAGTGGTGTATTGTATTCCTGCCACAATTATTGAGGCGACGACTATAAAACCTACACCATATGATAAGAAACGAATTATACCAAAGGTCATGTCTAGAATTGGGTTTCCTTTGCCTTTGCAACCTAAATCAATTGACGTATGCACTTGCTGACCGGGGGCACCGCAAGGATATCCGGTAGAAGACGATATAATCATAGTGCAATCGACCGGTTGATACAGCGTCTTACCATTATCACCTGCGGAAACTATGTAACAGTACTTTGAACTGTCTACCGCATTACCATACGTATCCTTAACTCCACTGCAAGCACCTTGGTATGCCGTCCCAGAATAGTCAGAGTAGCACCCCGGGTTTGTGACAGCTGCCAGAACGTTTAGGGTAGTTAAAAGTACGTAAAAAGGAACAAGCACTAATAATAGCGACGACTTGATGTGTAGTTTATGTTTTTGCTGGCGTACCATTTTATGTAACTATACCGTCGATTATGTGATTAATCAAGTGACTTACCGTAGTCAAACTATACTGTTCGCCGCTCGCAATTATCGGTTACGTCCAGATTGACCTTGTGATATAGTTTAATCAAAATCATGAAACATAAGACGGCATTTATTTTTGCGTTGGGCGTTCTCTTTTACGTCTTCAGCTCTTTAATGTTGCCGATTCTCACCAGTAAGGTGGCTGCTCAAAGTACACTGAACGGCAGCTTTATTGACCACAGCACAATTAGTATCCCGGCACAAAATGGGTATCCTGGAGGTACATTTTTTGACAATAAAATTGACCGGTGGCTGCACTACACCATACAAGGTCAATCATTTCAGGATAACTGCACGCAGCAGGACTTTATTGCACTTGGACCTAATAAAGACGGTGGGGTAGACTATGGCGCCAATATTAGCTATGCCAGCCAAGGTCATATATATATTCACACAGCTAATCCAAACAATTACGGTGCGTGTAGCGAAACTGAATACAGTCTTAACCTGAATAACACAAACAACTTTGAGGCTTTCTTTGTTTGGAAAGACTCCAATACTATTGGTCGCTCAGATGGAAACCCCGATATTATCTTTAACGGGAATGCACTTGATCCTCAAGGCAATGCAATACCGGGTGGTCAAAATGGGACCTTTACGCACTACGCTACTGCTGACCATGGCATCGTAACCGAAACCTGTGTAAGCCAGCTAAACTTGGCAGGTGGTAAAATAGGCGCGACAAATTCATCACTTATCGCAAGCGACATTGATCTTGCAAATATGCAGCAAGGCTGGCCAAATCAAATTGCCGGTTTAAAAGCTACGCAAACCGCATCAACCATAGGCACCTGCATCGGACAAACGCCGCTCATACCAAACGTGCTTATTGCGGATCCGATTGGACCAAACGGTAAGCCGGCAAGCACGAATGCGGCTACTCCGCCTCCTGAATTAAATACGCCGGGTAGCAATGGACCCGGATCCAATTCACCGACGTGTGAGTCGAGCGGCTTTTCATTGTCATGGATATTTTGCCCTATCGTAAATGGTCTTGCGTCTGCTGTTGATGGGATTTATAGTGACGTCGTACAGCCGCTTCTCATCACAAGACCAATTGACCTGACTGGCGATCCAAATCAGGACAGGACTCAGGTATACGCTATCTGGTCTAGCTTTCGGGTTATTGGTGATATTTTTCTGGTCATAACACTGCTTGTTGTTGTTTTTGGCGAAAGTATTGGCGGAGGTCTCATCGATGCTTATGCAGCCAAGAAGATTCTACCCCGTTTGCTCGCAGCTGCCATACTTATAAATCTCTCAATATACATCGTAGCTGCTGCGGTAGACATTACGAATGTAATAGGAGCAGGAATTATAAACTTGATTGAAGCGCCATTTAAGGCAACAAACACCTTCAAGCTTCAGCTTAACGGTGGAGCAGCGGGAATTGGACTAGGACTCACGGCGATAGTAGGCGCTGCCGGGGCTGCGTTTGTAGCTGGCGGCGCGTTATTTGAATTTTTATTCGCTTTTGTGTTATTACCAGCATTGCTCATCATGCTTGCTATAGTTGTGACTGTTTTATTAAGGCGTGGATTAATCATTTTGCTCATTATCCTTGCACCGGTAGCTTTTGCTCTATATTGTTTGCCGAATACTGAAAAGTACTTTAAACAGTGGTGGGATTTACTAATAAAGACATTGCTTGTGTACCCAATTATTGCTGCTATGTTTGGAATAGCTAACATTTTATCCGTCACTATTAGTGATAGTGGTCAAACCAGCGGCGTTGTCTCAACAGTCAGCAGCCTTATGGGAGTAATTGCACTGTTCGTGCCACTTTTCCTTATTCCGTTTAGTTTTAAGCTTGCAGGTGGTGCAATTGGTAAATTGCACGAGGTATTAAATGGCTCAGCTAAGCGCGCTCACCAGGGAATTCTCGGAAATGCCAACGACCCATGGAGCTTACGCAGCCGAGCACGGTATGGCATGGCAGATCGTTCGACTCAGCTTAGAGAGCGTGGAGTGAATTGGGGTAAGGGGGGTAGGGGAGTTGCCGGGACTGGACGAAGGGCATTCGGTAGGGCGCTTAACTATGGCAACCTACAGTCACGACGATCCAGATTTAATAAAGAGCGCATGGAAGTCGTGGAGGGGCAGGCCGCTACTGGAGATGACAGCAACTTCCGCGACCTCTTCATAGCCTGGGACGCCGACGCAATTCGCGGCTATGACAAGAAGGGCAACGCGCTTCGAGGCGGCTGGTACCGACGCATGGATATGGAGCGCGGGGAAGATGGGCAATTACACGCCGTTGAGGGCGCAAAGCACGTGTATGACGACTTCTATGCAGGACGGATGGCCCACAGCAAATCTCTCAGCTTATATGGTGGTGATAAGTCTTCGATACAATCTGCGTTGTACTATGAATGGAAAAAGACAGGTTTTGATGAGACGCAAATTGGTCGTGTCCGTGACGACTACTCATCACTTCTTAGAGAAGTAGGACTTAACGGCAAAGAAGGTCAGGAAATGGCTACAGCGGTTGGCTTCCGTCACGCCCCTTCAGCTCTAGCTAGCAAGTACACCACCTACGATCCGACCACAAAAACGTGGAAATATGATGACTTGGGGTTGACCAAAGAATTCGCACACCAGATTGACACATATGGCGCCAGCAAGCAAGATGTTGAAACCTATGACATGCTGGGCGATGCCTACGATCGAATGTCGGCAGCTATTGCGACAGATGCCGTCGACGCGAGGGGGGTCTTTACTGACGGTCATTATAAGGGTCGTTCGCGTGATGATGTCAGGTTAGCGCAGCACACCCTGACGGAAATTGCGCGCAGTGTTAACCCTGGCGAGCGCGCACAAGGTGGTCGCGTTATAAATGCTCCGCAGGATGACCACGGTGGAGGGGGCGAAGGACCACTCATGACCGGATTCAGCGGAATTGCCAACGCTCCGGTTGCAGTTCAACACGCGGCCAAGCGGTTTGTCGACAGAGTAGCAGGTGCACCCCCAGCACCCCCAGCACCTCCAGCCGCTCCATAAATAAAAAAAGAAGCAGGTCAGTATTCGGTATATTAAATTTAGTCTGACATAATAGGAAGATATGGCAACATACAAAGTAATCCAAGATATTGAAGCAGAGGACCACATACTAGGACCTCTATCGCTTCGGCAGTTCATCTATGCATTAGTGGCTTGCTTCTGCTTGTACGTATGTTTTATAGGTTTTACAAAGCACTTTTACCCGTTGGTGGCATTATTTCTCCCTGTCGCATTGCTTGCAGGCTTTTTTGCCTTTCCGTTTGCCAAAGACCAACCGACGGAAGTATGGGCGCTTGCTAAAATAAAATTTTTGTTCATTCCCCGTAAGCGTATATGGGACCAAAGCGGCATAAAAGAAATGGTCACTATTACTGCACCCAAGAAAATAGATAAGGTTTATACTGACGGACTTAGCCAAACTGAAGTAAAGAGTCGGCTACATGCCCTGGCTGACACTATAGACAGTCGCGGATGGGCTATAAAAAATGTAAATGTAAATATGTATGGTCAGCCGTCACTTTTGGATACAGAGATTTCCGATCGTCTTATTGATCCGTCCAGCATGCCTCAAGCCGTACCAGAATACAATATTACAGCCAGTGACGACATTTTAGATGAAAAGAACAACCCCATTGCGCAACAATTTTCACAAATGATTAGCACCTCGGAACAATCTCATCGTCAACAACTTATGGAACGCCTCAAAGGTGTACAAGATGCTGCTGTGCAGCCAACATCTCAAAATACACCAGCAGACTACTGGTTCTTAAATCAGCCATCAGAGCCGCCAAAAGTACCAACCAATTCGGTATTTCAGTCCCAGGTCGTGCTTCCTGGCACGCCCCAAGCGCCAACAATTCCAAGCGCTTCAAATGCAGTGGTCACCCCCGCAGAGGAAGCTATTGTAGAGCGAGCTAAACAACAAAGCTCTACTCAAGCTGTGTCATATGCTCATCTTAAGACCATACAACCTTTGGGTGCAGCACCTATACAAAGCGCATCAACACAGATAAGCAATCCTGTAACTTCAGGCTCGATACCTTCTTCTCCTAGCGTCCACACGCCTGACCCTGCTATACTAAATTTGGCAAATAATAACGACCTAAATGTTGCAACCCTGGCTCGTGAAGCTAAACGAGCTATTGACTCAAGCAACGATGGTGAAGTAGTTATTTCTCTTCATTAGTGTCGTTACAGCAATAAACAAAAGGGTGGGATATGAAGTACACAGTGAGCAGCATACACCGGCTGGCTAGCAAACGCGGTGTATTATTAATAGTGGAAAGTTTTGATGTCGTGTATAAATATGTAAACTTAGTTAATCAAAAATTGTTCACCTTATTAGCTATATGCGTTCTTAAGGAGATTGCTCGGTGAACCCGCAAATGCCAAATATACCCTCCCCGCAAAATGCAACGGGACCACAGCCAATACCGCCTCAACCAGGTGCCGCTACTGCATACGGGCTGCCTGTGCAAACGTTTCCTCAAAATCCCGCGGCAATTGCAACGGTCGCAAACACCATTGGAACTCCTGCTGCGGGAGGGTCACTCATGTCTACACCGCCTCCGCGACCGGCTAATCCTTCCAGTACACAAAACACACTTCAAATAGCAGAAGTCCGTGATGGTATTGTTATCATGAACGATGGATCTTTTCGCTCAGTTGTTATGGTCAAGAGTGTGAACTTCGACCTCATGAGTAGTCAGGAGCAAGAAGCCGTGGAATATAGCTACCAAGGTTTCCTAAATTCACTGTACTTCCCAATCCAGATTTTCATCCGCTCTCAAAAGGTCGACTTGCAGCCGTATATTGATAAGCTTGATAAAATACGCACTGAACACGACAACATGTTGTTGGCGCTTCTTATGGAAGATTACATTAACTACATAGAAGCGCTAGCCCAACAGACAAACATTATGGATAAAAAGTTCTATGTGGTTATCCCATACTTTCCGACCATAGACGTTCAAAAGGCACTAACGCAAAGTACAAACTTCATTACAGGTATTGGAAAGATGTTCAGTAAAAAGGAGCAGCACGTTGTAGTAAACGAAGCTGATTTAGAAGCCGCAAAAACAGAACTTCGCAACCGAGTACAGGCAGTGCTCCAGGGTCTACTGCAATGTGGTGTACAAGGTTTACCGCTCGACACCCAGGAACTCATAGAGTTGTACTATGACACATATAATCCTGATACGGCCACACGCCAACAACTTAAAAACTTTAATGAACTAAATGCAGACGTGGTGACTAAGGGACAAGGGGCGGCACCGCAAGCCCACCTACAGAGGGAGCTACAGTAATGGCGTTCAGCAAAAAGAAACAAGCTCCCTTGGATCCCGTTGCCATTGCGCAGGCTCAACGCGCTCGTGAAGAGCAAGAGGTCAGCGCTGCGTTTCAAAAAGGCATTACTGCGCTTCGCGATTTTATCGCACCAAGCTCTATTGAACTTGGTGCAACACACTTTCAGCTGGGTACTCGCTATGCTCGTACGTATTACGTCTATGGATATCCTCGTCAGGTGTACACCGGTTGGCTGTCGCCTATGGTAAACCTCGATGAGGTTATGGACATGAGTTTATATATTTATCCTGTAGAAAGTCAGGTAGTGCTTGAAAACCTGCGTAAAAAAGTAACCCAGTTGGAAGCAGGACTTCAGATAGATGCAGAAAAGGGAAGGGTGCGTGATCCTGGTAAGCAAGCAGCTATTCAGGATGCTGAGGAAATGCGCGACAAACTACAAGTTGGTGAGGAACGTTTCTTTCGCTTTGGTTTGTACTTTACAATTTATGCTTCTTCATTAGATGAACTCCAATTTGTAAGCCACAAGGTCGAGTCTTTGCTTGGGCAACAGCTAGTGTACTCTAAGCCAGCTTCTAGCCAACAAGAGCAAGGATTAAATAGTACTGTCCCACAATTTACAGACCAACTTCAAATACGTCGTAACATGAGTACTGGCGCGCTTAGCACGAGTTTTCCATTTACTTCCGCCGATCTTACCCAAGAAAACGGTATTCTATATGGCATAAATATGCACAATTCTGGTTTAGTTATATTTGATCGATTCTCTCTTGAAAATGGAAATTCAGTGGTGTTTGCAAAATCAGGTGCGGGTAAATCATTTACTGTAAAACTTGAAGCACTACGTTCAATGATGTTCGGCACGGACATATTCATTATTGATCCTGAAAATGAATACCAACGAATGTGTGAAGCGGTCGGTGGCGCCTATGTTCGGTTAAGTCTAAGTAGCGCTACACGTTTAAATCCGTTCGATTTACCACAAGTTGTCGATAGCGAAGAAGCAGATAACGCATTACGTTCTAATCTCATAACCTTGCATGGATTATTGCGACTCATGATGGGTGGCGCACAAGCGCAAATGATGGGCGGAAACGCCGCACTCATGCCCGCCTTAGCCCCCTCAGAAGAAGCAGATCTAGACGGTGCCCTTATTGAAACATATGCAAAAGCTGGCATCACCAACGATCCCCTCACGCACACTGCCACGCCTCCGACGATCAACGACCTCTACGACACCTTATTGCACATGGGGGGTACTGGACCGCAACTTGCTCAACGCTTGCGCAAATATACAACCGGTACGTTCGCCGGAATCTTCAGCCAGCAGAGCAATACTGACATCAATAACCCCTTGGTAGTATTCAATATCCGCGATCTTGAGGATGAACTGCGACCCGTAGCAATGTACATTGTCTTGAACTATATATGGAACAAGACCAAAAGCGACCAAAAGCGACGCTTATTGATCGTTGATGAAGCCTGGCAACTCATGAAGTATGAAGATAGTGCTAATTTCCTATTCAGTATTGCGAAGCGAGCACGAAAATATAATCTAGGAATAACCACAATTACGCAAGACGTAGAAGACTTTATGGGCAGTCGCATGGGACGAGCTATTGTGGCAAATGCCTCAATGCAATTCTTATTAAAGCAATCATCCAGTGCAGTTGATGTGTTGGCCGATGTATTTAAGTTAACAAGCGAGGAACGCAAACGCCTGAGTCAATTCCCGGTGGGGCAGGGATTATTTTTTGCTGGACAGAATCACGTGCACATTCAAGTTATCGCAAGTCCAACAGAAGCTAGCCTAATCACCACCAATCCAGATCAGGTGCACCAAATGCAAGAAGCATCAGCCCAAGGTGAAGTATCATTGCAAAATGCACCGAATGACAGCCCGCAAGGCACTATTGATCTTGCTAACAGGCTTTCACCTGGCATGTAGCGTATACTATATAGCAGTAGAGCTGGAATAAAATCAACATGGCTAGTGCCTCCCAATTGTTTAAGGATGATGAGGATGAGCGCTCTGGTAACGTGCCGAGCGATGATGCGCTGCGCCATTTAACCGGCATTACGCCTGATGACGAAGCGGCAATGGAGCGTGCAGCTCGGCGAGATATACCAGCAGATATTGCGGCCAAGGAAAATAATCCTAGCGGGTCGACAAAACAATCTGACAATCAAGACAAAAGTGCTTCAGCAGCAGCATTACAAACAGCTGAATCCGGAACAGAGCAAGGCTTGGGAGCGAGCGATCAGCTTGGTAAAGGGTTTAGCGCAGCTGCGCCAGAACTAGCATTAG
>DASTAH010000033.1:0-7677 GCA_035712845.1 Saccharimonadales bacterium (SeqCode)
CGTATATTTGTCTCTACAAATACGGCTGGTTCATTGAAGGCATAGGCCAGTATCGCCCCTGCCGTATTGGCACCAATGCCGGGAAGCGCTACGAGCTCCGGTAGGGAGCGTGGAAACTGCTGCGACGAACTACTCAGCACGAGTTGTGCCGTCTGCCACAGAAATTTCGCCCGACGGTTATAGCCCAGCCCACTCCAGACGCGCAGCACCGCCCCCAGGTCGGCATTTGCAAGTGCGGCAACAGTTGGAAACTGAGCTAAGAACTCCTGGTACTTACCGAGCACGCGGCTGACCTGTGTTTGTTGAAGCATACACTCTGAGACGGTGATGGCGTAGGGATCAAACCGACCGGCGGCGTTCGGTTGCCGCCATGGTAAGTCATGTCGACCGTGAGCCTCGTAGTGGCGCCACACAACGGCGCGAAATTCAGTTATTGCCCCTTGATCCAGCGATGTCATACCGCTCTAGTATAGAGCAGCTAGTTACTACCGCCATAGCCGGGGTACTGTTGGGCAGTCTTGTAATAGTCGCTTATCTTGAGGGGCTGTCCACTGCCATCAGCTGCCATAACATACAGTTCGCTGCCATTTTTCGATACCAACAAATATTTGTCACCGTACCAGCCGTACGGCGCATAGTCGCTGCTTGAGGCGATTGTAACCGGGTTATTCGCTGCCTGATCGCCCACAAAGAGGGTGTGCTTACCGTCCCGTATTTCGCCCCAGAATTGGTGCGCGCCACTCGGCGAAGGAAGATAATTGATAGTGGGCTGGGTGATCGTCGCCTGGGTAATGGTGTTGCTCTGGGTGACATTGCCATTGGTATCGAGCCGATAATACGTGGTGTTCGCAGACGACGTACTGTACACGCCAAGGTCTACTTCCGTCGGAGTAACTACTTTGAGATTACTGAAGTAGGCACTCCCCGAATCAAGACTTTTCAGTATTTTTGCATTACTGCCATCGGTCGCCACCCAATTTAGCGTATTTTGTTGTCCGGTTACCGACAAGTTACCCGGGTAGCTGTACCAGGTCTTGTCGTAGACGAGCTTGTCGCCCATGAGTACCACGTCCCATATATTTTCATATTGGGCATCGGCATTACTGCTACCCGTGGCGTTGGTACTCGCCAGGGTCGTTGTCTTGCCGCTCTCGGCATCGTAACTTTTTATAACCGTGCCCCCCGGTTGCCAGCTGTTGTTTGCCGGATTGTCAGCCCGGTACACAAACGTGTGACCAGACCAGCCGATAGGGCTAAAATTGAAACTTCCCTGGTCAATCGTTGTGACGGCGTCCGCAGCCGTGGTAATAAGGTAGAGCTCAGGATACTGCCCACCCGAGCGCTTGCTCAATAAGGCGGCATATTTCCAGTCAGCCGACGCTAAGAGTACCGTGTTGTTGACATCTTCATTGCCGTTCCCCGCAAGTACAGTGTGGCGATTGCTACCATCAAGGTTGGCTTTGACGACGTCAATTTTTCCCGAAGCGTTCGACAGGAAGTATACCTGACCACTGGGAACAAGTTTTACCGTATTAGCGGCCACCACTTGGTTCGTTACCTGGATTCCAGCCGATGCTGGGTTATAGCCATCTGCGGTGACCGTCGCCTGATCGCTTGCAGCACTGGCGGGCAGGACAAGGATTGCCGTACCGGCTGCGTTGGTGCGGGCAGTCGTATTAAGCACGCTGATGACCGCGCTAGCTACCGGCGCACCGGTAACGGCATCGACGACATGAACCGGTACCTGGCGGCCGGTTGCTGCCAGCATAACCGTATAAGCGGTCACGTGAGAACTGAGTGGTACGGTCACCGTCTGTGAGAAATCGCGGTAATACTGTTTCGTCACCGTCAGCTTCTGGGGTCCCACCGGTACCTCAACCGTTGCCACACCGGCGGCGTTGGTTGTCGCCTGTGCTGTGCCAACGTGAATAACCGCATCACTAATGGGGGTGTGCGTGGAACTATCTTGTACGTGAACGGAATAGGCGCGGTGCAGCACCAGACCCGCAAGCCGGTAGCGTGTGTACGGCACAGCAGCAAGCGCAGCCAGCCCGGCGATAAGCATAAGCACCCACAGCCACCACTTTTTATAGAGACGGGTTCGGTGACGTCGCTCCGGCGCGGTACTGGGAGGCAGTGGAGCGTGGACGGCGTCTTCGGCAGCGAGGACCGTGTCGCCTTCTGCAGCCACAATGTCGTCAACCGCAGCATCACTCGTATTGTCGTCCAGCTGGGGAGCGGTATCGCCTTGCGGCTTCACGTCAGCCGGTGATGTCGGCGCTGCTGTTTCGGTCGATACGCCCTGCGCCGCATCGGCACCCAGTTGCTTTAATAATTGTTTCGGCACGTCAGGTGCAGTTTTGGCGTCGCTAAATATATCGAGGGGCGGAAGGTCACCATCTGCTGTCTTGGCATCGGCGGGTACTGAAGTTGGTACCACAGATGGCGTGTCGGGCTGGGACGGATCCATCATGGCATCCACCCGTTGTTCGAGTTGCTGCTCCGGCGACAGGGCCGGTTTCGAGTCTTTTTTTCGTCCCAACATAGTTACCGCTTACGCTTAAGTGTAGCAAACCGGTGGCTGCATGCCTACTGCTTATTCAGAGCGATGCAACAAATTAAGTACCACCGCGCGCACCATTTTTTTGGTGTCTATATAAATACCCATGACTTAGACCTTTTGATGTATTAAAACTTTGCTGTCTCTTTTGTACGACGGAAGGGCGGCACTCGTCAATTGGATTGTAAATTTTACGTGTTTTGCTTAGGCAGCCACGGGATGAGGGCACTGGTGCGGCGTTTGTAGGTTTGATACTCGGCGTCGCGCTGACGACGACGTTCAATCGGCGGTAGTCCCGACACGAACACAATGAGTATCGTTAACAGTACAGGACCGATAAAGCCAACCCAGCCAAAGCGCACACTGGCAGCAATCAGGGCGATACCGTACCACTGCGTTAACTCACCAAAATAGTTGGGGTGCCGACTGTAGCGCCAGAGCCCTGTTTGGAGGGTGTGTCCGTGGTGGCGTTTGTCTTGTAAAAAGATCCGCAGTTGTCGATCGGCCACTGCTTCAACGAGAAAGCCTGACACCCAGACGAGTGCCCCGAGTACCACCAGCACGGTCCCGTGCCGGAGTGGCGTATTCGTCGCCATCACGACCGGTATACTGACCAGCCATACCAGCACGGCTTGCGTGAAAAAGATGGAGACATAGGCGCGCAGCCAAAAATTGCCGCCCCATTTTTTACTGAGTTCTTGGTAGCGTGGATCATCGGAGCGATGACGGTTGCGTTCTAAGATGTGCGTCGCCAAGCGAATTGCCCAAATGTAGACCGCGATGCCAATAACAATGGTCGAGGCTTGCAGCTGGAACCCAAGCGCCAGAGACGCCGGCACAATGTAGGCGAGCCCCCAGGCGGTATCTACGGTATCAAGCCGTTTGCGCTGTCGGGCGACGACGAAGGCGGTTGACATCAAAAGCAGGAGAAATAGGGCGTTCCAAAGAAGGACACGGGTAACCATAGCCTCTATTGTAGCAAACTGCTATTTATTGACCGTGGACATGTCGGGGTAGCGGTCGCCCGATGCCGTACCGCGCGGTACGGCTGCATCTAACTGATCCAGCTCATCTTCGGTGAGCTCAATATCTACTGCCGCAATGTTTTCCTGCAAATAGTTGATGTGCTTCGTGCCTGGTATCGGCACAATGTCGCTGCCTTGGGCGAGTACCCAGGCGAGCGCCAGTTGACCCGCGGTCACCCCTTTCGCAGCGGCGATCGCCTCAACCTTTTTTACCAGTTCCCGGTTTTTATAGAAATTGTCACCTTGAAACCGCGGTTGTTGACGGCGCCAATCGTTTTCCGGGATATCGTCCGGCGAATCCCAGCGAGCCGTCAAAAAGCCGCGTCCTAAGGGACTGTACGCTACAAAGCCAATACCAAGTTCCCGCACCGTCTGTAATAGTTCACCTTCCGGATCGCGCGTCCATAAACTGTATTCCGTTTGCAAAGCGGTAATCGGATGGACCTTGACCGCCCGGCGAATTGTCTCGGGTGCTGCTTCGCTCATGCCGAGGTAGCGTACCTTCCCTTCCTTGACGAGATCTGCCATGGCACCAATGGTGTCTTCAATCGGTACCGTGGTATCGACGCGGTGCTGGTAATAGAGATCAATATGATCAATGCCGAGACGTTTCAAGGATGCGTCACAGGCTTTTTTTACGTATTCCGGTTTACCGTTGACTCCCAAAAACGTGCCGTCAGCCGCCCGCTCATTGCCAAACTTTGTGGCGAGGACTACCTGGTCGCGCCGATCTTTGATTGCCTTACCAACAAGCTGTTCATTGGTAAACGGACCATACATGTCCGCTGTATCTAAAAAGTTGATGCCGTGATCGAGCGCGTAATGGATGGTTTCAATTGCCTGTTGTTCATCAGCCGTACCATAAAAATCGCTCATGCCCATACAGCCAAGACCAAGGGCGGAGACAGTCAGACCACTGCCCAGTGTACGTGTGTGCATATGTTTCCTCCTATACTTTCAATACTATACCGTCGAGCTTTTTGTAAGCTGTAAGCTTTTCCATACTACGGAATACCGTTCGAGTTCTCAGTAATAAATATTGCTGATTTTATTGTCGCAGCGTATACACTCAGAAGAGTATGTGGACTATTGTTGTTAGTTTTTCGTTACTGTCAGCCCTATTAAACGCCGTGGGATCGTTGACCCAACGCCGGGCAACGGGTCAAATTGATGTGCGCCGGCTGTTTCGTCACAGCATTGTTATTGATGCGCTAAAGAACCGGCAGTGGCTGATTGGCGGGGCGGTGCAATTAGCGGCGTTTATTGCTCAGGCTATCGCGCTGCATGCCGGACCATTGGTCGTTGTTGGTCCCCTCATGACGACTGACTTAGTATTTTTGATGTTACTGCTGAGAGCGTACTTGCATATTCGTATCGGGCGACGCGAGTGGCTGGGGGCGCTCGCAATCTCCAGTGGTTTGAGTGTCCTCTTGGTCAGCGCCGACCCTCGTGGCGGCGATATTCCGGTTAATTTTCATGAGTGGATTGTCGTTATTCTCGTGGTAGCCGTTCTCGTGCTCAGCGGTGCCGTCTGGATGCGCCGCGGTCCAGCACCACCGCTGCGGGCGGCTATTGGGGGCATGACCGCTGGCGTGCACTTTGCGCTTACCGCAGCCCTGATTAAATTAGTGATGCAGCAGTGGAACCTTGGGGTAGCGCACGAATTTTTAAGTTGGCCGCTCTGGGTCTTAACGATTGTCGGTGTCACATCGTTTGTCAGTCTCCAGAGCATGTATGGCGCCGGACCACTCGCTATTTCCTGGCCGATCGTTGAAATTACCGAAGCACTCAGTGGCGTAGTGATTGGTCTGACGCTATTTGGCGATGTCGTAAACTCTACCCCGCTGGCACTTGCCTTTGAGTGTCTCGGTGCCGGCACACTCGCTGCCGGCATCGTGCTCCTTGCCGGGTCGAGCCGATTGCGCGGTTCTGAAACATAAGGACCACCCGTGCGTGTTAGGTAATGACAATGCGGTGACCGGCGGTTGCCATGGCGGCGATACCGCCCGCGTTGCGCACATGGGTGAAGCCGTTCGATTCCAATATACCCTGCGCCGTTTGGGAACGGCTCCCAGAGCGGCAATACAGTACCAGTTCTTCATCTTTTGATACCGGCGGTAGTTCCCCGGCAATTAATTTCTGTACGTCGAACCATAGAGCACCGTCAACATGCCCTTGATCGTATTCCTGCTTTGTTCGTACATCAAGAATTGTCATACTTGTACCCTAGCATACCGCACAATATGATGCTGCGATCGACATCACAGCTGCCTGATACAATGACTGCATGCCGCCAACTATTACCGATGCCATTGCCGTGCAGGCAGCCGAGCATCTCGCGTACCATGACGCCGTCTTACGCCCCATTATTGAGCGCGTCGGTCCAGCCACCTTTCGCCCACACCGCGATTATTACTGGGAATTAGTTGATGCTATCATCAGTCAGCAGTTGAGCGTCAGTGCCGCGCGCAGTATTGAACAGCGGTTTCAGGCATTGTTCGGTAGCCAGGTTCCTACGCCTGAGCAGATTTTGGAACAAGACATTGATAGCCTACGTCGTGTTGGGCTGAGCCGACCAAAAGCCACCTATATACATGATCTAGCGCACCATATTGTCGATGGCAGGCTCAGCTTTGCCGACTTTGATCAGCTCAGTAATGACGCTATTCGCAGCCAACTCATAGACGTCAAAGGTATCGGCGAGTGGACGATCCATATGTTTCTGATGTTCTGTCTTGGTCGCCTTGATGTATTGCCGGTGGGCGATCTGGGCATCCGAAATAGCATGCGACAGCTGTATGGGTTTACGGCGCTGCCAACACCTGACGACATTCGCGCAATTGCCCAAAAGCATACCTGGCACCCATACGAATCGATCGCCAGTTGGTATGTATGGCAAAACTTGGATAACCTGGGTACTACCCCCGCGCTGTAGTGTAAATCTCGTAAAGTGGCTTGGGCTTATTCACCGCCCTTTTGGACGTATGAACGAACAAATTCCTCGGCGTTTTCTTCGAGCACCGAGTCTATTTCATCGAGCAGTCCATCAAGATCAGCCTTCAGTTCATCTCCCCGAGTGGTGGTTGCGACGGCAGATTCTTGCGCACTTTCCTCTTGCGCTTGACGCTGGGGAGCCGGTTTCGATTTTCGCTGCTGGCTGGCTGCCTGGTGCACACCAGCCAGGATATCTATAGCGTCGCCGCGCACCCGCATAGCATCTCGCTCATAGCCGGTATTTAGGTGTGCAAATCGAAATTGTTCAGCGCGCATCGGATAGATCTCCTCGTGTTACCCTTACTACTTCCTTACTATACGCCGGCCACCGTGCTTGTATAGCTATTGTTGCTAATTTTACGAACGGGTCGGTGGCGGCCCTGGCGGTCGTTGTCCCTGGGGTAGGGTTTGACTGGTACTCGTTGACGATTGGCTCGGCTGCAGGCCGGGCGGCGAGATTGGCGTACTGCGGTAGCAACTGATGGAGTACGGGAAATCTTGTGTCATGACGTAGTGGTACATGGTGACCGTTTTGCCGTCGAGTGATATGGGGCTCACAATACCATGGCATTCGTCCAGATCAGCGGTCGTGAGTATGTTACCGGTGCTAACGATGGGACCGGTAATTGGAAAGCCATCAAGGGCATAGCCGATGACCGTGTGGACACTGGTGTCTTTAATGCAACTGCTCAAGGTGTGGTAGTGGTAGGCTCCCTTTTCCTGGGGGTGCCCCTGACAGCCGTCCTGCACTTCCCAGGCGCCGGCATCGCGACCACCCGCATCAAACGCACTAAAGAGTTCAACACCACTGAGCATTATGCCGACGGTGCCGTCGATACAGTGCGGCGTTGCACTATACGTTGGATTGGTCGGCAAGCTGAAGGTGAAGGACTGCGCCGTAATGGTGTTTGGGTTGCGGTCATACTGGTAGGCTGGATCGGTAGAGCGAATCGGGAAAATTCCGGTAGGGTCACTAATCGGTAGATCATTGGAGACGATTGTTCTCGTGCCACCGTTGACCGTATTTGTCAGGCTTCCCTGCCAGCTCACGCTGCCCCCGACGCTGATTTTTTTATTACTATTCCACTCGGTATTGTT
>DASTAH010000034.1:0-100448 GCA_035712845.1 Saccharimonadales bacterium (SeqCode)
GGTTACATTGAGACCACATCAATTGCCGAATATAAACGTCGTATTGTTGAGGCTGAGTGGAAGCAGATGCCAGACGAAGAGCGTAGCGCAGAAGCTATGGTAGAGTTATCAAGTGCCTTCGAAAAAATGACCTTCTATGTATCCGCTAGAGCTATGGATACATCTGCTAGATTACGCGATATTATTGCTGATTACGATGTGCGTGGAGAAGTTTTCGAACTATATAACCGGCACTTTAACAATAATGACGATGAGCCCTATATCAATACCGTAACCGATACATTGCGTTTCGTTCGCGAGGTATTCATTCCAAAAGCTGCAGCAAATTTAGCCCGGATACATAATTTGGGTTTAGCACACCGTTTTCCAAATGACCTTAACTATACAGCTTTTGGCAGTCTTGTTGACTTAGACAGTGTGCACGGTGCTCCGCTTGAACTGGGCGATGAAGAAATCACAGGTAAAGATAAAGCGAGAGACTTACTGATAACTTTATACGGCATTGATTACGCACAGAACCATATACACTTACTAAGCCATAATCGCGATATTAAGATCGACCTAAAAAGCGAGTTTTTAAAAGCGTACTTTAGCGATTTAGTTGCAGCCTATGGGAGTGACGACGATAGGCTAACTGTTGCTAGTGAAGTGGTATTTGGCGTACAGGAACTTGTAGACTCCGAGAACGACGATGATTTTCTTGGGTCAAACCGACATTACATGCGAAATAAAATTTACGACATCTTTGTAGATATGTTTCAGCCGCTTGATGCCATGGGTATCGGCATGGTTGACACCTGGCTCGACGCGGAACTACCAAAACTATATGAGAATGCTCTAAAAGCCGTAAAAGAAACTGTGCCGCTGTATGCACTGGACCTTATGGATGAATTTATTAATGAAAAATCCGATAACCCCGATTTTGACATTGCTGGCTTATGTATCAGTAATCCAATGAAATTAGGTCGCATATTTGAGTGGGTGCAGGCCACAATTATCGAATCCGTTGAGTCAGCCTTTAACAAATACCTTGATGAACTAGCAGCTAGCGCATCACCTGAAGAATCTGCTAGCTCAATGTGGACTCGGCGAGTAGGCATACTGCACTCGCAACAATACAATTGGTTTAAAAAGTTAGAGGGGTGGTCTAGCGATACGGTTTATAGGGTAATTTCAGATTTAAAAGATGAATTCACAGAAGCACTCAATGTGAATTGGCAACCACGCCTTTTCCCTGAGTATAGGGCGTGGCCTATAAGAAGTACTTCACCCAATCGCTACTTTATGGAAACAATGGAAGTCCCCCTCGCAGAAGTTATGAACTATATAGAACGTGAAAAGCCAGATCTAACTATTGAGCAATTGCAAAAAAATAGTGATGCAGGGATTGAATTTAATATAGAGATTACAGACGACGGTTCGATTGGAAGTGAGTTAATTAGTGACGGCGTATACGATGGAATGAGTTCCGACTATGAGCCAGTTATGCGTGCATTCAGCCTTGGCATGCCTAAAAATGGAAGTTACATTCTTGTCGTAGAAGAAAAGCCCAACGGCACTAAGCGGTTACGCCTGTTTTTTGAAAATGAGCACTTGGTTAATGCTTTGAATAATATTGGAAACGTTATGCAAGTATTACGCGAAAATATATATTTTCAGCAAACATTGTTTAAATAGTAGTCTACCTAGCATTTCACTAGGCAAGTACTCAGTTTTAAGCATAAGTGTATTGGTGACCCCTGCGGGATTCGAACCCGCGATTGCCGGACTGAGAACCCGGAGTCCTGGACCGCTAGACGAAGGGGCCGTGTGTAAAGCCGATTTATCGTACCATATCTGTTAGATGGCGTCCATACACAGGTATAAGCTGTTGGTCTACGTAGCCTCTGGAGCGATGCTTTCTATTGTACGTTTACGCTATGTCCTCAAAGTCTTGCTCGTCACCTATACTTCGAGACATATCCTCACGCTCTCTATCGGTCATTGCATCTCTATCGTTTAAGTCAATATTATCTTCTTTCATAATTGAAGCCTTTCTTTATGGTATGTATGAGTAGCGTACCGGGCTACAAACACCGTTGTCTGCAATAAATTTAACCTTGAACGAGGTCTTTATGCGCCTACGTATACCCCTCAAGACCTTTGCAACATTTCTAGTGGGTCTCACAGCAGATAATCCGCAGTCAGACAGTTGTGAGTTTGGTGGCAGTGGATCAGTTGCAATGTTTGCCAATGGCAAATTTAGTGGTCCGTTAAGCTTTCGTAATAATATTGGCTATGGCGACGCACATAGCTACGCCTCGCCTGATAACGCAGTCGATAACCAAAGAAATCGATTAGAATTTGAAGCTTCCACGAAATTGAATCTAGGTCAATTTACAACAGTATGTGGCTTTTCTGTACCTTCTACAGCTGAGGTTATGCCGGATTTAATTTCGGTGCTTCAACATCCATCTGAAGTGATCACCGCAAAACTAGATAAAGGGGCTTAACCTCCCCGTGTTACTGCTTGTGGTACGGATGACCACTGTTGATGGTGCTTGCGCGGTACAACGCTTCAAGGAGTGTCACCATTGCCAGGTCATGTGGTAAGGTCATGGTACTAAAGCTCCATTGAAAGTGTGCTTTGTCGATGACTTCCTGAGGGAGACCGTTGGGTCCACCAATAATAAACGATACTTCTCTACCATCTACGGCGCGGGCTTGCAAAAAATCTGCTACTTCGGGGCTTGAGAGTTGTGTGCCATTGATAACGAGAGCCACTATGTAGCTCTTGCCTGCAGCGTCCAGTATGTGGGCAGTGTCATTATGGGCGTCCGCAATATGGCTGACACGAACGTCGTGATAGTGCTGCAGACGCTGCCAATATTCTTCCCAGCCGAGTTTGGCATAGGCTAGTTTTGGTCGACCAATCGTTATGATGTGTAGCTTCATGATTTACGTAGGATGCCAATGTTGTGCTCATGGTGTACGGCTGGTGGATTGCCCCCGAAAAAGTCGCGTACAGCACGTTCCACGCCTGGTAACGTTTCACGGCCGTAATCATCAATTGTGATAGTTCCTCCTACGGAGAGGCGAGGCCAAGTCAGATGCAGCGAATCAAGGATTGATTCGTAAAAGTCACCATCTAAAAATGCGAACGCTATGGTTTCTGGCAGCTGTGAGTCGTGGAGCTCGTTAAACCACGCTTTGTGGGTAATCGGTGGCACAAGATGTGCTCGATTAAATTCACGCAAAAATTGTTTTTTGCTGACCTTGAGTTCGCCGGCTTTAAAGGCACTGCCGGCAGCGGAGGCGTCTTGGATTGTTTTTGGTGGTAAGCCTGCAAACGAATCATAGGCGTAGTACTGACGTTGCGCTGACTGCCCTGTCTCATCAAGGAACCGGCGGATAAATAAGCTGGTGGTACCAATATAACAGCCGAATTCAGCAATATCCCCGGTTGTCTCCTGCTCCAGCACCTGGGCTAGTTCACGCAATACAACGTGTAAGCTTGGTCGGCTTATTTGATCCGAGATAATGGGATAGGAATCGAGTAATTTCTCAAACATGCCACTGTATTATATAAAACTTTTAAATATCCCGAACGCTGCCAAACGGCACTCGTTTAATAATAACGTGCTCCATGCCGGCCATGCGAGCCGGTACCACGGTAAACTCACCGTAGCGGTCGTTGATGTGGTCGGCAGCTCGGGCGAGAGACCGGCTATCGAGTCGGGTGCCATCGAACAGCCCAAGTTGCTCATGTACGATGGGCTCAGTGCCAATGAGGGCAATACTCACATGGGTGACTCGAGCGGGAAATGATACTTGGTTATAGAGCTTCATGACGGCGAGATAGATTTCCTGCGTGGAATATAAAGAGTGGACGGTCCGACGACTCTTACCCCACCAGGAGCGATCTTCAAAGCCGAGACCAAGAAATATGCCTCGAGCCTGATAGTGATGCTTGCGCATTTTACGGGCTGATTTTTCGCAGAGCTTCATGATGTAGCGGGCTACCTCGTCACGGTTAGTGGTTTTTTCCCCAACCGCAAAGTCATTCCCGAAGCTATGCATGCCAAACGAAGCGGCATCCGGTCCGTCATAGCCACGAAGCCGCAGATACCAATAATAGCCAACCACGCTCTTAAAAACTTCCCGCTTCAGTTTTGGTAAGGGGGCGCCCAAGAAATCGAGGGGCGTCCAGATGCCGGCGAGGTTGAGTCGCGCCTTGTAGCGAACGTTGATCCCGGGCAAATCTATAAGCTCCAGCTGGCCGTATAGGTTCCAGATATCTCGGGCCTGAATGACGTCGAGTCCATCAGGTTTATCGAGCCCAGCGGCTATCTTGGCCAGAAAGCGGTTCGGGGCAAGACCGATATTGACGGTGACATATTCGCCGAGCGCCCCCGCAATATCGCGCTTTATCTGGTACCCTATCTCGACCAGGCTGCGTCCCTCTCGTACGGCGGTGGAGCCACGGAAATCAACGACGAATTCATCAATCGATTTTGGCGTCACGTTATTGGTGTAGCGCTCAAGTACCGTGCGGAAGCGTCGGTGCGCATCAAAGTACTTTTCGGGGTCAGGTGTTAGGATGATAATGTTTTTATCAATCTTTTTGGCATCCTCAATCCGCATCAGCTTAATACCTTGGCGACGCGCCTCGTATGAGGAGGCGATAATAAAGCCGCGCGGTGAATCGTAGGCGGCAACGCCAACAGCTTTACGGCGCAGCAGCCGGTTAGCCTGCTGCTCAATAATGGCGTAGCAGCTATTGAGATCGATATGCATTATCTGTGGTTCAACATCGTTAATCTGCAAGTCCATCGTGTATGGCCTCCAGTGTCCAGTGCAAGGTAGCACTATCGAGTCGTAGCCGGAACCACAGGGTCTCTTCTTTGTCTACGAGTTCGTAAATATGCTGCCGCTCCCGGCCTTCCATGTAGCTGTGGTGGTAATCAATAACCCCAAGCCGGTAGTCCTTGCCTTGCCAGTGCAAGAGAAATGGCACTGCCTGGCGTAGGCTGGCGCTGTAGTACATGACAACGCTGACTTCTTCATCTATCCGAGCTTTCATGGGCTGACTCCGGGGTTACAATAGTAGTATGTGTGGACGATATACCTTGCATCAGACGGGTGAACTGGCGGAGCGCTTCACGGTTCCTCCTGAGGAAGTGCATGAGGTGGCGGACGCTATGACCCGTCGGTATAACTTGGGACCGAGCGAGTGGCTGCCCACGGTCGTGCAGCAGGCGGGGCGCCGCCACCTGGATGTTATGCGTTGGGGCTTTCTGCCGCCCTGGGCGAAAGACGAAAAGAGCGTGTTCAAGTACAAGACGTTCAACGCCCGCTCCGAGGAGATATTTGATAAACCGCTGTGGAAGCACGCTATCCGTCATAGTCGATGCCTGGTGCCCGCTAATGGCTTTTACGAGTGGCAAGCCAGTGCCTCCGGCAAGCAGCCGTTCTTTGTGCATCCCAAGGATCAAGGATTGTTCGCGTTTGCCGGGATCTACGGTATGTGGCGTGATACTGAGGGGAACGAGTGGCCGACCTATGCCATCTTGACGACGGCGGCGAATCAAGACATGGCTGCGATCCACGAGCGTATGCCGGTTATCTTGCAGCCGGGTGATGAAGAGCGGTGGTTGGACCCGGCGAACGACACTCCCGAACGTTTGACTGATCTGCTGGTGCCCTACCCTACGGGTCATCTGGAGCTGTACCCGGTAAGCCGCGAGGTTAATACGGTGCGGGTCGATAAAGACACCCTGCTGTTGCCGATCGATAGCCAGTAAGAGGCTCATCGGCGCTTCCGCTTGACCGGTTCACTAAACACCGGATCGCCTTCGTAGCGCATGGCTTCTGGCCAGTAGCGCAGAATGTGGCGCCATAGTTTCGTTTCGCGCCGGTTCATGTCGCACTCCCGCGGATACCGATGAGCGTCCAGCGATCACCATCTTGTCGGAGTCGGTAGGTTGCTTGACCGTCGGTCATGTCAAAGAGCTGCACGAGCTGCTGTCCTTGCCGCACGAGAAAGCGTAAACCATCGCTGACGAAGCTGTACTCGCGCCCGCCCCAATTCATGCGCTTTGGAAAGCTTTTCAGGCGGTGGCTTTGTGGTTCGGCGCGGAAGAACCAAGCGGTTACGTCCACTTCACTGTTTATTTGTACGTCATCAAAAGAGTTAATAGTCATAATTGTCACCTCGCTAAAGTTAAAAGAAAGAGAGACTGGTCGAGCGTTTGCTGCCAGTGAACGGATTAGTAGCGAAGCTTCCGGCTACGGAACGATGACCGTTCTCGATCGTTCTAATACCAGATGCTAGTGGGGTGAAAAAGAAAGCGGTGACCGAAGTATGCTTTCTTGGGTATAAGTCTGTACGGAGGGAGATGTTGAAACACACCAACCCGCACATGGCTAACTACAGTATACACCCATGTCAATGCGAGTGGCTACTGAATATTGTTTAAAACATCGACTAATTCACGAGGCGTGAGTTCGGCTTTGACGATGTAGCCATCAGCCTGTTTTTCGATATCTGCCCGGATATCATCGCGTTGTTCTAAGTTGGTCGTGATGATGATCTTCGCTTTTAGATGTGGTGTTTGATCGGGGTCACGTAAGGCGCGCAGAATTTCAATGCCGGTAAGATTAGGAATCATGAGGTCGAGCAAAATGATATCGTATTGATCGGTCTGGGCAGCCTTCAGGGCCTCGATGCCGTCAACGACAACCGTTGCTTGGTAGCCGGCTTTGCTGAGGGCGCGCAGGTAGAGCTCGCCAATAAAGTGTTCGTCTTCAATAATGAGAACGTGCTTGCCAGTGCCGGGATTGTGCGGTTCCATGAATCTATCTCCTGTACAGTGAGTGGTTCTTAATCCAGCCGTGAGCACCACGGACTAGTTCGTTATTATTACTGTTTTTCAGCTCTTCAGCAAGCTGCGCGTATGGCACAAGAGTAAAGCCAAAAGTACTACCCTGTCCTTCTTGGCTGCGGACCCAGATGTTTCCACCGTGCGCATCGACGATAGCTTTCGATAAATACAGCCCGAGTCCGGTACCGCCAATTTGGGCGCGGTTACGGTGGTCACGGTAGAACTTGGTGAAGAGATTTGGCATTACAGCGGTGGGGATACCGACGCCAAAGTCTTGGATAGTTGTTTCGACGACGCCATCTTGCGTAAGGTGGCTATTGATTTTGATGACCGTACTCTTACCGCTGTATTTTATGGCATTGTCGATAATGTTGTTGATGACTTCTTGAATACTGAGCCGGTCCACGGCAACCGTCGGTAAATTGGGCGCAATCGTGTATTCAAGTTGTATGCCCCGTACCTTTGCCCGGAGGGCGATACTGTCCAGGGAACTTTTAAGAATCGTGGACCAATCCGCTTCTTGGAGTTGTAGTTGCAATTGGTCGTCGTCAACCCTGGCAACGTTTAAGATGTTATTGACAAAGGCAGTCAGTTGCTGGGCTGTGGCATTCATCTTCAGCATGAAATCGTTCAGTTCGGGGGTGAGGGTGCCACCGAGCTCTTCTTCAAACGCTTCAATGTAGCCACGTAATAAGGTGAGCGGCGTCCGCAACTCGTGGACTGATAACGCGATAAAGCTGACAGCTTGATCGTCTTGTGAGTACTGTTTGGTGTGATCAAAGAGGACGAGCATCGTTTCCCATTTTTGTGGGTTGCCACGGTTGTAGTATGCCGCCAGATCAAAGAGTCGTGTCGGGTGGTTGTCACGTACGTTGAGTCGTACGCGTTCCCAGCTACTGACCGCTGTAGCCGAGTGTTCTTTGGCATCTTTGAGCCACTTATCGAAGGTTGCGTCACTGGGGAAGGCCATATCGAGTACCATATAGACGTTTTTACCGGACAAATCTTCAACATGCATACCGACATAGTCGGCAGCCGCTTGGTTCGCAAATTGAATAGTTTCGGTCGCATCCAGCACGATGAGTGGGATCGGCAGGTTGTTGGCGATAAAATTCGTGTGAAGATTTGGAACTTGGGCCTTTTGCGTGCTTTCCACTTTTTCAGCGACCGTTGCCAGCTGATACACCTGTGCGGTAAGACTACTGACCAATTCTCTGCCGATACGTAACGTCGCAAGATCAGGAGCAGCGATTGCGGCTTCATGCGGCGCTAAGTGCAGGATGGCTTGCCAGAGAGCACGAATGGGAGTGATAAAGTAGCGCGTGGCGGTACTCGTGATTACTGCTGAGAGGATAACCATGAGCCCGACGAGGCCGCCAATGACTACTATGGCTGGTAGTTGGAGCTGCGTAAAGCCGTACCAGGCGGTGGCGATAAGTATGGCGTTACCGGCGATGAGCATCATCAGCAAGCGTGTACGGACGGTGTGCTGAAGGGCTTGCAGGTGGTCCATAACTACTTATAGGAGACTTTGCTGGAGTCAGTGATGGCAGTAATCCATGTCTGCCCTGCATTGAGAGCTAGTGGTTGGTTATTGGCGTCGGTGAATGTGAGCGATGCACCGTTACTTGCTTTGTTCCACTGCCCTTGCGTGACGGTACCGTCTTGGAAGATATAGGCGGTGCCGCTGCCAATTGGATTGTAGTCAGAGTAGTAAGCGCCCGTGGCGTCAAGTGCGCCTTGTTGCTCGGGTACCACCATCGCAATGACAACTTTGGGACTGATTTGGGTGTTGGTGTTGGCATCAATATGCGGCTGGCCGGCTTCCGACCGATTATAACTGTTGGTAGCGGCTACATAATCAAAATGGGGATTGTAATAGTAGCCAGATAAGCTCATATCAATGCTGGTTGCATTTGGTTGTGCAGCCGGAGCGTCTTTTTTGCGGGTAAATCCAGTATAGGTACTGCTTGTTATACCCTTGCTGGCTTCCAGCTGGTTCAAAGTACTAATAGCGGTATAGACATTATGCGGTGCGTAGCGACTGCTGATGCGATGATAGGAACCGCCGTTAAAAAATTGATCTAAATCCCGGACGCCCCAACTTTTGATATCTTGTAAAGCAGTAGGGCTGCCGCCCACATGGGCGTAGCCGGCGTCAAAGCCGAGGGCCCACTGTACATAGTATGGGCGAGCTGAGCGTATGGGACCGACATTATCGGGCTGGGTGTCTTGAAACAGTGCCATAAACCGCGTGACACCTCCTTCCGCGACCGCCTCAAATACCACACCCGCTTGACCGAGTCCTGATTGTGGGCGGGCATCGATACTATTCTCAATCATAACTGCCGTGACGGGTCGTTGGTTAACGCTTGGGTCTACGGGTAAACCGGTCAGAGTGGAGGGCACGGTTGTCGGTACTACGGGCTTCGGTGCTGGTTTTGTCGCAACTACTGCCACTGGTTTTACGACGGTATGCTGCCGCGTCAGGAAGTAGCCAGCTGTGCCGCCGCCAATAATGAGAATAAGACATGCGTAGAGGACATATTCACGCTTTGTCGGCGGCCAATGCAGACGAGGCTTTAAGCGACCGCGAAACGATTTGCGTGGTGCACCATCGGGCAGATCCATGGAGAGCGAAATAGGAGACGGATCATGAGCGGCGACCTGTTCAGGCGGCATAAACGTCGGTTCATCTGTCGGTGCTTGGTCCGGCATCGTTGTTTCGGGAGCTGGCGGTTCAGGTTGCGATGTTTGTATGCGGTCTGACGGTGCCGGCTTTATTGGCTGTTGTGGCCGAAAGTCGTCAATCATAAGGATTATTGTACCAGAAGTCGAGCCGGGTGCGGTGCACTACTTCACAAAATGTGTATAGCTTTAATAATTGAACAAAATATGGTATAATATAATGCATTGAACAGAGTCATGCAATGGGTGCCAAGCCACACTTAGAGAAACTCACCGCACTTGATCAACGGTTGCAGCATTGTGTTGCTATGCTTCGTGTTGTCGTGCCCCGGGCGTTAGAAAACGCGGAGCTTGAGAAACCGACAGTTACATTGGAGCAGCTATTTTCTGAACGATTTGACGATGAGCCGCTACAGAGCGCACAGTTGATTGTCGATTCGCTGGAGGCTACGTTCCTTGCCGAGGACTGCCAAGCTATCGGCTAAACCGGGACTTGCGGGTGCCTGCGTTGTGGCGATACGAATAAGGCTGAATAGCACTGCCGGCTTTTGATCGGTAGTCGTGAGTAAGGTATTGAGCCGTTCAGTGAGATCAGGGACCGTGAAGTTGCTCTCGTTCAGTACGTCTCGCACGGTCTGAAGCAACTGATGGAGGGTACTAGTATCAAGTTTCTTGAGTTGCTTGTGACTGGCAATGAGTTCAGGATTTACCGGTAAATCGACGAAGAAAAAACGCGTGAGTTCCGGCAGTTCGGCAAAATATTTGAGACGCTCTTGTACCAGCCCTAAGACCCGCTGTTTGTACGCATCAGCATACTCACCTGCCTCATCTGGCCAGTAGCCCTGAGCGCGGTTATACAGCTCATCGAGTGATAACGTGCGAATATGTGCGCCGTTCATCCACTGCAAGCGCTGTTCGTCGAACCGAGCACCGCTGCGTTGGACATGATCGAGACTGAACTTTTGAATGAGTTCATCAATCGTAAAAAGTTCTTGTTCCGTGCCGTCGTTCCAGCCAAGGCTGGCAATAAAGTTCACCATTGCTTCGGGCAAATAGCCTTCGCGAATGTAATCAAGTACATCTTTGGCACCATCTCGTTTGCTCAGTTTCTTTTTGCCATCTGGTCCTAATATGTGCGGCATGGTGGCCATGATCGGCGGAATCAAGTCGAGGGCTTCATATAGATTGAGATAGTTGGGTGTACTGGCAAGGAATTCTTGACCCCGAATAATGTGGCTAATCTGCATTTCGGCGTCATCAACGATGTGGGCAAAATTATAGGTTGGGTAGCCATCTGACTTAATAAGTACAAAATCATCGATGACCTCCGGTCCTGTATGTAAGTCACCCATGACCGCGTCGTGCCAGGCATATGGTTTCGGGTCAGCTTTAAAACGCAACGGCTGCGTACCATCCCACGCGGGTGGTTGTGTCGGGCGGTGATTGCGATAGAGAAAGGGTTGGTGTTCGTGTTGCGCTTGACGGCGAAATTCCTGTACCTCGTCAGGCGTGTAGGGATCGGCATAGGCTCTGCCGCTCTCAACAAGTCTGCGCGCCCATTCCTGATACGTGGCCAGACGCTCACTTTGACGATAGGGACCATAGGGACCACCAATGTCCGGTCCCTCGTCGTAGGTGAGACCGAGCGCTCGTAAAGACTTCATGAGATGCGCATCGGATCCGGCAACTTCCCTTGCTTTATCCGTGTCTTCGAGACGGAGGATAAAACTGCCGTTCTGTTGCCGCGCGAGCAGCCACGCAAACAGAGCGGTGCGAATGCCACCGACATGTAAATAGCCCGTTGGACTCGGTGCGAACCGTGTTCGTACGTTTGACATGGCTTTTAGTATGCCATAAACAGGGGTAAATTACTACATTGAGGTAGCAAGGTCGATGAGCTGTGTAGTGCTGAGTCCATTTTGATTGGTAACGCGGTACCAGATGCCACCAGACACCCACGTCGCATTATTGCTTCCGTATAAGTAGACCGTACGACCGGCTGCAGTTGCCGTTTGATAGCTATTTCCTGCAGTAGTGGCAACGTAGTCGCTGAGCAGTGTGCTACTGTCCCAGCTCGACGGCTGCTCCACAAGTGCGAAGCTGCGGTTCGTATCGCTGTTACTGTGAAAGCGGATAGTAACGTTTCCTGTGCTGTACGCAAGATTGCCGATAGAAAACCCAGATGGTCGATACCCGGGGAGGGCTGCCGCAAAGCCGGCCTTACGCGCTGCCATGTGTATCGTTATATTGGCAAGATTTTGGTAGACAAAAAAGCCACCCAGAAGCAGTACCGCGAGAGATAATGCACCGGCATTGAGGAGGCGGTGACTAGATTTTTTAGCCCGACGGGTTGTCGGATGTGCTGGTTGCTCATGGCTGGTAGCTTTACGAAGCGCGCGTTCAAATAAATCGTTCGACGACGAGTGCCCAGAAATTGAAGGAAGTGGCTGCGGAATAACGGCTGGTGTGGTAACCGCGCGTACCTGGGGTGAGGACTTCGCCACTGTAGCAATTGGGGTAGGAGACGCATGCGCCTTGCGAGGTACGGTCATGGTGGCAAAACGTGAAACAAACTTGCTTTGACTGACTTGCGTAGCCCGTGCTTCACGGGTTGCATCAACGGTGTGAAACGATAATTTAGGGAGTACCACGTTTTTTGGCTGCTTCGCTAAGACATCTGTTCTTGTTTGGCTCTTGTGTGCTTTTTTAAACGACGAGGTCGGCTTCTGTACCCCTTGCCGCATGAGGGTTTGTGACGACTGCGGTACATGTTTTTTAGGACCCAGTGCCGGTGATGAGGTTCGCGTTCGCGTTCGCTGTACATCCATAACGGGTGTGCTGCTGACTGGTGTCAGGGGAAGTGACGGTTTTGTTTGCACTGTGGGTGTTACCACTACTGGTTGCTTGCCTTTTACGACGCCATCAATACTTCCGGATAAACGACTATGGTTCAGTACCGTACCTCGTACCGCATCATAGCGCTTGCCGTTAATCTCAATTGTTGTCTTGGTTTTTGCCACGTGTATTGCCAGCCTCGTTTACCTTAAGCGGTAAGATATATGTATCTTAATCCTTACACGCGCGCACTGCAAGCGCAACTACTATATACCCGCTTTCCCAAAGTATAGCGAACGGCTACAATAGGTAGCTAGATCTATGGACTATCTTGATCCTCAAAAACGCTTTCGGCAATCGGTATTGATGTTTGTTGGCTATGCCCTGCTGGCAGTTGGCATTACCTGCGGCACTATTATTCTCATTCTTCTGGCATATGGTTTTGGTCTTGGCAAGAACGGACAGGTTATACAAAAAGGCGTGGTTTTTGTATCAAGCCAGCCGAGCCCCGCGCAGATTAATCTCAATGGTAAATCGATTGGTTCAACAACTAACACCAAGCTCCTGCTACCGGCTGGGCAGTACACGATGCAGCTGCTTAAGAGTGGCTATCGCACCTGGCAGCGTTCGATTACGGTTGAAGGCGGTGATGTGCAGCATTTCGATTATCCGCTGCTATTCCCTCAAAAACTGGTGACCGCACCTATCCACACCTTTGCGGCAGCGCCAAGTGTAGCCTCACAGAGTCCGGATCGCCGCTGGTTGCTTGTGGCACAGCCGACCGCAAGCGGCGTCTTTGACCTCTATGACTTAGCTGCCACTGCGCCTGAGAAAACCGTACAGGAGCTGGCGCTTCCGGCAACTACCTACACCAAAGCTTCGGGCACTGAGAGCTGGCAAGTAGTCGCCTGGGCCGACGACAACCAGCATGTGCTGATCAAGCACACGGTGGATTCAAAAGTTGAATTTATTGAGCTGGACCGAGCGGATGTGACCCAATCAGTCAACCTCAATTCGGTCCTCGCAGTGAATGCCGTTGACATCAGTTTTAAAAACCAGAAATTTGACCAATTTTTCCTCTATAACGCCACTGATCATACGGTCCAAACTGATTCGCTGACCACGCCGACAGCGGCGCCATACTTAACCCATGTGCTTGCCTTCCAGCCGTACGGTGGCGACACCGCTTTATACGTCACAGATGCTGACGTGCCAACGGGTCATGTTGAAATAACGATGCAAGTTGGCGCAACAACGTACCCGCTGCGCAGCGTCCTCAGTAGCAGTACATACTTATTGCAAGCGGCTAGTTATAACGGTCCCCTGTATGTGGTCGTGGGCAGTAGTGCGGAGAATAAGGTATACATCTATAAAGATCCCGTCGGACAAATTAATGCGCATCCTGATCATGCGGCGCTTGCCATGCGAGCTATGAAAATAGCTGCACCAAGCTACCTGGCGTTCTCGGCGACTGCCCAGTTTGTACTGACCGAAAATAGCGCATCGGTCGTCATTTACGACCTTGAAAACAGCCGTAGTTATACCTACACCCTGCATACGCCGCTCGATGTACCGCAGACACACGTTACATGGATGGACGGCGACCGGTTAGTGTACGTGAGCGGCGGTACGCTCCAAGTAGTCGATTATGACAATTCCAATGCCCAGGGTCTCATGAAGAGTTTGCCGAGCTATCAGCCGTTCTTTGCACCAGATTTTCAGCATGTTTATGTGCTCGCCCCTGGTACTACTGCACCAGCAGTTGACTTGACGACTACATCGTTGATCGCACAGCCCTAGGCTTAGGCATAACTCGTCGCACGAGATAGTAGCCTGCGCCCAAAAGGAGCATAATAGTGACAATTTTACCGACAATACTTCCCCACCAGCGGGACCACATTGTTTGTCCGTTACCAGGGAGAATTGTTGTTGCCGTGGGTGTTGTGGTGGGCTGTGCCGCCGCTGTATTTGTGGTCGGGTCAGGACTTATTTGATCGCCAACAACAACGAGTCGGCGCCAACTTGTACCGGGGGGGTCACAGGTGATGAGCGTTGCAGTGGTTTTATGACCCGCAACGGGGTTGAGCACGCCGACGTCAGTCGGGTCAACGATGGTACGGCTAAATACTTTATAGGCGTATACCTTGCCGTTATTGGTGAGATAGAACGTGTCGCCTGGCACCAATTCATGGAGCAACGCAAAGGCAAATTTATACTTACCGGGCGCAAAAATATTGTTGCTGGAGTGACCAAAAAACGCGGCATTACCGACTTCACCAGGCATTTGTGTCGTTGGATAGTGTACGATGCCGCTTTGCAGCGCATTTTCAATATCTGTTTCGTTGGTTGACGTTTGCGAGTAATCCACTGGAATTTCAACATTGATTTTAGGGATGATAACCTCTGGCGTTGTCGTTGGCGCTACCGCATCACTACTCAATATGATTGGTGCGGCAACAGCGGTGCGGCTCGGTTGAATAAACGGCGCGATAAATGCCTCGTTAAAGAAGCCAAATAAGAAAATGAAGATAACGATACTGCCGAGACCAAGCCCGAACGCTAATGATTGGAGGTGGTGCTTCGCCTTTAGTTTGCCGCCTGCGGACACCGTGTTTCGAATTGCACTACGAATTTCCCCGGGGCTGCGGGAGTCTCGGGATTTTGTATGTCGCGTCTTATTGCGGTTCGTACTGCTCGCTATCTCATTTCGATGCGATGCGAGCTGCTCAGTAGGCTCAGGTATCGGAGCAGGTCCCGGTTGTCCAGCGACGGTCGCCGTATGGGGCGCTGCCACCGTCGCTTGGTTGTGCGTATTACTTTCATAAAATTCTTGCCAGACCTGCCGTTTCTCATCATCAGGCAGTGCGACATAGTAGTTGTGCCATTCCGTCTGAATCTGCGCCAGATTTTTGCCTGAACTGCTCAGCTCGTGCATAAAACGTTGATGCGGACTCATGGGATGAGCGGCTTCCGCTTCTTCTATTTCGGCTGCGGCGTCCGGTTCTTGGGCGTATATTTTAGCTAGTTTTTGACGGATTACATCAGCCGCTGGGTTGGCTTCTGGAGTATCAGCAGGTTGAAGTGGTGACACTTTTGCGGGCAGCAAAAACCCATCATCTTGCGGAGTATCAGATTGTGGGAACAATGGATTTTGCATAACAATAACATGGATAGCCGTATTGGCTCTCCGAGAGTAGTATAGTACAATACACCCCTAAGCGCACCTTAGTGCACCGCTGGATTGGGCGAGTGGCGGAATTGGTATACGCGCACGACTCAAAATCGTGTTCCTTACGGATTGAGGGTTCGATTCCCTCCTCGCCCACCAGAAAATGTAAGATAGATGAAAGACCATGAGCGTAAGAAAACGTGAGCCTAATTCAGTACTTGTTCCTGCCCACATATTTGGTGAACAAAGTGCCCGAGAGATTAACCAACACAGAGGACTACGTATTACGCACGCTGACGAGCTTGCAGCACAAACCGAAATTAACACGGGACAAGCATGGTTTGATGGTGAAGCTGCGCTCCGCAGCTTAGCGGAAAGTAATGATCCACGGGCTCACGAAATGCGGGAAGCGATTGCAAAAATATTAGGCTACACTTGTCGTGAGGGCTTCGAAGGTCTTACTGGGGTTTTGTAGCCACCAGACCGCAGCGTGCGCAGCGGTAGCCACTCGCCACATCTCTAAGTCAGCTTCGAGTTTCGTTGTGCTGACCTTCCCTGACGTGGCAACTACTATGTTCTGCAGGTGCTTGACGATGATTGAAACGGGATAGATAGTGGTGAACTCATGGAGCGCGTCAAGTAAGCGCAGTAAATCCATGTTATATGTAAATGGCGATATAAATTGGGCATGCATGCCGAGCTGTTGTAACTGGGAAAAGCTTATCACGAACGTGGTTGCAGGGCGTTGCAGCAGTGCTTTTGGCGAGGGCGTAAAATAGTCGGCCGCGTCTTTTGTTAGCGTGAGCTGACCGCTATATTTTGCCGCGAATTTTTCAAGCACAATAGCGGTTTCGCTATTTCTGCCAAAATCTCCAGCAAGGAGTACCCCGTCGCTCCATGCCGCCATAGCCAGCATCTCGCTAAGTGCTGTCTGTGCGAAGCTACCGCTTGGCGTACTGGGCGCGTACTCCCCTGCTTCGAAGATGCGTCCGACCGTCTTTTGGAGGCTACTCGGCAGCAACGCTCGTGCCGTGCCAATACCTGCTTTATCAGCCTCAGAAAATGCAGTTGCCACAGCTGAAAAGCCATGGAGATTGCCCCCAACAATGAGGAGCTTGCCGGCATGGGCGCGGTTTTCCGGACGGCTCCAGACAAGGTCGGGGAAAATGGGATTGTTACTTGTCTGTTTGTGCCAGTATGTATGATCCATGGTGTTCACCTAATGTATAGACAACGTTCTTGCGCTCAACAACAATGTTCCAGCCACGCGCCGTGGCATGTTCAAATAGCTGTTTTGTCGGGTTAAACGCGATTGGCTGCTCAACAATGTTAAGCATCGGGATATCACTTTCACTGTCGCCAACCGCAATGCTGCCACTATACGAGGTCCCGTGCTTCGTGACGAGCTGTTGAAGATACTCTGGCTTGCGCTCACTCTTCAGTATTTCCTTTTTGCCCGTAAAGTAACCGTCTTTAACCTCATACTCTGATCCTCCCCAGTCATCGAAGCCATAGTATTCAGCAAGTAGTTTCACGACGTCTTGTTGTGAAGCGGATATGGTAAATAAAAGATAGTGCTGGTCTTTTAGTTGGCGCACCAAATCACGCGTGTACGTATACACCTGATCTTTATACTCACTGATAACTGTGCGACATGCCGATTGCAGTTCTACTTGCGCTAAGCCAACAATTGCTTGATCGACCAAGTTCACCAATGCCTGTTCATAGGTTTTGAACGAATCATCATGGGCACGTTGTTTCCAGGTCATACGGGCCCGTTTGACTGCCTCATACTCGATCGCACCAAAGTGTCCCCGGCGTGCGAGTTCGTCAGCGACGGCATGATAGAGCTGCCAACGAATAAGCGTTCCATCAATGTCAAATACGGCAAATTTGCGGCTCATAGTGGTTCCTCTATCTGATCTACCATCACCACCTCGCCGGCACAGAGATTGTCATCGCTGTCAAAGGTGAAGCTGCCCTTTAGGCATTTGCCCGCAAGTACGAAGGGCAGCCAGATGATATCGTCTTGCCACATTTCACTATATGGTATGGCGTCAAGCGAAAACCACTGCGGACGCATTTCTTCGGTTTCCACTGGTTCCCCGCTCCACTGGTCACAGGTATAGACAAACACTCGCATGTCCTCACCTTCTGGAAATAGGAAATCATGAACCGCTACCAGTGAAAAATGTTCAGCCTGGACGCCAATTTCTTCATCGCATTCACGTACCGCGGCTTCGCTGATCGTTTCGCCTTTCTCTACCTTACCCCCCACGCCGTTCCATCGTCCCGCCCCAAAACCGCGTTTTTTCATAGCCAGCAGCAGCTCGCCGTCTCTTTTCAGAAGCATCAAGGTATATAGCTTCATGCTGCTACCCACTTGGCAATGCAGCGCGCAAACGCCAGTTCTTGTCCATGAAACCCATGGTCGGTGTCTGGTATGAGTGCAAACTGCGATGATTCTTGTACGCTCGGGTGCGTAAACGAGCGAAAGGTGTCCAGTGCTGCGGCCGTACCGCCAGTGGCGTCGGTGTACTCGTCGTGTTCACCGTACAGTACAAGCATGGGGAGCTGGATGGTGCGGTATTCTGCAAATAACTGCTTTGTACCAATTCGCGCCGTTGTTGCCTCATACAGCGGAAAGGTGTTGTAGGCGCCGTTGGGATCGAGAATATCTAATGCCGACTGCGCACTAAAGGGATGCATACCAGTGTAAAGGGGCATGGTGGTAAGCGGCGTTCCCCGCTCTATTGCTCGTTTTGCGTAGGCTAGAGCCTTTTGAAAGGTTGACGCACCAAGTTCACGGAAGTGAATGCCACTATCGTCGCCGGGTCCAGCCAAGACATACCGGGTAAAGGGATTATGGTCATCTGCCAGCGCATGGTAGACACAGATTTTATTGGCGCCGGTACTATGCCCGCCTAATATAAACTCGTGCATGCCTCGACGTTTGAGAAAGGTCACTGCCCCATCAATGTCGGCAACGCAGTCCACAATTTTTTCATAATAGGTACCAGCTTGATATGAACCATCGTCCGTCTCCGGATCATCACTTACCTGGCGCAGTGTTTTACTGTTGTGTGCCCCGCGGTTATTAAACGGGAAGAACGCGATTCCCTGCTGCGTTAACTTCTTAGCCAGTGCTGTTATCCGCTCCTGGCTATAGAATATGCCGCCATCTCCCATGCCATGCAGCCAGACGAAGACGCGCGATGTAGGTACGTCGGGGGTATACAGTAATCCCGGTAGGACGAGGTTATCGGTACTGAGAAATTGGGTAAGTTCTAGGTGCATGGGCGGGGGTATCCTTTTGCAGTTTCATAGGTACGCGTGTGCGTCGTACGCACACATATCGGCATGGGTCAGATATCTAGCGTGACGCTCACCGGGCAATGATCACTGCCTAAAATTTTTGGATGAATATCGGCAGCCACCGCGCGGTCTTTAAGGCTGGCACTCACCAATATGTAGTCTATCCGCCAGCCGACATTACGTGCCCGGGCATTGGCAAAATGACTCCACCAGGTGTAATAGCCATTGCCTTCGTGAAAGAGGCGGAAGGTATCGATGAAGCCGGCGTCAATAAAGTTTTGGAAGCCGGCGCGTTCTTCTTTAGTGAAGCCTTTTTTGCCGACATTTGGTTTTGGATTAGCTAAATCTAATTCGGTGTGCGCGACATTGAGGTCACCGCAGAAAACAACTGGTTTTCGTGCTTCAAGCTGCTTGCAGTACGCCAGAAATGCTGGGTCCCACTGTTTTTCTCGGAGTGCGACGCGACTTAAATCGTCTTTGGCATTCGGCGTATATACGGTAACAACAAAAAACTGCTCATACTCTGCAGTAACCACTCTTCCTTCTTTGTTGGGGTCGCCGTACCCGTCGTCCTTGAGGCCAAATTGCTTTTCAATGTCTTCAGGCAAACCATAGGCGACGCTCAGCGCCGGGTGTTTGCTGAAAATAGCGGTCCCACTGTAACCGGCGCGCTCGGCACTGTTCCAGTATTCGGTATAGTTTGGGAGGTCAATGATTGCTTGGCCCTGCTTCGCCTTTGTTTCTTGGAGACAAACAATGTCTGGGTTTTCGTCACGCACAAACGGCTCAAAGACACCTTTTTTTTGCACGGCACGAATGCCGTTTACGTTCCATGAATACAGTTTAATCATAAAAACTAGTATAGCTTTAGGGGTGGCGATTTGCTAGACTAGGGTTCGATGTCTGAATCTCGATCACCCTTACTTGGGGTGTATGTCGATGGAGAAACAAAGACCGGCAAAGGTGCCGCGGGGCATGCTATTGCCGACGCCTTACGTCAAGAAGGCCTCGCTGTCTACTATGACGTTGCGGGTGATTTCTTTCGCCGATTTGTAGCCTTAGTTCGGCTCGATTTAGGCTTGCAGGAGGAAGATGAATTGCCGGAGGGGGCGGAACTCGAAGCAGCTGCCGAGCGTGTCTACAACAGTCGTGAGCCGTTTGCACAGCGCGATGATCTTGGTGACTTGCAGCGTCCAGCTATTTCTCACTCTGTCGCAGTCCTCGGAAAATTACCGTTAGTACAAAAAGCTGGGGGCGAATGGTGGGCCATGACGATGCGCTTGGCCGTAGCTGCGAAAGCAGAAGTTGTAGTGCTTGACGGTCGTAACCCCCGCAGCCGCGTGCAAGATCAAGTCGCGGACACGGGCATACAACCAGTAACCGCGCTTGAACTGTTTATGACCTGCGAGCCAGAGGTTGCTGCCCGCCGTGCTCTCCTTGCAAAAGGAGTCTTAAGCCCGGTACCGAATCAACTCGCTGAGGAGACACGCTATGTCATTACGCGGCGTGAACTTGATCGACAGCGCGACGAAAATCCGTTTCAACTGCCAGAGCATAGTGTTGCCTACGATCCGGCTACCTCAACACCGCAGGCTATTATTGATAGGTCGTGGTCCAGTAAAAATTCAACTGAGCTGCCCATTACCATTACGCTTGATAATACCCATTTGGCAATGACCGATATGTTGCATGCAGTCACGCAACTGGCAGTCGTGGCAGTGTCCGTGGCCAACGCACGGCAACACCAACAATTACAATCGGACTGATGGGACCAGTTATTACTACGGGGGGCTGATTTTATTCAGAAGATGCTGAGCTTGAGGCGTATGTTGAAAGCTCAGCGTTTGCTGCAAAAGCTGTAGCTCGTTTTCGTGTATTTGTGCGAAATGGCGGAGGGAGAGGGATTCGAACCCTCGACACCCTTTCGAGTGAACCCGCTTTCCAAGCGAGCGCCATAGGCCACTAGGCGACCCCTCCGCGAAGGATTGCAAGCACTCATTATACAGAAGTTTCAACCAATTTCAGTTGCTGGCATGGTCATTTCGTTTGACCGGTAAGAAATTACTACAAAAAGATGTTGCGAGGAGTGCAAACCGGGGGTTACACTAGATAAACAAAATGGCAGTAATAGAACTACAAGACGTCAGTAAACTCTACGGCTTCGGCGACGCCACGACATTGGCGCTCGATGAAGTCAATTTGACGATTGAAAAAGGTGAATTTGTTGCGGTGATGGGCGCTAGTGGTTGCGGCAAGAGCACCCTTATGAACGTTCTGGGCTTACTGGATAAGCCGACGCACGGCGTGTATAAGCTCGACGGCCGCCTTGTCTCTAGACTCAGTGCAGCGCAGTCTGCCAAGATTCGCCGTGACCGCATTGGCTTTGTCTTTCAGTCGTTTAATCTTTTGCCGCGCATGACTGTCCTTGAAAACGTTGCCCTGCCCCTTACCTATAAAGGTATGACGCTAGCAAAGCGCATGAAGACTGCCAGTAATGTCTTAGAACGTGTCGGCATGCAAAACCGGGAGTATTTCTTACCAGGTCAACTGAGCGGCGGTCAGGTACAGTGTGCCGCCATTGCCCGTGCGCTGGTGAATGACCCGCAACTGCTCATTGCTGACGAGCCAACGGGAAACCTTGATAGCGCCGGCTCGCGCTTGATCATGGAACTCATGAGCGAGGTGCATAAGATGGGTCACACTATAATTTTTGTCACCCACAACCCGGAATTAACACGGTATGCGACACGCGTGGTGTATATGCATGACGGTACCATTGTGCAGGATGAGAAAACAGCTCTTGGTCGGGTGGCTCCAACAGCTCTCCGGTCAATGTACAGCGTAGCTGCAGCAACCGAAGAAGACGATCTGGCGGGTGTATCAGCACTGATGAAAGCAGTTCCAGATAAGCCGGCCAAGTCTGCGGCAAGAGCGAAAAGTAAGACAGCAAAATCGAAGCGCAAGAATACCTCGCGCGCGAAAAAGGGTCGCGCATGAAATCCTATACCAAAGGCTACATTAAAATGGCAATAACCGCTGTACGCGCCAATCGCTGGCGCAGCTTTTTGACGATGCTCGGCGTTATTATTGGTGTCGCATCCGTCATTGTCGTTGTGAGCATCAGTGTCGGAGTAAAGCATCAAGTCAGCGGACAAATAAACAAGCTGGGTAAGGATGTTATTACGGTTCGTTCCGTGCCAGTTGATAGCGGGACCAGTAGTTCAAGCCTCAGCAGCTTTACCTCGCTCACGGTACTCAGCCCGCTGCCGGCAGATGACTATGGCACGGTAGCAGGCGCGCGGGGTGTGGCCGAGGCGGTACCGCTTAGCATCATAGACGGCACCTCTAAAGGTGACATGACGGCAAATATTCCCGTTGTCGGAACGAGTGACAATCTCGCCTCAATCCTCAATCAAACAGTCGCGTACGGGGTATTCTTTGGTACGGACGACAGTCAGAACAATGTGGCGGTGCTGGGTCCCGCCGCTGCACAGCGATTATTTAATGAAAGTGTTCCGTTGGGCCGTAGTTTTACGTTTCGCGGCCAACAATTTGTGGTGCGTGGTGTCTTTGATAGTTTTGCCACCACTCCGTTATCGGGCGAAATAGATTTCAATAACGCAATCTTTATTCCCTACGATGTGGCCCAAAATCTGGCAAATAAAAATGCACCGTTATATGAAATACTGGCGAAACCAAGCAACAGTCATCAGGTCAATCAGACGGTGGCCGCTATTAATAGTCGGTTACTGAAGAGCCACGGCGGTACTCATGATTTTAGCGTGCTCAAATCTTCTCAAAGCTTATCCGTGTCAAATAACATCTTAGATTTACTGACAAAACTGATTGCTGGCGTTGCCGCGGTCTCCTTGTTAGTCGGCGGTGTCGGTATTATGAACGTCATGTTGGTATCCGTGACGGAACGCATGCACGAAGTGGGTATTCGAAAGGCGCTCGGTGCTACGAACCGGCAAATTCTCGGTCAATTTATGGTAGAAGCAACGGTCCTGAGCTTGATTGGTGGTCTGCTTGGCATCGTGGCATCGGTCATTATCGACATCCTTATTATTCTCACCACTAACCTGCACCCGGTACTCACCTGGCCGGCAGTCGTACTGGCGAGCGGTGTTTCAATCGTAATCGGTATACTCTTTGGTTCGGTGCCGGCGCTGAAAGCGGCACGCAAAGAACCAATAGACGCACTTCGCAGTGAATAAAACTTAATAGAACAGCGATATGATGGCTGCTACGCCTGCCACCGTCATAAGTCCGGTTGCAATCCAGCCAATAGCCGTTACATATGGTCGATTGACCCAGCGACCCATGAGCTTTTTATTGCTGCTGAGTTTTACTACAAAGAACAATACAACGGGTGCGACAAGACCATTACCTACTGCCGAGTATATGAGGGCTTTAATGGGATCAATGCCGAGAAAGTTCATGCCCAGTCCCACAAACATGGAGATAATAATAACGCCGTAAAAGGCGTACGCCTGGTTGAGGTTACGGTACAGCCCCTCTTTCCAGCCAAAGCTTTCAGCTATTGCATAACTGCTGGATCCCGCCAAGACAGGGATAGCCAGCATGCCGGTGCCGATAATGCCGATTGCAAACAAAAAGTACGTGGCGTTGCCGGCAAATGGTCGGAGGGCTTCGGCGGCTTGGGCGGTGGTTTGGATATTAGTAATGCCATGTCCGAATAAGATAGCCGCGCAGGCTGCCACGATAAAGAACATGACCATGTTCGAAAGCAGCATGCCGGACCACACGTCGATACGCATACTCTTCATCTCTATAGGACTGGTTAAGGTGCGTCGCTCACGAACCGTCGTTTGACCTTGGAGGATTTTCTCCTCAACTTCTTGCGAGGTTTGCCAAAAGAATAGATAGGGTGAAATTGTCGTTCCTAATATGGCACAGATAAGGAGTAATTCTTGTTTATTGAAATGCACGGCTGGTTGCAGGGAGTGACGGAGGACGTCGCTCCAGTTGAGGTGCGCCAGTATCGCGGAAAAAACATAGGACAAAAGGACGAGTGCCAGCCATTTCAGATACTTCGCATAGCGGACGTACGGGGTGAAAATTTGCAGCATTAAGCTAAGCAACGTGAAAGCTAGGACCAACCAGCCAAAACGGAGTGCGGGGTTAAGGAGCTGTACGGCTTTTGCCATAGCGCCAATATCGGCGCCAATGTTCAGGGTATTCGCCGCAAATAGCAGCGTCGTACATATATTTAGCACGCGGCGACTAAAATGGGTGCGGATATTGCCAGCAAGTCCCCGCCCGGTGACCAGTCCAATGCGGGCGCACATTTCTTGGACTACTGCCATGAGCGGAAAGGTCAGCGGCGCTAGCCATATCAGTCCAAAGCCGTACTGGGCACCGGTTTGACTATAGGTTGCAATACCGGATGGGTCATCATCGGAAGCACCCGTGGTCAGCCCCGGACCGAGCATGTGCCAGTAGTCTTCTGTTTTTTTCAGTACTTTATCGGCGGGCAGTGCGGCGCGGACTTGCTGACCAGCAATGACCGTCCGGTCGAGTAAGGCTGCGGGAGCCTCAACGCTGCGACGGATAAATTTTTCTGATTTTGTCATGCTGTTTGCTGTTTATGCTTTGCAAGGATTGTACCACGCCTATAGGTATTTTCCGTAGTAGTACCAAAAATGTTGCAAGATAAGCGCAATGAGAACCAGGAACCAGGCAATGAGGATGTCGAGATGGTGCCTTCGTATCCATTGGTAGACCGTCGTGGCTTTGCCTGCCGGCACGGTCACGACGTTAGTATCTAGTATGTGCATTGTTACGTACCAGAACAGCGTGATGACGACGACATCGACGGTTAAGCAGTACGGACAGAGCGCTTTGATGCGGTAGACGCTTTCAAAGAGGAGCCAATAGGCAAACGCTAAGCCGCCTATGATGCCCGCTTCGAGTCCGAGCCAAAACCACCGAGCAAAGCGTGCGCCTGCCAGCATCGCGGCTCCAACTGTAGTGACGACGCCGAAGGCGGCCAAGCCAATCCAGGGGTTTGGAAAGCCGAAGAGTGAACCCTGGGAGCTTTTCATGACACTGCCGCAACTGATGATGGGATTTAAGTTACAGTTTGGCTGAAAATGCGGGTTTTGCAGTAACTGCATTTTGTCGTTCGTAATAATAAAGGAACAGATAATACCAATAAAGCCACCTATGAGGAGGAGCCACGGTAGCACGCGCTCTAAGCGGGTAGGTACGGCTGCTTGTTTTTTTGTGCTCATTGCTGCTCCTAGTATACTGCGCGGTCGGTATATGCCAAAGCCCTACTCCGCGCAGCTGCCCGTGCTGACAACTTGGTCTCGAGCTGTCGCCTGGTTTATTTCTTGTACGGCTTGCGCGGTCGTCAGGGCGTAGCCCACATTGTTGTAGGTCGTGGACTGAGCAAATACGATACCGACAACTTGTCCGTCAGGTGTGATCAGAGGACCACCTGAATTGCCGGGAATAATGTGCGCCGCAACCTCATAGATGTCTCGCTGGGTGACACCTTGGTTGTAGATATCGCGCCCAGTGGCATTAAACTCATCAAGCACGGAAGCAGGATCGGCGGTAAATCCTCCCCCGCCTGGGTAGCCTAATACAGCTGCCGCGGTGCCACTGCCTTCCGTTGCGGTGTTAATAAGCAGCGGACTACCGGCTAAGTTCGGTACGCGGAGCACGGCAAAATCGAGGTTCGGATCAAACCAGATGGGCACGGCGCTATGGGTACCGTTGGCATCATCCACATAGGGGTGCGCAATACCCGCTACTACGTGGGCGTTGGTGGCTACTAAATCTGAACCGACGACAAAGCCCGAGCCCTCAACGATACCACCGCAGCCCTCACCTTCTATTTTGACGACCGAGGACTTGTCTTTATTCACGGCTGCCAGTAAAGCGCTCGAAGACGGAAGGTTGATACTCGAGGGCGGTGTCGGTTCCCCGCCAATAAAGACGTTCGGAAAGCCATTTGGATCTATGATATGACCCAGGCTTGCAATGACCGTTGGTGCGGATGGTAGCGAGTGGTTTAATTGGGACACGATGCGCGAGGAACGAAGGCTTGATTGAAGCCCGGGATATGGCAGATTCATGAGAATAGCCGCACCGAGCCAAACAGCGACCAGCAAGGAGCCGGCACTTAAAAACGCGCCCAAAAAATTGTCTGCGGAATGGAGGTGGCTACTCTGCAACCGCTGCTTTAAGGCAATGCCGATATATTCACCGGCTGTCAGCAATATAAAGGCTGAGCCTAATGTAGTGATGAGAGTGATGAGTGAGCGAGAGAGCGCACTATGGGTGAGTTGAATGGTATGCGGTGCCAGGGACGTTCCCAGAAATAGCCCGGCAAAAAAGCCAATGGTTGAGCACAATTGCTGCACGAAGCCAATTTCCCGTCCCCGGTATAACGCACTAATTAAAAAAATTAGTATAAGCAGGTCTACCATGACTTCTATAGTATATCGCGTTGGGCTGACAATAGCCTGTAATACTGCATTACGGGCGCCATATATGTATAGGGTCACTTCCCTTTTCGTACGGCTGTAAGGCGACTGCATTTTTTGCCCACTCGTCGAGGATTGGCTGTACGAAATGCCAACATGCCATAACTTCTCGGCTGCTCGCAAACAGCGTCTGGTCGCCGCGGATGGCATCTATGAGCACCCGTTCATAGGCATCGGCACCCGGATGGTTAACGGGTCGTTCCACACCGCTGAAATCGGTGACGGCTGACGGGTCATTATCGACAGCAATACGCGGTTCTGGTTGTATGCGAAAGTGGACAGCCCGCCCATCAGTCAACGTAACTTTAATTTCAGTCCGCTTGGCATCAAGTGCTTTACCCGTGGCGATGCGAAACGTGGTGTTTTTCCAGCGCGGTATGGGGGGCGTAAGTTCCAGGGCCGCAAAGGTGTCGGTCATAGAATCGGCATTGCCCACTTCGTCGCGGTAGCCTATGTATTGGCCCCGAGTGGTATGGGTCGCGACCTGGTCAGCCGGAAAGGCGCCGAGCGCCGCTAGGAGCTGTTCCTTACTCGCATGAAAGCTGTCACTAGAGTCTTTCTCGGGCAGCTCCATTGTTGTCAGTGCCAGCAGCTGCAATAAATGGCTTTGGATGAGATCTCTGAGGGCGCCAATTTCGTCATAAAACGATCGCCCTTGGACATCCAGGTGCTCATACGCCACGATATCGATGCTGGCAATAGTGGCACTATTCCAACACGTTTCATAGGACTGATTGTGTTGGCGAAAGAGTAATACGTCCTGAACGGTTTCTTTGGCAAGATAGTGGTCAATGCGAAAGACCTGGTGTTCACCAAACCACTGACCGGTACGATCAATGAGTTCTTGGGCGGACGGGGTGTCGTAGCCAAACGGTTTTTCAACCACGAGCCTGGTGAGAGCGTTACCATGGGCGCAACTGGCATTTAACTCAGCTTCACCCAGATGCTGGATGACCTGCGCGTAGAGCTGTGGTGGTATCGACAGATAGTAGAGGCGGTTCATACAGGTGCCAAACTCATCTTCAACGCTATCTAAAGTCAGCTTGAGCTTGTGATAGTCCTCGGGGTTGGTGGGATCAAGCTGTACCAAGCGCATGAGCGCGCGTAATTGGTTCAGTACCTCCGGGTCACATACTTTGTCCTGCTCGAGAACACAGACCTCGACATGTCCTAAAAAGTCATCGAGATCAAGCGCTTGGCGGGAGGTACCAATAATGACTAATTGTTCAGGCAGTAACCCGTCTTTGCACAAATGGTACAGGGCTGGCAGTAAGTACCGCCGGCTTAAGTCACCGGTAATGCCAAAAATGACGAGTTGGGTTGGATCGAGATTACTCACGTCCCTCCTTGTTCAGATTATGGCCACCAAACTTATTGCGCATTGCTGCCAGTAATTGGGTGGCAAACGTTGTGTCGCCTTGTTGAGAGGCGAGTCGCACATCAAATGCTGCTTGGATAGCAGGCATGGCGATCTGGTGCTCGCGCGCACTCTCTAATGTCCAGCGGGCTTCGCCACTTTCTGCCACGTAGCCCGATATGCCCTCAAGGCTCGGGTTTTCCTTCAGTGCATCCCGAGTGAGCTCATTGAGCCAGCTGGTAATAACACTGTGATGCTGCCAGACCTCGCCAGCTGCTGCTAGATCAATGTCTTGATACGGTCCATCTTTTAAGAAACGGTAGCCTTCGGCGAGTGATTCCATAATGCCGTACTCTATGGCATTGTGCGTCATTTTAACGAAGTGTCCTGCCCCGCTGGGACCAAAATAGTGGTACGCGCCTTCGGGAGCTGCCAACGTTTTGAGTGCTGGCTCCACAGCTTCAAAGGCGGTTGTGTCATCGCTACCGGCCATCATACAGAACCCATTTTGATATCCCCACACGCCGCCCGAGGTTCCCACGTCGACAAATCGTACACCGGCTGCCACTAAACGCTCGTTGAGCTGCTTTGTCAGCCGATAATCTGAGTTTCCGCCGTCAATTATGACGCTGTTTTTCGGAAGCAACGTCAGCCACTCGTCCACTTGATCGTCGACGACTTCTGCGGGCAGCATCACCCACAGGATAACGGGCTCGCTTTCAAAGTGTGTCACTACCTCTTCTTTTGAGTACGCGGCTATCGCACCATAGCCTGCCGCTTCTTCAATTGGTTCATGGCTCCGGTTATGGGCAATAACGGTGTGCCCATCCTCCGCCAATTTACGTACTATCTGCATGCCCATCCGGCCCAGTCCTTGTACGGCTATTTTCATGTCTCCCCTCCTATTAGGTCATTATATATGTATACGTCGGGTACCTGTTTTAGGATTTGCGCCGGTTCCTCCGCTAAGCTGACCGTTTCGGCCTGGAGCTTGTGGAGGGCGGTACGCTTATTCTCGCCAAAAACGAGAGAGAAATCTGTCGATAATCTGGTAATGACGTTGAAGGTTGTCGTAATTCGTTCATACGGACCAGCTTCGTAGGCCGTCACCAAGCCATGGGCGGTCACGGCTGGGGAGTGTGGTAAAATCCCGGCAATGTGCCCATCTGACCCAATGCCCAGTTGCCCGATGACGGTACTAGCCCGTTCCAGTTGATGAGCCACAATTTCTTCATAGCGATGTGCAGTTTCCTGAAGGGTCAGACCTTCAACCAGTACCGGTACAAACGTTGCCTGCTTATGCTGAAACCCTGCATCAAGCAGCTGCTTGTAGTTGGAATCGTGATGACCCGGAAGACCGTAGCGTTCATCTATAAGCAATACCGTGAGCTGCTCTGTCAGGTCTTCGGGAAGTGCGGCCATGGCATGGACGGTGGCGGCAATGCTGGAGCCGCCGGACACAAACCAGAGCGTCGGGCCCGTAGTGAGGGCGCGTTGCAACCGCGACGCAATAGCGTCAGCTGCTGGCTGCCATCCCTCCACACGCACAAACTGCATACCTAAACTATAGCAAACAACGGCTGTTCACTGTACGCCTATTTCCGGCGCGGTACTTTGTCGCCTTCCTGACGCGCTTCACTTAGACCAATGGCTTTGGCTTGCTTGGCATCAGTTACTTTTTGTCCGTGGCTGGTTTTGAGCTCGCCGTGCTTGAATTCGTGCATGACTTTACCCATTTTTTGCTGTGCTTTTGGTCCGTACTTATTCATAGCTACTCCTTTAGCCTATTACGCTGCCTGCAGCATCGAAATCAGGGCGTTGTTAAAGGCAGGAATATCATCAGGATTGCGACTAGTTATGATCGTATCATCAACGACCACTTCTTTATCAACCCACTGGGCACCGGCGTCACGAATATCGTCTTGAATTGTAAAGTAGCTGGTGAGCGTACGACCCTTGGCGATTCCGGCGCTAACGAGCACCCATGGTGCATGGCAAATGACGGCGAGTGGTTTACGCTTCTCGACCATTTCTTTTGCCCACTGCTTAGCTTTGTCCTGCATGCGCAAGTGATCGGCATTTACGGCGCCACCTGGTAGCACTAGCGCGTCGTAGTCTGAGATATTGGCGTCCTCTAGGGTTTTATCAAATTCAAAGCGGTCGGCTTTATCAACGTGATTGAGGCCTTGAATTTTGCCGTTTTCGGGCTCCGCAGCAATGACTTCAACCGTCGCCCCCGCTGCTTTGAGGGCATCTAAAGGTCCGGTAAATTCCGCCTGTTCAAAGTAATTATCTACGAGTATTGCGACCTTTTTTCCTGACAAATCTGCCATAGAGACCCTCCTTTGTTTATATAGATGCTAGTATGAAACACCATGGGCGATGCAGCAGTTAGATTTATTACCGGGTTGCAATGCTATTCGCCCCGGCGGGAATGGTTGCGCACTGGCTGTTCTCCAGAATCATGCGTCGCGTCTGCCGGATGCTGTGTTGGGCGCGTTGGTTGATCGGTTCTATCGGCAGCCTGCGTGGCAGGCATTTCCACATGCAGCTCAGCATCTTGCTGGTGGTGACTTCTGCGACCCATATTGCGTGATTTTGGCATGTACGTTCCCCCCTTGTTACTCCATTACAAAATGTCGCGAATGAGTTGACGTTGCGGCGCATTGATAGGCACTTTATGCGTATTCGTGCGCGGTGAATTCACAATTATCTTCATGACGTACTCCCTTTACCCGTATGTAGCCTACCCTACCTGGCGAGCCACATACTGTTAGATTTCTTATGCCAAACAAAAATCCCCGTGTGTACACGGGGATTGATGGGTGTTCGTCTGCGCTATTAGTTGCGTGGAACTTGGGGACGAGCTTCGCTCAAAGCTACTGGACGACCAGCAAGCTCTTTGCCGTTCAGGCTGTCAATAGCCTTCTTAGCTTCGTCGTCGCTGCTCATCTCTACGAAACCAAAGCCCTTGGAGCGGTTGGTGTCGCGGTCGATGATAACCTTTGCACTTACGACAGTGCCAGCATCAGCGAAAAACTGAGCTAAATCATCGTCAGTCGCGTTGTATGATAGCGAGCCGACAAAAATCTTATTTGCCATTATTACTTACCTCTTTCTTCGTTCACGGGAGGTAAGTTCATTAGCGATACTTAGGCTGCACCTCGGACACGGAACTACTAACGTTAGTTTAATATGCGCTAGAGAATCTTTGACAGATACGTGGCAGCCCTTTCTCTAGTGACAGTATGGTCTCACATTTATCTCACAATTGCAATTAATTTCACACGGCGCTAAGTTCCACATTTCTTTCATGCGTTCCTTCGCATACACGCCTTTCCATACGGTGCCAGGCGCCTTAGTGGAGCTCCGCGGCTAAACTATTGGGTAACTGGGCTTTTACATCGTCTAACTCGCCTGGGCTGGCAGCTTCTTTAAGTGCCTTCCATACTGCCATGAGTTGTTTTTTGACATGTGCTTTCGTCGTGCCTTCGATGTCGCTTAATTGTTCGTAAAAATCTTCGTGGGTGAAGAACTCTTGCCCCGTCGGTTTTAAGGCAATATCTTGGAGCTCACTCGGTAATTGGCTGGCGAAATCCTGGCGTTCGCCTTCTTGCAGCCGAGCTGATAAAGTCTCGACGATTATATGCAAGGATTGCTCGGCTTCTTGATCAGAAAAGCCTGAGTAATCTTGTACTTTTTTAATAAGTTGGCGATATTGCATATGAAGACTCCTATTTACTAGGAGTATTGTACGGGGCAGCCCTGTGCGTGGTCAGTACAAATGGTTACGACTGAGAACGTCCTATAGCGGCTGATTAATAGTAGCGCCAACGGATAGGTTCGTGCCTGGCAGCGTGGCGGTCGCGCCTGCACTAGCTCCACTCGTCGGGGTGAGACTCGCCTGTGTGTTGACGAGCGGTGCGCTTGGCTGGCTGCTAGATGGAAGATTTGCAGATGTATTCGTCGTGACGGTTGAAGGGCTGGCAGTCGTAGTAGTTTGAACTAAGGGCGTTGGACTGAGTGGCGTTGGCACGCTCGCTGATGTGTTAATAGAGGGGCTTGAGCTCCCACTTGATCCGGTCGTGCTGCCCGTATTGACCGTACCGCTCACAACTGGTGTACCGCCTCCCCCCACCATGGCTCCCACGCTCGTACTTGGCGCTGAAGCGGACGGTGGCGTGGTGCTTACACTGCTTATGGGTGTGGTTATCGTCGAGCCACCGCTCGTTGTAGGACCGGCACCCAGTCCTCCGCTATATGACGGCGTGGAAGAAATACGTGGCACAATTCCCGATAGACTACTACTCCCCGCAGGTGCAGAAGCAGAAGGCGTTGCCATACTGGGCGCGCTATTATGCGTATTGGGAGTGTTCTTTTTGAGTCGGCTCACTAGACTGGCTGCATTACGACTATTTCGACTCGTAATGTTGTGTCCGCCTCCAAGTGATAATGACTTGCCTGACGAACCACTATTGCCTGAGGTACTCGACCTATTGCCCGGTATATGGCTGGCTATGACCGTGACCAAGAGAACGGCAACTATGAGAGGAACGGCTACCGGCGGCACTACTTCTTTAAGGTCGGCTGTCCGCTGTGCGGCTTCTTCAACGCCGCCGTAGAGACTATAGTGTTGCCCTGCTTTGTAATTTTTCGCTCCACGATTTAATGAATAATGCACCCTCGCCTCCCTTCTATGCTCATGCAAATTACCTTCCAGAGTACTGGTGATTACTGCGACATGCAGTTAAATATTTGGCAAGCAACACAATAACCGTTGCCACAACGGCCCCTGTCCGCTATAATTCTCGAGTCGCGTGCCACACGCGATGTGCGTTTATAATCCGGGGTAGCTCAGCGGTAGAGCGGGTGGCTGTACGAACACAACGGCATATACTATATGTATGTCAGATCGTCGAACCTATGCCGACCGTGCCAATTATCTTAAGCAAGCTGTTGCCACACGACGTAAGGCGTTGCGAAAACAGTTGATTGAATATAAGGGCGGTCAGTGCGTGCTATGCTCCTATGACAAATGTATTGCCGCACTAGATTTACACCATGTAGATGCAAGGACAAAAGACTTTGGGATCTCTTCAGGATGTCTCACCCGTTCTTGGGATAAAGTTAAATCCGAAGCAGATAAATGTGTTCTAGTCTGTGCAAACTGTCATAGAGAAATACATGCAGGTAGAGTGCAGCTTCCGATAGTAATATCGGAGTGATAACAGGGTGAATTGCGGGAAGCCTAATTCGTAAGATATGGTAATCCGCAGCCAAGCCAAAGCTAGGTTAAAAGGCTTTGGAAGGTTCAGAGACTAGAGAGTGAGCCTAACAATAATCTCTCATTAGCGCCCTGCATCCAGTAGTTGCTGGATGATGATATAGTCCACGCCATATGAAAATATGGATTAAGTGTAACCACTAGGTCGCTGGTTCGAATCCAGTCCCCGGAGCCAAGATTAGAACCATAATTAACAGAGGTAATTTACCTCAGTTTATTGTTTACGGGTAGCAAAGCATAGGAAGATTGAACATTATTAAACTCACTCTATCGCGGCTAAAAATTGCTGATAAGTACCGTTTATATCACCCAGCTCAGGTTGTATTTGAATTGTCTGTGGGCGTAGCGCAGTAACAGCAAGCATATTCCGATACATCTCAGCAAGCTTTAGCTCACGGCCATGTGTATCAAGCACGCCACCCGGGCGAAAACCGTCCTGATGGCCCATCCTCCGCGCGCGAGCTTTGCATCGTTCAATCGCATCTTCATGACTAGTCATTAATGCAACTTCTCGAAAAATAGCTCCATGCAGTCTAGCAATACGCTCAAAGTTCTCAGGCCGTTCAACCGTTTCCATAAGGTCGGGCACAATAACGTCATAGCCTTCTGCTAAATGAGATTCAGCAAGCACATACGAGTGCTTCTGCTTAAGCCTGTGCGATTCATCGAGCATAGACTGCCACTGACCCATCATGTGCCATATACGGTCTACATCTAAATTTAAAGTTAGTGGATGGTCGTTAACGTATCGCTCTGCAAGCGTAGATTTACCCATACCGGGATTACCGTTAACTAATATTAATTTAGGCTTCATGGAGCCTCCTTGTTTAAGTTGTTTGTGATAAAAAGAGATTGGTGCGCCTTAATGGCACAATTAATTATTCAATTATAGCATAGTCTTTATGCTTAGTCAATTTTGAATGTTGAGAACTGCTGTTCTAACTTCCATCACTAGGGGGAGCCAAGGTTAGAACCAAAATTAACAGAGGTATAATGCCTCTGTTTTTATTTTGAGTGACTAGAGTTCACGAAGTAAGAACAATGGTATAGTTATGTCATGAGCAAAGAAGAATTAGAGCTGTTAGATAAGCTAAAAGCAGCAGTCACTGAGCGTTCAGCTAATGAAAATTTCATTCACCACAAGTGGTTCGTTAAATACCATCTTGAGATTGTAGAAAAAATTGCCTTGGAGCTCTATGAAAAATATAAAAATGCAAATAAGTTAAAAATACTGGCGATGGTGTGGCTGCACGACTATGAAAAAAATCATCGATATTGATAATCAATACAATACAGAGCTAGATGCAACCAAAAAGCTTATGCACGAGTTGGGTTTTGAGGAACATTTTATTGGGCAAATGGCAACAGATTTGAACATATACAACGCTAAGGACAACTTATCTAAAGCTTCAATCGAAATTCAAATTGTCTCATCGTCCGATGCGGCATCTCATAGTGTTGGTCCATTTATGTGCCTTTACTGGTATTAAAATCCTACGTTGAGCATAGAGCAACTTATGGAAGCAAATATTCGAAAAATATCGGTCGACTGGAACAAAAAGATAACCTTGCCTGAAATACGGGCAGCGTTTTCAAAATTCCGAGATTTCAATTTACAAGTTGCAGGTCGGCTGCCTGAAAAATACCTTAAGTAGTAAGCAATTCCACACCAAAAAAATTTATGCCAAAGAGCTTAATCGTGCAGCGGTTCTAAGTTCCGTCACTACGGGGAGCCATAAGTGTTTTGACTTCTGTTATTTCAGGGGTCTTAGCATTTGGTATAATTACTGTATGAGTGCAAAAGCTGCAGTTACTAGGAAAAATATCGACGATGTCTTGAGCGTCCTTGATACAATGATGACACGTATCGATGAGCGGTTCAGCGAAGGCGAAGCGGGCGTGACTAGATTACAAACCCAAGTATCTGCTATACAAAATCAGCTTGATGCTATCGAAAAACAGCTAGAAATATCTGAGGATGAACGATTAGTGATAGCTCATCAGTTAACACAACTTCATGAGTGGGTTGAGCAAGCGGCAAAGCGCATAAATGTAAAATTTGCCCATTAAGCGTGCATACAACCATTGCTATCGATCCTCTCCCTAACCTCAAAGTTGCGAAGCTCGTCCACAAAGGGGCCAAATATTGACTTATTGGTATTTTAGTGCTTATTTTTAGTTTTATGAGTGAGCGTCTTCATCCACCATCTGACACACCACTAGAAGAAGTGGAAGCTGGGTTTGTGGTTGCTTGGGGTGGTGGCGGTCATGAGCAGGAGTACGTGGTCAGCCTTCCTGGACTGATTGGCGTACGTGGCGACAAGGAAATTCCTCGGTCTATTTCAAGAGATTTACAAGCCAAACTTCAGCCAATGGAGGTAGTTAATCGTGGCTCTAGACTGGAAATTCTAGGAGAACGTAACGACGATTTTGTGTTAGGAACAATTGTGGGCTATTTTGACGAGCTGAGCCGACTTGGCGTACAAGAATAGTTCTAACATCCATCACTACGGGGAGCCAAAGTTAGAACCAAAATTAACAGAGGCAAATTACCTTTGTTCTTATTATTGATGGCCTTAGTGGCCCAGGTTAGAGCTCAATGCGGTTATAATGATGAGATATGATTCAGAACAAAAAAGGTTTACTGCGCAAAGTCCCTGAAATTACTGCAATATTTTGGGTGACGAAGCTCTGCACCACGGCAATGGGTGAAGCAACTTCTGATTTTCTCGCGAATACTATTAACCCCTATATAGCAGTAATGATTGGATTTGTTGTTTTCATTTTTAGTATATGGCTACAATTTCGCACGAAGCGATATTTACCCGCGGTCTACTGGTTTACCGTGGCAATGGTTGCCGTGTTTGGAACTATGGCCGCTGACGTATTACATAAGCAGTTTGGCGTTGCGTATGCTGTTTCAACAGCATTCTTTGCAACTTCGTTGGCAGTAATATTCTTTGTATGGCAAAGATTAGAGCAGAGTCTCTCGATACACACCATAAACACATCGAGACGTGAGGCATTTTATTGGCTTACCGTGGTCACGACATTTGCACTTGGCACGGCGCTTGGTGACTGGACTGCTTTTGGTCTTGGTTTAGGCTATCTCACTTCAGGCATACTTTTCACCGGTTTAATGGTAATTCCCGCCATCGGTCGCCGTTTGGGATTGAACGAAGTATTTACGTTTTGGTGCGCGTACATTATTACCCGACCGGTTGGCGCCTCATTCGCTGACTGGATTGGTAAGCCATTACCTGCAGGTCTGGGCTATGGTGATGGAACGGTGAGTGTTGCCCTGACTATTTTTATAATCATATGCGTGGTTTACATGACGTATAACCGGCACGAGAGACGGCTCGAAGGTGAGCCTGTGCAACTGCGCTTGCGCTAAACAGAAAGTAATAACGTTTTGGTTTTTTATACCTACTACTAAGTGGATTTTTTGCTCATACTTGTATTGTCGTGTAAAAAGCGTATACCTAAGTTAATTAAAGGGAGCTGTTATGAACTTAAAAACACACCGCATCGAACTCGAGCCCCACAGCACTGTGATAGCCACGCCAAGCGATCCTGAAGGATTGTTTGTATTTAGGGATGAGCGTTATTCCATTTGCGCTGTAGGACAGCTAGTGTTGAACCAGTTCCACGGTGACGTGCAAAGAGCAGTAGATGATGATGATTTATCGCTCATGAGGAAGATAGTTTACGCAGATACTGTAGATACACGAGTGTATCGTTTTAGCAATGTAACGGTCACTGCGTTACTTGCAATTCCAGTAGGAAACTTTGTGAGTCTACACCCACAAACTGTACAAGAAGTAGTGCCGGTGCCAGCCATATCGCCAAATCTTGTGCAGCCGGAAACCCCGGCCGACAAACGGCAAAATGCGATCCCAGGTGTCAATCTATGCGACCCCCGAGCAGTTCTTTCTCCCGTAGAGCTGCGAGAACAGCAAGCGGATCTACGCTCGTTGCATAACGCACGCATGAGAGGTCCGACTACACACGAGCGAATTAACTGAACAGGTACTACGCTAGCCTGCTCCCCGTTGGTCTCAATCTGGTTCTATGAGGGCAAAGCTATATAAACAGTAGTTTGTTCGCATGCCTTATGAGTTATACATTTGTCAGTATCGAGCTGCAATCCTAGTTGTTATAATAACTATAAGCATGCACACCTACATAGTAGAAGAAGCTACAAAAATCACCGAATCGACACTGTTGCTAACGTTAAAGCGCGATGAAGCCGAAAGACCCCTCGCGTTTCAGCCCGGTCAATATGCCGCTATTAGCTATGAAAAAAGAGGTAAGCTCTCGAGCGCTCGATGCTTTTCAATTGTCAGTTCTCCCACTGACCAGCATATATTGCAATTTAGTATGCGTGTGCGCGGTCGCTTCACTACAGCGCTGAGCAAGCTACAAAAGGGTGACTTCGTTAACGTAACTGGACCATTTGGCGGTTTTGTATTCGACACGACCACTGACCAAAAAGCGGTTTTCATGGCTGGCGGAATAGGCATCACACCATTTATGAGCATATTGCGATTCCTAAGTGCATTGAAGGTATCAAATGACGTAACCTTACTGTATAGCTGCTCGACGCAAGACGATGTGCCATTTGGAGACGAACTTCTCTCAATTGAAGCTGCGCACCCGAACCTTAAAGTTATATTTGTAGTCGGAAAAGGCGCGACGAACCGTTTTCCGGAAAAGCAGGTGGTAACTGGCTATATAACGCCTGAACTGCTTGATAAGGTTACGGGCAAAAACTACAAAGACCGCAGGTTTTTTATTTGCGGACCGCCGTTCTTCATGAAGCCTATGGCTGGGTTGCTCATAAAACAAGGCGCACCCAAGGCGAATGTATTGACTGAAGCATTCACGCAGTCGTCCCCGAAGCAGACCAGCATTTTGCGAAGCTGGCCGGCAAATGTATACGCGCTGGGCGCTATTGGTCTATCATTGGGTACTTTCATAATTATGCTAAGCGACCTTTTACGATCTTTACCGCCTACGACAACTGCACGACCTACAAAAAATGCCCCGTATCTTATTACAAATGCCCGGGGGAAGCAACTTGACCAACTGGTTAACAGCATTCCCCCCTCCCCCGATGTCATTACAGCACCGGCAAACAGTACTTCATCGAACGTAAACTCTCCCACAGTCAACCCACAACCCCAGACTACTACCACTACGATCTATACGGCGCCCATATCGGCACCGGCTCCCACCTGTCAGACCACGCCGTCAGGAAGGTGTATTTAGGTCATCGTATGCAGTATTACCAAAAGTGCATTGCGCTTGGCAGCATGACAGGACTATCACTTATTAGTGATGCGCCCGCTACTGCAATAGAACATTTGTACCGTGAACTCTGGAAAGCAATATTTGTATTCGAACGTCGATATAGCCGGTTTTTGCCCGACAGTGAATTGTCGACACTTAATAGAAATGCCGGCATGAAACAGTATATTTCTTCTGATTTTCGTGACCTGTTGGTCACTGCACGAGATATGGCATTTCAGACTGACGGTATGTATAACCCGTTCGTTTTGCCTGCGGTGCAAGCAACTGGCTACCGCCATTCCCGTGTACCGGGACGCGAGAACGATGTCATCGATGATCACGCAAACAAAACGGTTGCGAGTATAGACCGACTGGAGATAGGCGACAATTGGGCGCGAATTCCTTATGGGACGGCGCTCGATCTGGGCGGTATCGGCAAGGGATATTTAGCTGAACGGCTGCGTGACAGATTGCCCGACTTAGTGACAGGATACTGGCTGTCATTGGGAGGGGATATAGCTGTTGGTGGCAACGACACGAATGGTCAGCCGTGGAAGGTCATGATTGAGTCGGCAGACAATCAGATAGATGAGCGCGACAATTTTATAGTAGCTACCCCGTGCGGCGTCGCTACATCGGGCACTACTGTCCATAGGGGCACAACAGCAGGCAGAAATTGGCACCATATTATTGACCCGCGGACGCGTAAACCGGCCAAAACCGACGTTTTACTCGCATCCGTACAGCACGCATCACCGCTTATGGCAGATGTACTAGCGAGCTGCGCGGTCATTTTGGGAAGTAAACATGCGGTAACGTATCTTAAACTCCATGGCGTAAAAGCCGCGGTATTACAATGCAAAACAAATAACCAGACTCACACTATTAGCTTCGGGCATACGTTAACAAGGGATGTTGTCCATGCCTAAGATAGTAATAAGCCTCAGTATGAGTATCGTTCTTTTCTGTATCGCCAGCTCTTTCAATAGTGTCTCCGTAAGCGCCGCTCCCCTACCACATTCCTCCTCTCAACATAGTAGTGTCACCGATTCACCAAATATTTTAGTAAACCCTGTACAGGGACCAACAGTGACAAAGCAACTTGCAGCTCGGGCGCAGTCATCATGGCCGTGGTATATTACCCGCGCCGCCGGATTTGTTGCGGCTATATCGCTCATATTGTTAATGCTGTCCGGGATTGGTTTTATTACCGGCGCGACATTTCGCTTGCTTGAACCTTTAACGGCTTGGGCAACACATAAAGCTATAGCGTACGTATTTGGCGTGTCGGCTGCAGTGCATGTTGTTGCTCTGCTATTTGATAAGTTTGTGCCATTCACGATTGCGCAAGCGCTGTTGCCTTTTCTATCGCATTACCGGGAAGTAACCATTGCAGGACATAATGTTGGCTCGTTATATGTAGCATTAGGCGTATTATCGCTGTATTTTGTGCTTGCCATCATATTGACCTCAATAATATGGATTGACAAAAAACCGCATACTTGGAAGCTGTTTCATTTTCTCGCGTATCTAAGTATGATCTTTGTTTTCTTCCATGCTCTTTATCTGGGGACTGATCTTATGCATGGAATATTTCGAATTTTGTGGATAATCTTTGGCGTTGTTGTGGCAATAGCGATCGTCTATCGTTTACGGAGAAGGACTAAGGCATAATGAACAACGCCTCGCCTTTGTCTGTAGTACGTGAACGCAACAAGCGCAAACGTCTCGCGGGATGGGTGTTTATATATCTGCTTCTTATTACGGTCTTAGTACTTGCTGTCTTTTGGCAGGTCAAACGAATCAATACACTTAACTTTGCGAGCGGTCAGCTGCAGTTAACTACGTCGAAAGCCAAGTATACAGTTGGTGACGACATCAGCTACACACTTAAAAACGGTCTGGACCACTCCATAACATTACTGAATAAATGTCCGGCTGAGCCATTGTACGTATATGCATGGACGAATAATTCATGGGTGCGAATCCATGACACAGCTTCACCTTCAGTATGTGAAAGCCAGCCAAGCCAAATGACCATAGTGTCCGGGGCATCCTACACCCAGAACTTTACCAATTGGCCAAACCTTTTTAAAAAGCCCGGTATATATCGTATCGTTGAGCTGGCAACCAACTACACGGCACTTCCCTATGCTGATTTTCAAGTAGTAGCAAAGCCCACACCTCTTCCTACTAAAACACAGATCCAAGTCATTATTCAGAAAGTTGTTACTCCGATCTATATACCCGTGCCAAGTGGTGGGGACGGAGGTGGAGATAACTAATTGTTCGTTACCAGGATATATAGCATAGTTGGCAATGTGTAAGACTAAAATCGAGTGTTGGCAACCAAAGCAAATAAGCGCTATGCCTTCATTTTTTTAGGTCGAGCTACGGTGCACACAATACGGTTGAATTAAGTCCTTATAACGATTATGCTTAACTCATATGGCTGATAAAAAAGCAGTCCCTCGCTTAGCAAAACACGTCGCAGTGTTACGCATCGTATTTGGTTTAATGTGGGCTATAAACGCTTCATTTAAGTGGCAATCTGCTTTTCGCAATGGTTTTCTTGACCAAATTAAATCTGCTGCAGATGGACAGCCTAGCTGGCTGCAGGGCTGGTTTCATTTTTGGATTCAGCTCCTGAGCCATAACCCTAGCCTATTTGCGCTATTTGTAACTATTGTTGAGACACTCATAGCCGCTGCACTAATTTTCGGGTTTGCGAGAAGAACGGCATACCTTGCTGCTGCTTTCTTTAGTCTAATGATATGGGCAATCCCTGAAGGGTTTGGTGGTCCGTATAGCGCTACCTCCACAGACATTGGCACGGGTATTATTTATGCAATAGTATTTTTTTCACTGTACGGCTTAGACAGAATGGCAAAACCAAGTGCCTGGACGTTTGATGCATACATTGTTAAACGCATACCCTGGTGGGCAGTTGTTGCAAATCCATAGATAGTCGTTTTTAAGTGTCTTATTGATGCTGTCGGTTCGGTCCGCTTCGTGTAACGTATATGAATAGCGCCACGAATATGGTATGTTTTGTATCTATGCATATTTTTGTGGCAGCTTCTTACTCAGCTGAGGTTAATTACGAAACTGGCTTGGTTAATCCAGAGTATCAAGCTTGGCTTGAAGATACCTTAACGCGCCTTGAACATTTCGGACACAATGTTTTTTGTGCACTGCGAGTGGATCAATACAAGATTAATAATGCCGGCCCGGCCGAAGCTTTTCGTTTAGATGAGGAAGAAATTGAAAAGGCTTACGGGCTGTTTGCTATCGTGACGGATAGGCCATCAACCGGTGTTCAAACAGAGATAGGTATTGCAATCAGAGCCGGTAAAACAATCATCATTGCCCACCTGCCTCAACACCCGCTGGCGTATTTCAACAATGCAATTATTCGTGCTGGCAAGGCTACGGAATTAGTATTGCCCATTACTGAAGATCCATTTGCAATTTAGTAGGTGTAGACGTAAAGCACCAGCACTGATTTTTGATCACAACTCCAAATTCAACTTGGAACGCTCATCCTAAAGTTGGGCAAAAGATCGAACAAAAGCCACGCTTATTGAACGCCCAAGCAGTAACGAGAAGCCGAGATTTAAACCTTGGGCTTCATCTTTTTAATACGAATGCGTTCATGGATTAGTTTAACGGCAAAAAGCAAAGATACAAACAGGCTGAATAATGAAAAAACTGTATGAGCTACTGAGGCAGGCCAATTAAATTTGATAGCTAGTAGGGCGATCGCGAAAGGAATTAGCGTAATAGTAAAATAAGGAATGCCTAATCTGTCCGCCGCTAATAAGTCATAGTAACTAGCGGTTTGTAAATCGGGACCCATATTTCCCGCTACTAAGTCTAACGTTGTGGCATTCCAGTCGTCTTGACGCTGGCTCTGCAATAAGGTTTTTGCTATTTCTTGCGCCTGTTCTGGGTGCTCGGCGTAAAGTTGGTCTAAGGGGTGTGCTGGTTTTGGCTGATTAGAGGTTTGGTCGTATGACACGCTATACATTGCATATACTATTTCTGATTCAGTATAGCCTTGCTTTAATAATTGCTGCTGCGTTTGATAAAACGGAATGTGCTGTGCTTTATTAGTTTCTAAAGTGTTACGTATAGCATTTTCTTTCTGTGTATCCATAAGCGTATTCTATCATGTGCTATAAGTACTCCTACTCTCGGAATCCTGCCTAAGTAAACAATTGACTAAGTACCCTTAATGTTGTACTTTATGATTCATGTCAGTTGAAATCACCGGTTTAGTAATAGCAAAAAATGAAGCTGTAGATCTCCCCGACGCACTTGGCTCCTGGCAATCTATTTGCGATGCACTAGTAGTCGTTAATAATGAAAGTGCCGATGACACGCGTGAAATAGCACTCGCATATAGTGCAAAGGTTATTGATGCGTGCATGGACACGGAAACGGGCTTTTCTGGATTGAGAAATGCTGGTCTTGAGACGGTTGGAACCTCGCATGTGCTGGTGTTTGATGCTGATGAGCGTCCGACGCCCACCCTTCTGCACTCAATTAGGAATGCTATCGTCGCTAACGCCAACGCCGCGTACCGTTTTCGACGCCGAAATAATGCCTTAGGTGGATGGCTTGATCACGGCCGTTTTAGCCCCGACTGGCAAATTCGGCTATTTCAAAGTGATACTCGGTACCAAGGAAAGGTCCATGAACTACCAATTCTTTCCTCCGATACTGCGATTGTTGACCTTGAAGGTTATGCCGAGCATTTCACTTACCGATCGCTGGGTGAATATGTAGCTAAAATGGTTGATTACGCCGAAAAGTACGCGAGTGAGCATGACGCGCCCACCTTGGTTGAGGCTATAAAAGCTGGACCACGAAACTTAATTCGTCATCATGGATATCGCGATGGCTGGCGTGGTGTAGCGATGGCCGCAGGTGATAGCTGGCAAGAATGGATGATACGGCGTTTTAGCCTACAGGTTGAGGGCAATCAAACTACTTCTAGAGAGTCCTAGTACCCTATAAATTGCTAATAACATAAGAATATGATAAAATAGTAAATTATGTCTGCAGAACAAATCCCTAGTGTCGAGATGGCCGCAGTAATGGCCTATGCTGAGGCGCCTTATAGAGAATTAGCGCATTTAGCTTTGAGCCAAGGCATGGAGAATGTGCACCGTGTGGCCTTAGCGGACGGCGATTCTGCTGCAATGGAAGCTGGTTCTGCGTACATTAGTACATTAGCGGGCGTACTTAACTCATATCGGCCGGCTGGCGTAGAAGCAGAGAGCGTGAGTATTGATACTCTCGAAGGGTCTGAGTTGCTTGCAGAACACACTGTTAACCGAGATGACTTTATGTTGTATTCTGACGTGGCGTTGCCTGACGTCAAAGCGCATACACGACACGTCCAAGCCGGCAACGCATGGAACGCATTGTGCCGCGTATACATGTATGGACAACTCCGAGCACAGGGTCAGCGGACACTTATGCGAACGCCTAAGCTGCCAGACATTGACTTAGAATTTGCTATTCCTCCCACAGCCCTTCATTCATACGATGGTGTGGATTTACGTTTACTGAGCGTGGTAAAATTTTTGAAAAATTTTGACGAGTTTAGCAAGCTGCACAATAGTTTGAGTGCATCAGATATTTTAGGTAGAGACACGGGTACCAGCAAAGTGAATTTTATTCGTGCATTTGTTGACTACAAAATTGCTGAAATCAAAAGTTCTTTAGCCAAGTTATAATATTCTGATAACAGTTGCCCTAAGATAGATATGGATGTCGTTGAAAGGCTGCTCGATGCGTAAAGAAGCGATACTATCGTTGTCCGGTAATCCTAATAGCGGCAAGTCTTCAATCGCGACACATCTTGCAGCCAAGTACGGTTTTACTATCTTCCGACCGAGTGGGCTAATCAAAGAGTATGCGGCGGCTCGTGCCCTACCATTAATTGAGCGTCGAGACTATATAAACGCCCATATTCAAATGATTGATGAATATGGTGAGCGTTATGTTATTGATACTATTACAGCAATGCCAGGCACCCGCCTTTGTGTTGATGGCGAGCGCATTCCGGCGCACATTGAGGGGCTGCGTGAATTAGGAGCAAAAGTAATGGCTTTTTGGTGCCCACAGGAACTGCGTTTTGAACGGTCGTTACTGCGTGGTGAACTGCGTGATAAACCTTCTCGCCATGCGTTTGCACAGGACGAAGCTCGCGAATACTGCAGCAATGAGCGGCCGTATACGAGCGTGATGACTATTATGCAAATTGCTGACTATCACATAGATGCTTCGCAGCCACCGTCAATAGTTATACAAACTGTTGTGCAGCATGTGGATCGACTGCTGGGTCTTGCGTAGTAGTTGACCTTAAGCCGCTAGTGCCTGGGGCTGCCGGTGTGTGCGCATTCCATGTTGCATGTACAGGCGCATCACGGACTTACCCACCTCGTACAGATGTGTTGCGCTTTGGGTTATGGTTTGGATTCCCTGCTGTAGCTTTTGCAAAAACTCAAGGGTACCAATATCTTCTAGTGTCGTTTGCGTATTATTTGCAAAAATTGAAGCGGCTTCCGGTAGTTGTTTCATGTAGTGGTATTTTGTTAAGAGCGTAAATGCATGTATTTGTTCTTGGGTATACGTAATTTCCAATGTCTCTAAAAGCTCGACAAATAATGCATCAAGCGAATGCTCGACTGTGTTTTCGTTTTGAATAGGAGCTTGTTCTGAAAGTTCCACGACTGCGTTTATTTGCGCCACAATTGTGTCTAATTGTGCCGTTATTTCCGGTGTGGCAAGCTGTAGTGCGTCGGTTACTTCATTATATTTGACCGCCAATTCCTGCAGTACGGTGGGTTGTATGTATAGATTTTCATGTAATGGTATGTCTGTTGGTACTGAAAGCTTGTTTTTATCAGCTTGCGCATACGTGATAACTGGCTCAACTACATCTTCAGGTGCACTGCCGCGCAGTGGGTCATAATCTGTCGCTTCTACTATAGTCGTATGGGTGTCGGTGACAGCTTGCGCGTCGGTAGACAGTAATTCCACCATAGTCTCATAAGTCAGCGCTATTTCGGGCGTATCCGTGACGATAAATTGCTCATGAGGCGCTAGCGGCTCATTGTATTCCTGAACCGAGACGGTAATGGGTTCTGTGTACTCTAGAAACAAGTTGTCTGGATTACCATCCGCATTGGGTACGGTTTCCGAGCGTACGCCCTGTTTTATATCAATTGTCTGTGCCGCTGGTTCTGTGGCTCCTGCAATGTCGTGCGGTACTTTATGGGTTTCATGAATAGGTATTTCGCTAGTAATCGCTACATGTTTTGTTTGCGTGGCAGTATCTGCGGCAGGCTTTTGCTTGCGAGGATGTGTTTCAAGTGTCTGGGTAGTTTCCGCTTGTGCTGTAGTTGCTACCAGAATTGTGGGCTGTGTTTCTACGCTTCCTTTCGTTACAACTATTATGGGTGGGCGTGCGTCTTCAAGCTCTGTGTTGGCGGACGCTTCTTCTTGCGCATGTGTGGACGATTTTACTGTAATTGAGCTCTCCAGGGCTTTCGTTGCTTTATGCGCTGGTGGTGACTGCGTCGCGGTAGGTTCATTTGCAGCTATTTTTTTTACCGCACCCTCAGCGCCATTTTCCTCGCGCTCGCGGCGAGCCCTTCCTCGTTCAGCAATGCGGCTTGCCAAGTCCATTTCATTAACTGTTGCCCGGGCATTTTCGATTGACATTGCACCGATACCGCGGCAAATGGCGCGTAATTCAGCTAGGGTTCCGGTAAATTCTTGGTTACCGTGATAGTTTCCAGAGTATATCTGTTCTGCCGGATTTTCTTCGGGGATTGTGGGATGCGCAACGCCGTCGTCCGCTGCTTTACTCACAAGTAGCGCCGCGGCTATAGTTGCAGCTTGCTCCGGGTCAGCAGTTTGCTGCGTTTGAAAAGCTTCAAGATCTGGCATGTTTCCCCGCCCCCGCCTGCATCAACTTACGTTTCCAAAGGTCCAAATACACCGTCAATAAAGCGTACTATGAACGTTTTTGTGGCGTCATAATCTGGGTCGTTTGGGGTCATGTGCGTAAATTCATATATCAAATTTTCCGTTGATTGCCGTTTTGGCGAGGTACCATATGCATCAAGGAAGTTACGGCCAAAAACAGGCACGCCTTCCCCAGGAACTGGTTTGTCAATGCAGTCGGTGCGTCCAAGCACGCTAAGCAGCACTTCTTCAATACGTGGTTGTGGTTCTAATTCGCCTGTCATGCCTTTCATGTCTGTATTGCCTCTTAGTGCTTTTGATTATGGCACAGAAACCTAAGCTTTGCTGAAAGAAAGCGCGTTTTATCTGGGTACTATATCTAAGTTAGACATATATCTAAATTAGAAATAGCATAGGAATATGACACGACAATACAATCAACTGCCGCAAGTAGCATTTAGTATCTTGCTGGCGCTCAGCTTGCGTGAACGACATGGCTACGAAATTATTAAGCAAGTTGCCGAAGATAGTAATGGTAAATTGAAACTCAGTCCTGGCGCGCTATATACCAGTATTAAGCAGCTCAACGAGCACGGCTTAGTGGAGGAAGTGCCCAATCTGGAAGATCCGCGGCGTCGCTATTACCGGTTAACTGCGCGCGGCAGCAAAGCCCTGGAAGACGAACTTGCCTATTATGAAAACAGTATCAGTTTGGCACGGCAGCGACATGTACTTGAGGTGCACTATGGGAAGCAAGCCTAACATATCGGCGCTTGGTATATATTCCACCCTCATCGGCGCCTTCCCCGCTGCCTACCGTCGTCAGTACGGTCAGCCGATGGTACAAACGTTTGACGATATGTTAGCAGCTGAACCGAGTGCGCTTAAGAAAGCTATTATTTGGATACGGGCGGTGCTAGATATACCGCCACAGGCCTTGAAGGAACATGTAACACAGCAAGGAGTACAAGATATGAGCCGATCATTAAAACGTATAATTGCGGGAATAGCTTTAGTACTGCTACTCGCTAACGGCGCTTCTTATTGGTTTGGGTACCTACACGCCCGTTCCGCCGTTGGTATTGTAAAGGTAACCCCAGCGCAACTTGCCGACGCTATGCAGCACGACGAATTCTATAGCACCTATGGTAATGCCGCGCTGCTCTTTACTGGAACAGTCACTGCAGGTATGCAGAAGAATGCGGTGTCTCTGGTGACGTTTCAAACCGACCATACGTACACCGTACAGTGCCAATTTAGTGGCCTATCAGCGCATCGTGGAGAAGTACTCAACGTGGCAGCTCCTGGTGGTTCAGCTGAGCGCTTGGCACACGGAGTGTTGCTCCATGCGTGCACGCTCAATGACTAATGAGCTGCTGCTTATGCCGCATTATGTAGACCAGAAAGTATGCCGCCGCCAGGAAGTTAATATAGCCAATGCCGAATACAATAAATAGCAATAGTCCCTGGGGATGATAGACATAGAGCAATATGCGGTGTGCAATAAGGTACTGAGACAGCTGTGTTTGTAAGTAAAACAAAAACTCAACGCTCAAAAACGCCAGCATGACGTAGTAGCCGTACGTTCGTCCATGCCGCAGCCCCCGGTAGGCGACGCAAAACCAGACTAGGGTTAAACTTAACAGCACAGTGCCAAAAAGGCTCGGCAAAAATTTGTGCGGTAAGTAGTACTGATGGAGATAGTACGGAATTTGGGCAGCGTAATTACAAAGGACTGTAGCGAGCAATATTTTATAAAATGTTTTGCTATCGAGCTTCATGTCGCTTAAAGTATAGCAGTTTTAATGTGGTCTATGGCTGCGTCTCTATAGACCCTGGGTGGCGGTTGTCCAGTCGGTCGCTATTCGCTGCTGCGCAGCTTGCAGCGACAGTCTATTGTTGCAGACGGCTGTATGCAATGTATCTTCAACCATATCTTTGGCATTCGGAGACGCATGCGGTTCCGGCCATAAGTTCTTTGGATCAGAAGGGGCGCCCCCAAGTTCAAGCGAGATGAGGTGGTCTTCTTCGTGCGCGTGAATACTATCCGTAAAATCGTACTCCGTCATTTGCTGGGCCTTTAACTGGTCCGTATAGCTAGCTGGTGGTCGAATCGTTTTCGTATAGCCGGGTACGCAGATAGTTTGATTAATCGTTGCCTGCGTCACTGCGGGATTGGTACTGCCCGGAGTACAGATTGGGTCAGGCAGAAGCCCATGCATGTGGCAGCTGGCCGTGGCAAGCTCAGGTGCCGTCGCACCGGCATATGATGTTGATGTTGCAGTCGAAGGCGTTAGCGAATGTGGCGTACTTGCAGTATATGAGTGCGTGCTATGAAGACCGGTGAGGAGCGCGCTCGCAAGCGCCACAATGACAGCGATGATGAGGCTGGTACGCCAACTTTTTGCATTTCGCATACTATTCAAGCATACGCGTTTTAACGCACAATGTTTACCGTCAGGTCAGCTGGTAGGTTTTATTAAAAGCGCGGTGACTCAACGATGAATGTGTAGGCGTAGCCGACTTTACCGGCACGGCCGGCGCGACCGATGCGGTGTACGTAATCGGCGTAGGTTTGCGGGGTCGAATAGTTAATGACATGGGTGACGTCAGCAACGTCAATACCTCGTGCGGCAACGTCGGTCGCAACTAGTATCGTTACTTCATTTTGCTTGAACTTATTAAGAGAGCGTTGGCGCTGTCCCTGGCTCTTGCCGCCGTGGATAGCATCAGCACTAAATCCGCGGGCAATAAGTTCGGTGCATAACCGCTCGACGCTACGCTGGGTATCGTCGAAAATGATAGCCTTACTAACTTTGCCATCAATGAGGAGATCATGCAGGGTGTTCAGCTTCTCGGAATCGGCTGCAACCCGAACGACGTCTTGATGAATGTTTTCACCAGTATCGCCTGTCTTGGTCTTTATAAGCAGCGGGTCTTCGGAGAATGTTTCAATCAGGCTTTGAACACGACTATCGAGCGTGGCGGAGAAAAAGAAGGATTGCCGGTCGGGGCTCACTTGTGTCAAAATTTCGCGGACGTCATTCACAAAGCCCATATCGAGCATACGGTCAACTTCATCGAGTACGACATACTTAAACGCTCCCAGACGCAAACTGCCACGTTCCAAGTGATCTTTAATACGTCCCGGGGTGCCGACGACTAACTGCGGATTTGATCGAAGATCGCGGAGTTGAAGACCCATGCTAGCGCCGCCAATCAGGACCGCACCTTTTAAGTTGCTGCCCTTGGCAATTGAACGAAATTCAGCGTCAATTTGTTGTGCTAATTCACGAGTTGGGGCAACGACAAGAGCCCGTGCATCGCTGAGCATAAGCGCGTGCAAAATTGGGATTGCAAAAGCAGCCGTTTTACCAGTTCCGGTATCGGCGATGCCAATAATATCGCGGCCTTGGAGTGCGGGTGGAATCGTTTTGTCTTGGATCGGTGACGGGGTGACAAAGCCTTTCGCGTCAAGATTAGCTTTAATGAGCACATTGACTTCAAAATCCATAAAGCTATTGTTTGGTGTGTACGGTTCAGCTTCGAGGGGTTTTGCAACTTTTATGAATCGACTTGGATCGATAACATCCTTTTGCGGACCACGGCGACCCGTATGTCGGGAAGTCGTTTGTCGTGAACGACTGTAGGGATGATGCGAACTGCTGTTACGTCGGCTGGAATAGGTGTTACTTTTGTAAGGCATAAAAAAAGAATCCTTCTTGTTAGTGGTATGTACTGCGATTGCTGAAATCGAGTAAATGTGTCACTAACCCGGATTCATCAAAAACAACTCTTTAACTGTATCACGATTACGTCTTTTTGGCAATTGCGGTCTCGTATTGTGCCCTACGTAACACCGCGCTCGACACCTACAAGAGCAGCAGCTTACAGACCGTATACTGTACGCCCTTCTTCCCAGATTGTGGCCGTTATACCCTGCTCTTTCAGGTGTTGCTGGGTAGTACAGCGAATATGGGTGTCATCAGTGGCGTCATCAACGTAAATATTGGCCTCGCGAATAAGTTGTCTGATGCGTCGTTTGGTATATATCAGTGTATACGTGTCGGGAAGCACGAGAAGCACCGTTGGCAGAGGGTCATCCCCATACCATTGATAATTGTTCAACACAGTGAAGTAGCCATTGATGATCGCCCGAATACGCTTTTGCGGAACGTGCGGATCTATAAACTGAAGCAAGTAGTGGGCAGTAATGTCTTCACCTGTGCGTTGCACGATGAGCATATCTGGTCGTAACGTATCAAGATCGCAAAGGAAATTATAGTCACTGCGCTCATCAAGATAGTCGGCTTGCACAATGCCGGTATAGGTTGAAGAAAGACTGCTGCTGGCGTGCATGAGGCGCAATTGACAATCGGCAATGAGTAAACAGCGGTCGATAAACATAGTGCTGCGTTGCCCATCTTTGTACCGCTTGCGGAGTTGCTCTATCTCATAGAGCGGTTCATCGTCTTCAGGACTGCGTAAGTTCTTCAAATACCGAATCGCCTGGGTATTGAGGTAGTAGACCGCAGGCTTCGTGCGCTCAAGGAAGTGCGTTGAGTATATGCGGTGTACGTACTGTTTTGCGGTGAGGTCGCGTAACCAGAGATTGATAGTTTTGTAGTCTTTATGGCGTAAGAATTGTTGCAGTTGTATGCGATGTAAGAACCTATAGGTATAGAGTAATCTCAGTATTTCAATTTGCTTGCCGGTAATATGCGGTGCACGTTTCATGTCGCGTGGTTCTTCCTGCCCCGACAATACTATAGTAAGGGAAGTTACACAAATACTCTCAGCGTTACAGGGCAATTAGATGAAATTATTGCCCTAGCCGGCTAGGGCAGCTAGCAATACGATTACACTGACGTGCCGTGGTTATTGTGATGCCACTCTCGGTACTGTATGTGTCTGCCGCCTATGCTAGGAACGTGAAGGAGGATCATCTATGTTTGCAGTAACCTTTTTAGACGCCGTCGGTATTGTGCTCTTAGCAATTATATGGTTGGCATTAGCCTTTCTGCCGGCTTCAATTGCCCGTTCCAAAGGCCACAGTTTTGCGCTGTGGTTTGTGCTCAGCCTTTTCTTCTGGTGGATCACATTATTCGTGACGCTTTTTATGCACGACCGCACGCCGCCCTACCACGCAGCCTACTAAAGCCGAAGCGTGGTGTGACAATGGCGTCAGCTTTATGCGGAGAAAGGATGCACTATGGCAGAAACAACGAAGCATTTGTACCGGTCGCGCACCGATACGGTGGTGAGTGGTGTCTGCGCTGGTATAGCGGAATACCTGCATGTTGACCCAACTATTATTCGATTGGCGTGGATTATCGTAACTATTTTGACTGGCATACTACCAGGCGTATTTGTCTACCTGCTGGCGGTCGCTCTCGTGCCGAAAAAGCCGGATGGTGATGCACCGCCCCAACATCCAGAGTGAACTGCCACGAGGTGGATTTGTTGGGTCTAAAGAACGTGCAATGACACTAAATCTTTGATTTTACCACTCCTGGCAATTGAATAACTAATAGTCTGAGCCATGCGCAACTTGGTACGCTACTAGAGCCAAACTAATCCGTGAGGAGGTATACGATGGCACGAAATACTCATGATAAACGCGGTCTAGCAAGCGCTGACAAGAAAACGCGTGAGGAAGTAGCGCGTAAAGGCGGAAAAGCCTATCACGAAAAGCGTGGTTCGCACGGCACTGACCATAATTCCTAAAGCCTGGCGAATAAACCAAACTGGGGCCCTTCGGGGCCCTTTTTTTATGGGCACACGCGTGGAACTTTTATTACAATCCTCTGTGCTTCGCAAACAGCAGTCTATCATCGACACGTAAAAAAACAGCAATAACCTAGTGTGGAAAATTACACAAATAATAAGTGGAATATTTTACCTCACTATTAAAACGCCCTGCTTATAGTGAAAACTGCTACTAACTTAATTAAAGGGAGGGTGTCATGAGAACACTGAAATACAGCGCCGGAGCAGTCTTGAGTTCGGCCGCATTAGTGGCCGGTTTTGCCGCGCCAGTCGCTGCGTTACCGGGGTCGTCAAATACATACGATCATCATCACGCAGCGTCCACCACAACAAATATCGGCAGCAACAATACAACCAACACCACCAACACAACGACAACTACGAATACTACAACCACGACAAATACCCATACGTGGAACAACAGTGGCATTATTCAAAAGCAAGCACCAAGTTACCCCACTGATTGGTGGACATCAAGTGATGGCAGCGGCTCGGGTGGCGGCAGCCAAACAGCAGTCCAGGGCAACAATAGTGGTGTCTATAACGTGAAGATTGAGCAAGGACAGTCAACTACCCAGTCGAACGAGACGTCAAATATGGCAATGGATCAAACCAACACTGCCACGAACACCTCTAATGCATCGTGGAGTCACGATCAGAGCACAACCCAGACGAATACGAATACCCAGACTGTTAACCAGTCGAACAACACTACCCAAACTTTGAGCGTCAACCAAAGTGCGCAAGGCGTAGTGGTTAATTAACCTTTTCTAACCGTAACTTGAGGAGAGACCTATGTTGATACGCAGAATGTTTGGTACGACGCTTGCAACGGCTGCCATGGTGGTAGCGGCTGGTATGCCGCTTGCTGCAGCAGATAGTACGAGTACCACAAATGTTGATAGTAACAATACCAATAACACGTCTACATCCAATACCACGACGAACACAACGTCCAATAACACGTCCAGTTCATACACGAATAGCGGGATCGATCAGACCGGGGGTGGCCACGGGCAGCAGATTGCGGTCCAAGGCAATTGCAGTGGTGTGTTCATGGTAAAGATTGAACAGCTACAAGAAAGTAGTCAAGGCAGCACAAGCAGTAACACATCAGGCGATCAGACAAATGGCGCGTCGAACACAAGCAACACGTCAGGCAGTACTGATCCATCTACAAGTCAGACGAATACGAATACCCAGACTACAAGCCAAGGCAATACTACAACGCAAACGTTGACCCCTACTCAGACAGCCAGCGGCGTAGTATTCTCACCAGACTGTAGCACGCAGACCATTAACAATGTGACCCAACAAGTTGCAGGAGGCATGGGCGCGGGACCAGTTGCAACGACGAGTGCAGCACCTGTCACTGGCATGGGCGCAGTGAGCGGTCTCAGCGGTGGCTTCGGCGCTGGTGCAGTAACTACTGCAGCTCAAGTTGTCGTACCATCTGGTGGCGTCGGCGCGGGTGAAGGCGGCGGTGTTTCAACTTCAAAAGTTGGCGCAGCTGTTGGGCTTACCAGTTCAATCGGTGTACTCGGCTTCGGCTTGCGACGTTTAGCTGATTTGCTCGGGTAAAAGGAATACATCTTGGCTACTACATCACCACGTAACCGAGAAACTAATGCGGGGCAGCCACATCGTTGGCAGCCCCGTATTACGTATTACTACCATGCCTGGATGACGTACATACAACGTCCTTTTAATTCATCGCAAGGTTCGCTCCATATGCGCCAGGGTGCACTTGCCGTTCTTGTGGCAGTTGCCTTAACTGGTGCCGTCCATTTTGGTATGCAAGTGAATACCTCCGGTAACATTACGCTTACAAAACCGGCAGCCGCAGCAGCGCGGGCAAGTCACCCGCTGGAGGTTAAGCCCGCAGCGTCAAGCCTCGCGCTTCCCCGCTCCGTACCCACACAGCTGACTATACCAAGTGTGGGAATAACTACGCCGCTTGCAACGGTCGGGCGTAATCCTGATGGCAGCGTCCATGTGCCTGATGATGAGCACATGGCAGGCTGGTACCAAGGCTCACCGACTCCTGGTGAAATAGGTCCTTCGATTATTGTTGGGCATTTGGACGGCGCATATGACACAGGCGTATTTTGGAATCTTAATAAAGTGCAAGTTGGTGATACGATTCAAATTACGCGGTCCGATGGACAAACGCATACGTTTACCGTCAATGATGTGGAACAAGTATCACGCGATAATTTTCCAACTAATAAAGTCTATGGGAACATTTCCTATGCAGGGTTACGTTTAATTACCTGCGGCGGCACCTTCAATACATCGACACGTGAGTACTCCTTGAACACAGTCGTATTTGCGACGTTAACTAAGTGATAACGTAGCCGAGTAATTATTACCGTTGCTTGAGTGCTGCACGAATAGTGCGATCCTCATCGCGCTTTTTAAGCGTTTGCCGTTTATCGTAGGCTTTTTTACCTTTACCGATAGCTATCCTAAGTTTAATAAAACGGCCTTGTGTAAGCATTTCGAGTGGAACAATCGTTCTTCCCTGCTGTTTCGCTTCAATAAGTGAGGTAATTTCTCGTCGTTTCGCAAGCAGCTTGCGCGCTCTCGTTTGGTCAGCTTCTGGTATCGGAATGCCGGTACTGGGACTAATGGTTGCGTTCATGAGATACAGCTCTGTACCTTTGACTGTGACATATGCACCCCGCAGTTGACCGTGCCCTAAGCGTAAAGCTTTTGTTTCTGCACCTAGTAATTCAATTCCAACCACAAGTGAATCGCCAAGTTCATAATCATAGCGAGCTCGCCGATTGGTAATCTGTTTTGACTGTGCTTTCTTCTTCTTTGCCATGACTGGTTTACAGTATGCCTTACTGATACATTTTATGAAAGATAATAGAGATCCGTACCAACGAATACGCGCTGCGTCACCTATGCAAAATACAATATGAGAGGAGGACTAATCTGAACCAAATATGCGTGCCGCGGCGTTCCACACGCTCGGATCATGTTCAATTTGCCAGCGATAGTACCAATACTCTGCTCCCCACAAGTAAATGCCGCGCATGCCGGTGTTCTTTGCAAACGTAACCCGGTCAGAAAGACGTGTTGCGTTTAGGGATTTGCTTTGCTCAGCCAAACTACTTTGCAGGATAGTTTCACCATCTGGTGGCCACGCTTCTGCCTGGAGCTCACCGATGATCATATCTTTGTGAAGAAATAGTTTCTGCGTACCTGCGAGGAATGCGTAAAACCAGCTAGGAAATGGGTATTCAAAGTAGCGGTGCGTGACGTTTGCATCCCATACTCGCTTGTACATTGATATGCTGAATTCGTCTGGTTGGGGCTGTCCCATAGGAAACCCTAGTGCATTGTTGCTTCGCCCTACTATGACAGGGTGCGTTTGATCAAGTGATTTCACGAGCTGGTATTCATTTATTAGGCGCTGGCGACTAAAATCTTGACAATCACCAAAGCCCTGTAAGAAATATTCATTTTCAAGTTGATATGACTCTAGAGACGGACTATTCTTGTAACGATTAATTACTGCCGCCATATAGCGTTTAAGAGCAGGATACCAAGTTTGCTCTGGCTGGCTGGTATTTATCCAGTCGGGCGGATGGCATTCGGGCCAGCGCGGTTGCCGTAAGCCAACTGTCAACACGATATGTGCATGAGCTGCTTCTGCTTTTTGAAATTCCCAATCCAGTTGGCTAAAGTCGTATTGACCAGGGCTTGGCTCACCATCGCTCCAATAACTGACAAGCCGAAAATGGCGCACGCCAATTGCCAGTAGTGCGTCCATGTTCGCTTGAGGATTGACACCTAAGTATTCTGCATAATCGGGTATGAAGCTTACGCCAAGCTGTAATTGCTTGTTTTGCTCGCTATGTATATACCACTCCGCAACTCCGTACATGCTTCCAAAGACTACGACAATAATACATACGACTAGTATTTTGATACGCCGCCATACACTTGAGTGCCAATACGCGCTTAAGCCCGTTACCAGTTTATGTACGTAAACTTTTATAGATTTTGGCATACAATAGAGGATAGTCTGATGAATAAAAATGTTCGTGTTAGCATCGTGGTTCCAGTATACAACGAGGAGGAACAGTTGGCCGCCTGTTTAGCGGCTATGGCAGCGCAAACCGTTCAGCCATATGAAGTAATTGTCGTTGATAATAACTCGAGTGATCAAACTGCGACTATTGCTGAGCAGTACCCCTTTGTTACCCTGCTTCATGAGCATCGTCAAGGAGTTGTTTACGCTCGTGACAAGGGTTTTAACAGTGTACGGGGGGACATTATTGGTCGGATTGATGCTGACACCGTACTTTCACCCACTTGGATAGCCACAATAATTGAGGCGTTTCAAGACGATACACTCGCTGCGGTTACGGGACGGGTACATTATAAAGATATCGCGGCTGCACGGCTCGTTGATCGTATTGATCTCTTTTGGCGTCGACGTATGGCGCGACTGTTAGGCCGAGAAGTGGCTTTACAGGGTGCTAACATGGCAATTCGCCGTGATGTCTGGTTGGCAATACGTAAAACGGTATGCCACACTGCTGGCCTTCATGAAGACTTTGATCTTGCAATTCACGCCAATCAGTGCGGATATGTAGTACGGTATGACGAACGGCTTGAAGTTGATGTCCTATACCGCCAGGCAGCATACAATTTCAGAGATTTTGCGCGTTATAGCTTAACGAGCCCACGCACATATGCAGCGCATGGATTAAAGAGTGGCCGGCATATGTATGAAGTGGTAGCGTTTGTTCTGGCGCTTTATCCGGCAATAAATATGTTGCATCGTGGGTATGATATTCGAAAAGGCGCTTTTCGGCTCAGAACATTGCTAAACCCTCAGTTGACTACAGCACCGCGCGTAAACCCTGCAACGTTTGTTGAGTAATGTCTATAAGATATTAAGGGTGTGGCGAATTTTTGCACTGTCTATGGTCGTACCGTCAATCTGAACGGCATGTTCACTCGCGTCAGGCCACTCAGTGTCAGCAACTAGTCTATCAAAGTCAGCTGGGCTCATTTCTCCATGAATACGCGTATGCCCTTGGTGATGTGATTCAGTGGCTCGATGCTTTGCTAACGCTTGTGGTGTTGTTAACCATACCACTACCGTCTCTGCACCGTGTTGATGGGCTATGTCTCGCAGCAGATCACGGTCTTTGCGAAATTTGAAATTTGTATCATAGACTACGCTATTCCCGGCGCGCAGTAATTCACCGGTCATCTGATTTAAATGTTCGTATAATTCCAGATTTTCTTTGTGGGTGTAGTTTGGGGGTCCTAGTCGCTCTCGTCTAATCTTATCAGCCCATAGGTGCGTTGCCCCCGTTGCTTCATGAATTACTTTTGCAATTGAAGTTTTACCAGCACCAGGAAAACCAACAAAAAGGTAGAGGGTAGGTCTGCTCATGGCGAGTATTGTAGCAGAAATTAATTGCAATAGCTGGAGAGCTTTAACCTACGGTATAAGTTAGGCGGCCAATCGCGACGTTATGGTACTGATAGGTTGATGACTCCTATCCATGCCGGTTACTTGGTCAATAGTTACGTGACTGCCTGGTGCCAACACTCGAGCTTTCCCATCTAAGTGGATGCGCGCATGTTGATTCTGCTCACTATCAATTAAATGAAAAGACACTGACTCAGTTTCATCAGAAATACGACACACAGGTAGTTCTGCCTTGCGCATACTCATGATGGCTCGTGTCAAACGAATAATATTTGCACTTCGTATAATACCTACTAAAAAGTCAGGATCATCGATCTGAGTATCAAACTTAAATTCTTTGGCAATGAGTGGAGCATTTACGGCCATCACTTCAGCAACGGTCATAGGCTCTCCAGATGAATCTTCTACGTGCAAATCATGAATTTTAGGAAGTGCTTTTAGGGCGAGATACTTTTGATACAGTAATCTGGTATGTAGATTTTGGCGCAGCGGATGATTGCGGTGCTTTGGTTCGTCGAGTATCTCAGCGCCTGTGGCCATTGCGCCTATGCCGACAACCGTCAGCGCTAGTTGCGTGTAGTTGTCGCGACCTTCTACCCTAGTGCGTAATGGGCAAACAGATGTAAATCTACCATGTTTTAGTACTTCGCTGGGGCGACCATCCCAAACGTCATCTATAGTTGCTTTTCTGAAGTTTCTCGCATCACCAGCTTCTGAAGCCATGACCCCCACATTAGGCGCTTCTCTGCTTCCCACAAACTGTATCGCATCGTTCGTGCCACCGTCGCCACTCCAGACATAGATAAGATCGCCCTCTCGTACATCATGAGCCATTTTGTCGACTGTATCCTCAGTTTTTTGTTCAGTCGTAATGATGTGCGGCTTTCGAAATTTAGGTATTTCAGCAAAATCATCAACATGTTGCTGCCACATGTTTGCATTTGTTGTGACAGGATTAACCAGAACAACGAGTCGTTCCAAATCAAGCGGTCTGTATGCGCCTGAATATATAGCTTCTGACATAGTGAAGCTAACTATAACATAATCGAATTAAAAATCGATACCCTTATTGGCCAAATATTTGTCATCAAAGTGATGTTTTATTTTGTGCATATTAGTCGCAATATCAACATATTGCAGCATGTCGTTAGGAAAATTGCGGCCTGACATGCACAAGCTTGTTTTAGGATTACGCGATGTAATTAACTCTTTGAGCTGGGACTTTGTTAACAGACCGTCATGAACTGCATTATTTATTTCATCACAAATAACTAGATCGTATGTACCACTTTGTACTGCTGTAAGGGCTTCCTCAAACGTGGATTGAGCCGCTTGCTTATGTTGTTCTTCACTCACAAATTCCGCACTCATGTCCCCGGCTTTATAAAAACCTTTGCCACCTTTGTAAAAGTAGAGTTGATCTTTAAATAGTGGCTGAATATCGCGGATAAACACGTGTTCACCAACGCCCCAATATTTAATAAATTGGATAAAAGCGACGTTCCATCGATTGCCGAGCGCACGTATCATGAGACCTAAAGAAGCACTGGTTTTACCCTTACTTTCTCCGGTGTATACAATAACAACTGACTGTTTAGTTTTGTAGTCTTCTAAAGCCATGATTAGAGTATGCCGGCCAACAGACGTAACTGCAAGCTATGATTATGTTTTAGCGCGTCGCTCTCTGTCTGTTCTACGCAGATCTTTTATACGCATATCTGCAAAAGCTATTATGTCTTCTGTAAATGCGAATTTTATAATATTTTCTTCTAGTTTCTCGATGTCAGCTCGGCTCATGAAAGTGGTTCTACCGCCGTCTAGAGCGGCTTCTGTTTGGCGACGGGCACTATCTAATCGTACTTGATTAAGGGCTTGATACAGCGGATGGTTTTGTTTCTCAAGAAGGTGCATTAACTCCACTTTAATTTCGCTAAACTGCACGTAATATCCAATGGGTTTAGGCTTACTATCAGGACTGATTGTTCTCTGTTTTTTAAAGTAAGATTGTACGGCGCCTAATCTTGCGTTTACGGTCATTGGATCACTGATGTCTAGTCTTGGCAGTATGTCGGAAGGGTTATTATTCTGTAACTCATCAGCAGCTTCTATCGTACCGCGCAAAACCGCACGAACCTGTGAATCTGGTGTGGGGGGCAAAGTACCGCCAAATAACGCCGCTTCATTAAATGATATGTTATCCAGCGAAGGCCATTTTTGAGCCTGTTCATATTGTTCCAAGAGGGCTAAATGTTGTTCAGTGTCCGATTTTTCTGACAATTTGTCTTCACGAATTGTGCTCAACTGCTCAAAAGAGCCACCATGAAAACTCTGTGACGTTGTTTCCCCGTTGTCAAAGAAGAACTCTTCTTGATATGGTGCTGGATTGATCATGCGCGTATTCCTCAAGCTACAGTGTAGCTAATGGTTACGCTGCAACGTTGTGAGAATTCTTACACTAAATTGTGCTTTTTGAGTGAAGCATCAATTTTAGGACGATCAAATCCTATAATGACATCTCCGGCAATATCAATGACTGGTATGCCACGCTGATTGCTCTTTGTGACTGCCTCTTGAGCATATGTTGGATCTGACTCAACATCACGATCTTCATATTTAATACCAAGTTTATCGAAGTATTGTTTAGCGGCGTGACAGAACGCGCACCACGTAGCACTGTAGACTATAACGTTGTTGTTCATACGTTCTATTGTACCACTATACAAAGTAAAGTAAAGCTACGCTGAGACCAAGCAGTAATACGCCGTTTACGGTGTTGCGCGTATAGGGCTGTACCTGTTATGATACTACTGAATGGGTACAAAAAACGAGGAGCAACGTAAGTCCGGCACTCCTACATCGCTGTTTTTTAGCATGGGGCTGGATATGAGTTGGCGTCTTGCACTCAGTGTTCTGGTGCCTTTAGTTGGCGGCGCCGAACTTGATAAGCATTTCAAGACAACACCAATACTATTGATTCTGGGTTTTTTGATAGCAATTGGCTTATCAATTGTAACTATTCGGCGAACTCTTAAGTTGACTAATAACATTACCTTCATAACGGAGAATAAACAGCGTAAATCACATGAGTAATTTTATGTCTTTGTTTGCAGTGGGTGAAGCAGGACCAGTCGTGCATGTCGCACCGCACACATTTTTTACAATTGGTGGTTTTCCAATATCGAATGCAATTTTATACGGGTGGTTAAGCGCCCTTGCCATTTGCGTAATTTTAATTCTTGTTGCGCGTCGAGTTCGTGTTAAGCCACAAGGTGGAATAGTACAGTATTTTGAATTTGGCGTGGATTTCGTTACCAACTTAGTTGAAAGTGCCTTTGATGATCCTAAGAAAGGTCGAAAGTATGTCCCCTACTTTATTACGCTGTTCTTTTTTATTCTCATCAACAACTGGTTTAGCTTGCTCCCGTTTGTGGGCGATGGGTTTCAATTGCACGGCGCCCCTCTGCTTCGCGCATTTACTGCCGATTTAAACGGCACCTTAGCTATGGGAGCGGTAACCATGGCAGTGGTGTACGGTGCATCTATTAAAGAAAGTGGCGGCTTCTTTAAGTATCTTCGACATTTCTTTGTGGGGAGCCCTTTGAACCCAATGTATTTTCTTATTGGCATCATCGAAATGATTACCGATTTGACAAGAGTATTAAGCTTGAGCTTACGACTTTTCTTAAATATTACTATTGGCGATATTGTTATAGCAGTTTTCGCCTATCTTGGTCATGTGTTAGCCCCCATAACTGCATTGCCGTTTACACTGTTAGAATTTGGTGTTGACGCATTGCAAGCATATATTTTTGTAGTCCTCTCTGTTATGTACCTCGCAATGACAGTTAATGCGCATAGTGAGGAGCATGACTTGACCGAGGAGCTCGTTACTGAAACAATAGGCGCGAGCGAAGCGGAGGCAACTGCTTAATATGGGTCAGTGCCAACATGCCAGCACAATAATGTAACTAACAAAAGGAGAAACATCCTATGGTACTTCTAGCAGAAGCTGTAAATACGGCAATAATCGGAAAAGGCATCATGATTGGTGGTGGTTTTATTGGTCCAACCATCGGTATGGGTATTATTGGCGGTAATTTTCTATCTGCTGCTGGGCGCAATCCAGAAGCTGCTAAGTTTATTGGTCAAGCATTTGTATTTATCGGTCTTATTGAGGTGTACGGTCTATTGGCCTTTGCCGCAACATTCTTTGTAAAGTAATTCGGAGCGAACTTTGAGCGTTTTATTTACACAATTTGGAGCTGATTCTTCTTCCGGTATTGGCGCACTCGGTGTAGATGGTAAGGCTTTCCTTATCCAACTCATTACTTTCGTACTTGCCTATTTGGTACTTCGGAAATGGGCGTTTGGTCCAATACTTAAAGTAATGCGCGAACGCCGCGAGACGATTGAGAGCGGTGTAAAACTTGGCGAACAAATGCGCAAGGAGAAAGCGGCGCTTGATAGTAAAGTAGATGAGCTGCTCCATGACGCACGTCGTCAAGCAGACGCTATTGTCGCCGAAGCGACCGATACTGGTCGTCAAGTTGTGCGTGAAGCTGAAGACGGTGCACGTCAAAAAGCTGAGGGTATTATCAAAGAAGCAGAGAGCCGAGCGGTACAAGAAGTACGACGCGCACGTAAGCAACTAGAAAAGGAAGTTGTAGCATTAGTATCTGATGCTACCGAAGCTATTATTGGTGAAAAGGTTGATGCGAAAAAAGACGCTGCTTTAATTGATCAAGCCTTACGGGAGCGCTCTGCCGCATGAGTAAAGTTTCGCGATTGCAGCTTGCCGACGTTATAGTCCAGCGATTTGGTTCGTTGAGTACTGCGCAGCTCGCAGAAGAAATTGCTGCTTACTTGTTGGAGACTGGTCGCGTGAGCGATCTTGAATCGTTGCTCAGAGATATTATGCAGTTACGGGCGGAGCGAGGCGTCGTGGAAGTACTTGCGAGTAGTGCTCACGACTTGAGCCCTAAAGATAAGCAAGATATAGAAGCACAAATACGTGAATTGTATCCAGCAGCTCAGACCATTATCGTTAGCGAAGAGCGAGATGCAACAATTATTGGTGGCGTGCGTTTAGAGCTCGCTAACCAGCAACTTGATTTATCTGTTCGCTCAAGCCTTAATAAGTTTAAACAGTTAGTAAATGCAGGAAAGGAACACTAGTGGCCGAACTGTCTATTAAAGAATTATCAGATGACATCCGGGCGGCAATTGCCGAACTTAAAACAAGACCGGAGATTGAAGACGTTGGCATCGTAACTCGTGTTGGCGATGGCATTACCTGGATTTACGGTTTACGTAAGGCTGGCTATAACGAAATGCTAGAGATCGACGGTAATGACGGCCAACCGGTGACCGCATTTGCCTTCAACTTGGGCGAAGATGAAATCGGAGCTGTACTGCTCGGTGAAGACGTTGAAGTGCGTGCAGGTGCAAAAGCTCGTCTATCCGGTAAAGTTCTAGAGGTGCCGGTTGGACCAGAGTTGGTAGGTCGCGTAGTAGACCCGCTTGGAAATCCACTCGATGGTGGCGACGCGATCAACGCAAAACAAGTGTCACGAGTTGAACGCCCTGCCCCTGGCGTGTTAGCCCGAAAGAGTGTGCATGAGCCACTCATGACCGGCTTAATGGCAATTGATGCAATGGTTCCGATTGGTCGAGGCCAACGAGAACTCATTATTGGTGACCGCCAAACTGGTAAGACGGCTATTGCACTCGATACAATGATAAACCAGGCACGTCAGAAAACTGGTGTCATAAACGTGTACGTTGCTATTGGGCAAAAGCTGTCAAAAATTGCAGCTCTTCAGGAGCGTCTCAAGCGCGAAGGAGTAATGGATCAAACCATTATTATTGCTACAAGTCCTGCTGATCCCGCTGCAATGCTCTATCTCGCACCATACGCAGGAGCTGCAATGGGTGAATATTTTAGAGATAACGGGCAGCATGCACTTATAATATTTGACGATCTGTCGAAGCATGCAGTTGCCTATCGTCAAATGTCATTGCTCTTGCGTCGTCCACCCGGTCGAGAAGCGTACCCAGGCGATGTGTTCTACCTCCATTCACGACTTCTGGAGCGTGCCGCAAAATTAAATGATGAACTTGGTGGCGGCTCCTTGACTGCGTTACCTATCATTGAAACGCAAGCGGGTGATATTAGTGCGTATATTCCAACTAACGTCATCTCTATTACGGATGGTCAAATATTCCTTGAGACGAACTTGTTTTATCAAGGTATCAGACCAGCTATCTCCGTAGGATTGTCGGTTTCTCGTGTCGGTGGTGCTGCACAAACAAAAGCTATTAAGGCTGTAGGCGGCGGCTTAAAACTGAGCTTAGCTCAGTTCCGTGAACTTGCAGCATTTTCCCAATTCTCTACAGACCTCGATCCTGAAACTCGTCAAACTATTGAACGTGGACAACGATTGACTGAACTTTTGAAGCAACCCCAGTTTGCCCCGTACGCCATTTGGCAGATGTATGCATCGCTCTACGCCGCTACCAATGGCGCGTTCGATGCTGTGCCTTTAGAAAAAATTAAGGCTGCTGAAGAGGCACTCTTCCGTGATCTTAAGGCTAAGCATGCCAAGCTAGTTGAAGCTATAAATACTGGCGATAAACCCAGTGATGAGCAAAACGCGACTATTCTAAAAGTGGCACAAGAAGTTGCTAAGGGATACGCAGTGTCTGAGAGTACTGACAAAAAGGAAGTTAAGTAGGACATAGCAGTGGCTAGCACGATCACCCTAAAGCGACGAATTAATTCGATCCGTAACACCCGTCAGATAACGAAAGCTATGGAGCTCGTTTCTGCTTCAAAAATGCGGCGAGCACAAGATGCTGCGCGGCTAAGTCGTGATTATCGCGAAGCCGCCTATGCCCTGCTCGCACGTCTCAATACTATTAAAGAAGTTGAGCAACATCCTTTATTTGCCGTTAGGCCAGTTAAAAATAAACTGTATATTATTGTGACCAGTAGCAGCGGTCTGGCGGGTGCCTATAATCCTAATATTTTCAAGCTCCTCACGGCCGCGGTTCGCGTAGATCAATCTAACCACGTAAAAAGTCATGTGATTACAATTGGAAGCAAAGGTGCTCAGTTTGCGAGACGTGTGGCGGGGTTAGAACTTGTTGCGGCCTACGGCGATTTTGGCGATAATCCGACTGAAAATGATATTCGTCCTATTTTAAACACTATTGTCAGCAAGCATGCAGACAAAGAAGTAGATGAAGTCCATTTGCTATACACTCAATTTAAATCTAACATTTCGCAAGTGGCAACTGACCTATCGCTTCTACCCGCTCATCTTGTGGACTCAGGTGAAGCAATTGCCCCTGATTCAGTGGTCTTCAATTTTGAACCAGATGTTGAAACGGTTATCAGCCAAGTGGCCACTCGTCTCATTGAAGTTCAGATATGGCAGGGTTTGCTCGAAAGTAAAGCTAGTGAGCATAGTATGCGCATGCTTGCCATGAAGAACGCGACAGATAACGCAAATGAACTTATTGGTGATTATACATTGGAATATAATACTGCCCGCCAAGCGGCTATAACCCAAGAATTAGCAGAAATATCCGGCGGCGTAGAAGCATTGAAAGACTAGACTAAGGAGGAATATGGCAACAGCAGCAATAGCATCGACGAAAGGTACCATTACACAGGTAGTAGGTGTCGTGGTAGACGTTGAATTTAGTACAGATAATTTACCAGCAATTTTCAACGCCCTAGAAGTGACTCTTGAAGACAGCACACTTGTGCTTGAAGTTGCGCAGCACTTGAGCGAATCAAGTGTGCGGGCTATTGCGCTTGGCGGTACTGATGGCTTGGAGCGTGGTACGGAAGTGACGGATACTGGCGCACCAATTTCTATGCCTGTTGGCGATAAGACTCTTGGCCGCATGTTTAATGTTACTGGTCATCCTATAGACAATCAGGGAGGTGATTTTGAGGAAAAGTCGCCAATTCATAAAACTCCCCCACCATTAATCGACCAAGCTGGTCGTGTTGAAGTACTCGAGACAGGTATTAAAGTAATTGACTTAATTTGTCCCATGGCCAAAGGTGGTAAGGCTGGTCTCTTTGGCGGTGCTGGTGTAGGAAAAACTGTACTCATCCAGGAGCTTATAAATAACATTGCAAAATTCCATAGTGGCTATTCCGTATTTGCAGGCGTTGGTGAGCGAACGCGCGAAGGTAACGATTTATATGGTGAAATGCAAGAGTCGGGTGTTATTAAGAATACATCTCTTGTCTTTGGCCAAATGAATGAGCCGCCAGGCGCTCGCTTGCGTGTTGCCCTATCTGGACTAACTATCGCTGAAGGATTCCGCGACAAGGGTTCGGATGTACTGTTGTTTATTGACAATATTTTCCGTTTTACACAAGCTGGTTCTGAAGTCTCAGCTTTGCTAGGTCGATTGCCATCTGCAGTTGGTTACCAGCCTAACTTGCAACAAGAAATGGGTGCCCTTCAAGAGCGTATTACATCAACTAAGCAAGGTTCTATTACTTCGGTGCAAGCAGTATATGTCCCGGCTGACGACTTTACGGATCCGGCACCGGCAACAACGTTCGCTCACCTCGATAGTACAATCGCCCTAAACCGTGCGCTTACTGAGTTAGGTCTATACCCCGCCGTTGACCCGCTTGATTCAAGCTCTACTCTTCTTGATCCTGAAATAGTTGGCGAAGATCACTATAACGTTGCTCGCGAAGTACAACGCGTGCTGCAGCGCTACAAAGATCTCCAGGATATTATTGCAATTCTTGGCATGGAAGAGCTTTCTGAAGAAGACAAACAAACTGTTGCTCGTGCACGCAAGATTCAACGCTTCCTTACACAACCGTTTTTCGTTGCCGAAACGTTTACCGGTGCAGCTGGAAAGTATGTAAAGCTTTCGGATACCATAGCCGGTTTTCGTGAAATACTTGATGGTAAGCACGATGATAAGCCTGAGCAAGCGTTTTATATGAAGGGTGATATCTCTGAAGTAAAGGTTGAGAAAAAGAAGTAATGCTACACCTGCAATTAGTTACCCTCACTGGTACTAAGTTTGACGACGATGTCTATGAAGTAGTCTTGCCCACACTTGACGGCCAAATTGGCGTACTACCAGGACACATGCCGCTCATATCTGCGGCAACCAATGGTGTCATTAGTATTCGACGCACGGCTAAAGATCCTGATTATGCCATGGAACATTTTGCAACACACGGTGGCGTTATTGAAGTAGCTGACAACCGTCTACGCGTTATCGTAGACGAAGCCGATACGCCAGATGAGATTAACGAACATGAAGCTAAAGCTGCATTAGAGCGTGCTGAAAAGCTTAAATTAGAAGCAAAAGATCAAGTTTCATTGGAACACGCGCAAGCATTGGTTGATCGCAGCGCCGTACGACTGCAAGTAGCAGGTCTTAAGCGTCGGCATCAATCTCGATAGCTATGCTATAGAATTACGTATCTATAGCCCACTGAAGTGCAATTTCATATATGCAAAGAGGACGAATAGCAGAACGGCTTTTACCAGAAGGCCAAAACATGTCTGATATTCGTCGCGCTGCGCGAGCAGCGCACAGACTAGGTTTTAAAGTGGGCTCAATACTGCTGGGAGCAGGTTTTGGGGCTTTAGCAATTGGGGGCGTGTCTGGTGGCGCAGAATATATTGCATCTTCTGTCGCTAATTACACGGTAATGCCGTTTAACGCTGCGCCATATTTTCCGCATGCAGCTATTGAAACAATGCAGGACGGGATGCTGTTACTTGCTGTGGGAAGTATTTCGATAGGTTTGGCAGAGATGCGTGTTCGTCAGTCTTCTATTGATAACGTACTTCAGAAAATCACCACTAATGAAAAATAACCCTACGACAATTTAGCTGTACAAAACGCGCAGCGCGTTGCTCGCTTGTCAATTTCACTAAAACAAAATGCACATTTTTTTGTTGTTGGTTCCTCAGTGTTTTTGCTACGCGCCGACATACTTAGTAATTTGTTTATAGGTTGTACAACAAGGAAAAATACAACGGCTGCTATAAGCAGAAAAGATATAGCTGTATTGACAAAGTCTCCATAAAAAAACTGACTTCCATGTACCGTGAACGTCTGATGGGCAAAATCACTATTTTTTTGGTTATAAAAAATGTCTACTACGGGGGTAATTATGTCTTTAACTAGCGCTTGCACTACTGAGTTGAACGCTGCGCCAATTACGACTGCAACGGCAAGATCAACGGTATTGCCGCGTAAAACAAATTTCTTGAACTCCTGGAACATTATCAAAACTACCTCTTAACTGCTTACTATAATAACAGTTGCACGTATCGGGTGAAATTATTTTGTTATAAGCCAACGGTTAATACACTATTGTGTACCCGAGAACCATAACGCGCGTATTTCTTGTTTTGCCTTGCGACGTTCTTCTAGTACATCCCACATGAGATACCCTTTAATAATGGCAAATTTTAAGGCAGGATTAGCATGCACGATTGCAATATTGGTTGCAATTGATAATACCAGTGGTATATTGACGTCATCCACTGCAATTGCACACCACAGCACGTCTACGTTTTGTTCTCCGCACTGTAAGTCGTGCAAGAAGGTCGCAGTATCATTTAATGTTAATGATATAAGAGAATTCATACGGCGCGACTTGTCTTCTTCCATGTTCGCTTCTAATAAGTTGACCCAGTATAGCATCGGTGTACGGTGTTAATGCTGTAATATTCGTCACCAAAATCGCTTGTAATTAGCAATAATGAGGTCTATGCTAGCCTTTATGTGTAAAATTTTAGAGATATAGGATCTATATTTATTTATGAATAATGTGATGATTGATGAGCATACTGCTGCAGCTTTAACTATTGTTGGTCGAATTAATATAGGAAAAATTGGCGACCATCAAATAGTGTCAACCCTTGACGATGATGACAGCGCAAAAGCATTTGAGCGTGCTACATCTAATTTAGTGCGTGTTGATGTTACCAATTCTGCATGTTGTATTGATGGGCGCTGCGCACTGTGTAGTGCTGAAGCTATTGCCAATGTGCATCGAGACACACCATTAAATGAAACGCAATTAGCAAAGACCCCCATACCCTTACGTGCGCATGTACCAGGCGGCACTTTCCATTTCGCAACATTAATGGCGCTAGCTGCGAATATTCCGATGATACAAAAAGCCCAAAATTTTAATGAGTGTAAAAACACTATTAGCCAGTTTCTAGAATCATTAGACGTGCCATTTGTTGATGCAGCACATACGACACTTGCCAAGTTTTGGGACACCCAGTCTACGGGCTGTGGGGCGATGGACACACTCATTGCGGCGATACGTGATGCCAACACTGAAAGTGCTTCATACAAACAAGAAAAATCAGTCGGACCAATCAGCGAAACAATGGCTACTATTTATGGCGCAGATGACGCAACTTTGTTTATGCATGACGAAACATATGAAGAAGTGTGTCTTGCTGTGCAACGCGCGAGTGAGACTGGAATTTTTGACGGCTACAATTCAGTAGCATATCGCGACGCATTACGTTCAATGCACCCACAACATCTAGAAGTATTGTATGGTGAGCACGTTGAGCAAGGCATAGTGATTATAGAAATTCCTGAGATTACCGTTAATCGCGATGCTATGGATGGGGAGTTATTTATTTATGATCGTTGGTTTGCTAAAAAGTTAGCTTGGACTATGGCTGGCACGCCGCAAGAAGAGCATAGATTATTAATGGCCGCCGATTACATTACATTAGCCATTACCCATCAATTGGTAGCTCCTGGACATCCAACTGCGATAATAAGCGTAGCAGCGTAAGCTATCCCCTTTACAAATGCTGTAAGTAACGGTACGATACGGTTGTAAATATTAAGTGGAGGTTCCAAATGTTTGGACGACGCAAGTTAGCCATGTTGGTGGCTGAGTTTCTTGGTACCGGGGTCCTGACGCTCGTGTTTTTAAGCGTTCAGCGTTCCACGATCGGCGTACCATATTTTGTAGCACTAGCTGCTGGATTAGCGGTAGCAATGGCTATGCTCGTGGTGGGCGAAGTATCAGGTGCACATTTAAACCCAGCAATTACCATCGCGCTCTGGGTTGCGCGTAAAGTAGGTACCGTAACTGGGATCGTATACGTCATTATGCAATTGCTTGGTGCATGGGCTGCATATGGTCTATATACCTACTTTGTTAACAGTAGCCTGCAGCCAATTGGTGGTCACTATGTAGGTCGTGTATTTGTAGCTGAAATTGTCGGTTCATTTATTCTAGCGGTAGGTTGGGGCGCAGTTGCTTTTGGTCGTGTACTTTCCAATGGTGCGCGCGCTGCAACTGTAGGCGTATCCTATGCGCTCGGTATCATTGTTGCTGCTGCAGCAGGTATTGGTATCTCAAATCCAGCGGTAGCCCTCGGGACTCGTGCATGGGAAATATGGGGTAGCATGGGCTGGGGCACATATGTAGCTGGTCCTGTTATTGGTGCGTTAGCAGGTGCAGTAGTTGTCTATGGATTGCTTTTTCGTCCTATGGAAGAAGCAGAAGTAGTAGCATCTGACAAAGCTGTCGCAACACCTATTGCTGCTAAAACAGCAAGTAAAACTGCACGAACTAAAACTGCAACTGCAACCACAGCGCGTAAGAAAACCACTACTACGCGTCGTAAGAAGTAATTTAGATTACGTATTTTATAAAACGCTCCCGAAACACGCGGGAGCGTTTTAGTTTTTTAAGGCTCCCTTAGATATTACCTTTAATAAGATCAGCTTGAAACTGCATGATACCTTTTACATCAGGGGTATATGCGGAGACATCGGGAAATTGTAAATTCATGATATGTTGCCATACGCTTTCTATGATGCGTTTAAAATCGTATTCAAATTCTTTGCTAAATTCAAGATGCAATTCTCGTATTATGCCTGTTTCATCAGGTTCGACGAATTCCAAGTATGCATCCTGCACAGTGTACTCGTGAAATGTATGTGAATTTTCGACGAGTATTTTGTACATGTAAAGTTGCTGACGGTACGCATGCAGCTTAATTTCTGTTGTCCATTTCTGATGGGCGCGACCAGTTTTAAAGTCTACAATAGAAATAGTTTTTTCTTGTGGGTTCACGATTAGGCGATCAACTTTTCCAGTTAAATGCGCATTACCTATAAATATGCCTTCATTACGAAAATTAAATTCGCTAAAATCGTTAGCGTGAAATGTGTGGGCGCGTTGATCTAAGTAGGTACTAATGACGTTACGACCGCGCTGCAAAAGTAGGCTCTCGTGTGGTTCCCCTAGGCGCTTCTTCCGCAATCGATTTTCAAATTCTAAAACAACCTGTGATTGTTTTGGAAGTTGACCCTTTACCTTATATTGACGAAATATCCAGTCTAATGTTTCATGCACTGCACTGCCGTAATGACTGTTTATGGTTGAGGCTTTAGGAAAGCAAAGCAAGCTTTGCGTTAGTACTGACGATGGTCCATCATTTGACGTGTCCGTAAAGCAATTCAGTTCCGTTGCGCTTAGTGTGAAATTAGTTAAACGCGGTTGCAGTAAATTCTTTAGCTCAGGCTGTTCAATGGCACGGTAATGGCGATGTTGCCAGTACACGGAAAGATGATCTAATTCTGGTACTTCCGCATCTTTTTTTATTACTATCTGATTTTCTACTGGTAATAAGGGGCTAATAACTACGCCATCTTCATTTGTATATTCTTGCAAGTATTTTAATCGTGTAGTTTTACGTCCAGTATACGTAGCGGTATAACTGGTGATGTATATGTGAGTTTCGGCTCTAGTGAGCGCAACGTATAACAAGCGAAGTCGCTCATCTTCGGTAGTACCTGCATAACGAATATATTGCATGTTTTGAGGTAGCGCTATTCGATTACCAAGATTTCGTGCCTTTGCGCCCCAAACTTCATCAACCGCTGCTACTAAAAATACTGCTCGATATTCTTGTCCTTTTGCTTTATATGCGGTCATCAGTTGTACGGCTTCAGAAGATTCTTGATAAGGATTAGTATTAAGAATTTTTATCCCAGCATTACGACTAGCCTCAACAAAATCGATAAAATCAGGGAGTCGTAAAGGCGTTAATTCTGCCAAACGATAATCTCGAATGTGTTGACGCAGTACAGTTAAGTTCGATAATAAGTTCCAATAATCTTGAGTATTATCGCGATCAAGTGTAAGTGGTCCAAAGTAATGCTCAAAAAATGGCGTTCGATATTCAACTATATCGTGTTCGTGTAGTTGAACCGCAGATATTCCTATTAGAAAGTCTAGCATTGACTCCAGGGGTTCCACTTCAGCGCGCATACTTAAGTTAATAAAAAAAAGTGCTATGTATTTTGTTTCATTGATAGCACACAACGTTTCGGTCCATGAACTAGCTGTATCGCGCGCTTGCCAAGCTATATTCCATATCAGACTTGTGGGTAATTGCCAAAAAGTTAAACTCAATATTTGAGCCCATAGTGTATCGGCAATTTTTTGTTCACCTTTCTGTAATGCAAGTACTAATCGACTCATTAAAACCAATTCGGACACAACTTGATCATCAAGCACATTTTCTCGCTTATCATAATGCACAGAAATATTTTTATGATGGAGAAATGGGACGAGTAATTCCAAATACTCATGCTTTGGAGCAAGGATAGCTATCTCAGATGCCGAAACTCCCTGCCTGATAAGCCCATGTATTTGCTGTGCAATCCAGGTATTTTGGCTTAAATCACTGATAAATTCGCGACGTTCGACAACAGCTGGACTAGGTATTTTAGTGTTAGAAGCAATAAGTGTCTTATCTATAGCAGGAAAGTGTTTGTGTAGTCGTGCGTCAATTTGCCCACTTACTCCTTCCGCAGTTTTTAGTATTGCAGGTAAAGAGCGGTAATTTTGCGTAAGCGGTATTACTTCTACATCTTTATAGTGCTGATAGAACGTAAGCATGTGAGAATAGTCGGCACCTTGAAAGGCATATATTGCTTGATCATCGTCGCCCACTGCCAGTACGTTAGGTCGTCCTTCGTTGATGGGGTTATCGGTAAGAAGCTGCACAAGTTTTTGTTGAGCTTCGTTCGTATCTTGAAATTCATCAAGTAAAAGGTATAGATAGCGCTCTTGAAGGCTATAGCGTAAGTCTTCATGAGCTTCCAAACCACGGATAGCTTGCAGAATCATATCATCGTAATCATATAAATTTCGTTGCGCGAGCATTGTACGATACTGTTCGTATATATCTGCTGCGGCTTGCATTTTACGTACACTGTTAATGCCAGCTACAATGAATCGATTGGCACGATCTTTCTCTAGCCAATTATTTTTCCAAAGTGTCAGACTATTCGTTTTTCCGGTCATCTCAGCTTGCTCTATCGCCGAAAGGAGTTGTTGATTCCAAAGCACTGCAAGTGGGGTGAATGAAAAATTGTTAGTTTCTGGAAGTAATTGTGCACTTGCCTGCAGGAGATCATTAAACAGCGGTACAGCTTTTTTATCGATGCGGACTAAACCAGCCAGAATATCGTGACATATTTCAGTTGCTTGCTGTATGAAAGATTCATTAGATTTAGCAATCTTGCGAACATCATTAGGAGTTAATAGTGCGCGCTTGAAATCACTCACCAGTGATTTTACATCCCTTAAAAAAACTTCGTGCTTTAGCGGGTTGCTGTATGGTAACTGCAGTTGAATTGAGCGAAATATTGCATCAAGTGTCAGGTCATCAACGGGCTGCTGGTCGTACGAATTACTGAAATATTCTGGATACCGTCTAATAAGTTCACTACCAAAGGCATGGTACGTGCTTATGGTAACGTTATACGCATCTTGCCCAATCATACCAACCAAGCGCTGCCGCATAGTATCTGTAGCTGATTCAGTAAAGGTTAGACAGAGTATGTTTTGCGGCAAGGTGTCTGTTTTGTCTAATATATTTGCGATACGCGTTGTAAGTATCTGAGTTTTGCCTGTGCCTGGACCGGCAATCACTAAGACCGGACCCTCTAAGGTGTCCACTGCACGTTTTTGCTGAGCATTTAAGCTGCTATACGCCGCCGCAAACTTATCCATAGTGATATTGTACCTGACGTTTACTGAATTGCTGCAGCGGCACAGACTGTACAGTTTTCTTCAGTTCCGTATTCAGTAAGCCACTGGCGCGTAGCCTTTGTCCACGATTCATAATCGTGAAAGCCTTTTAGGTCTGCGGCTGAGCGAAGAGCCCATCCGAGCCACCCATAAATACGCAATTTATTCCATATCACCGCAGCCCATTTTTCTCCAGCAGGTATTACTGTCACAGGCTTGATTGCCAAATAGCTCTTAAATTCTTTGCCGTCTGCGCGTCGTTTAAGATTGTGGGCAACAAAATCACCATCCAGTATAGCGGTTTGTGCCATTCCGCTATACGGAGTGTTGGCATTGTCGCCTAGCACAAATACATTATCTTCAGCTTGTAAGTAAGTATCGACGGCTACTTTACCGCGTTTTGTCAGCACGAAGCCATTATCCTTGAAAAACGGATGATTAGTGACACCCGCTGTCCAAATCACGGTGTGGCTGCGAATCGGTTTACCACTAACAAGAAGCTCGTCAGCTGTTTCGGCCTGTACTGTTTTGCCCAAATACAACTTAATGCCTAAGCGCTTGAGTTGTCTTTCTACCATTCTTGAGGCATCTTGTGGCAATCTTGGAAGCAATCGAGGTGCAGCCTCTATTAAGTCAATATGAATGTTCTTATTGGCAATTCCGTGGTTTTCCATAATGCGTCGTAAGTATGATGGCAACACACCGGCTAGCTCAATTCCGGTCGGTCCAGCTCCCACAATGACATAGTGCATATCTGGGTGATGTTCATCTATGAGCTGCTTGTGAATATGCGCTTTAAATCGTTCAGCTTCTTCAATTGATTTTATGCCATACGCATATTCTTGAAGGCCAGGTATTCCGAAGTAGTTTGTAACCACACCGAGCGCTAGGATAATCGTTTCATACGTTATAGATTGTTGGCCGGTAGTTTTTACTATCTTAGCTTTTGTATCGAGAGATAACGCACTATCCTTTACGAACGTTATAGGGAGATCCTTGAACAATGTTGAAAGCGGTATAGTTGCATTCGCGCGAAGACCGCCAGTCGCTGCGTGATACAAGGTAGGATAGTAGCGAAATTCTTCTTGATCAGAAAGTACTGTTACGTCAAAACGAGAATCTTGGCACAATTCAAGTGCTGCTTTGATACCTGCAAATCCAGCACCAACAATTAGAACTTTTTCTTTTTTCATCAAGAATATTTTACCATAAGAGGTTTGTAAGAAGGTATAAAATCAGCTACACTGTTTAACGAATATGGAAAATTTTAAAAACAAACTCAATAAAGCTGGTTTTAGCGGTGAGCTTGACGATTCTATAGCTACAAGAGATTTTTATAGTCATGATGCTTCGCTATTTGAAATAAAACCGCAGTTAGTTGTATTCCCAAAACATGCGCAAGACGTTGCCGTTCTTGTTAGGGTAGTTGCGCAAGAAAAGAAACACATCCCTTCGCTTAGTATTACTGGCCGTAGTGCTGGCACTGATATGGCGGGTGGTGCGGTAAATGATTCAATTATCGTAGATTTTACTAAACACATGAATGAGGTTATTGAAGTAACGCGCACGAATGCTACTACCGAGCCAGGTGTCTACTATCGTGATTTTGAAAAGCGAACTTTGCAACATGGCGCGCTCTTCCCTTCCTACCCCGCATCACGCGATCTTGCAGCCATGGGAGGAATTATGGCAAATAATTCAGGTGGCGAGAAATCACTTGAATATGGGAAGACCGAAGATTTTATCACAGAATTAAAGGTTGTATTTGCAGATGGAATAGAACGTACAGTACGACCATTGAATAAACTGCAACTTGATAAAAAAATGGCACAAAATGATTTTGAGGGACAGGTGTATCGTCAGATTTTTGAGTTATGTGAGACTCATTATGACCTTATAAAATCTGCCAAACCTAAAGTAAGCAAAAATAGCATGGGATACACATTGTGGCGTGTATGGGATCGCGATACCGGAATATTTGATATGACAAAGTTATTTGTAGGTTCAGAAGGTACGCTTGGCATGATTACGCAAGGTAGTATTCGGCTTGTGCCTGTCAGACCTCATTCTGGTCTTCTAGTGTTATTTTTACGAGATATTGAAGATCTCGGAGAATTAATTCCTAAAGTATTAGAGTATAAGCCTGCAACGTTTGAGAGCTTTGACGATGCGACTCTTTGGCTCAGCATTCGTTTTATGCCGAGCTTTTTAAAAATGCTAGGGTGGAAACGGTTTATTCGTTTGCTCATTAATCTCATTCCGGATGGGGTTCAGTTGCTTCGTGGCATACCCAAGCTTATTTTAATGGTCGAGTTTAATGGTGATACCGAAGACGAGGTAAGACAAAAAATTAGTACATTGCATAAGGAGCTGGCGCATCTAAAAGCTCGGTATGAAATAAATGGCTTTGAAGAAGATGCAACGGAAGGCAAAAGCGAAAAGTTTTGGGTTATGCGGCGACAAAGTTTTCAGTTATTACGCAGCAAAGTAAAAGATAAACATACGGCACCATTTATCGATGATCTTATTGTGCAACCACAATACCTACCAGATTTTTTGCCGAAGTTACGAAAAATAATTAAAAAGTACAAATTATTTGCCACCATTGCGGGTCACATGGGCGACGGTAACTTCCACATTATTCCGTTAATGAAACTTGAGGACAAATCAGAGCGGGCAAAATTATTACCAGCTATGAAGGAAGTAAATAACTTAGTGATCAAGTATCATGGTTCTTTGTCTGGCGAGCATAACGATGGCTTAGTGAGAGGACCATGGCTCGAACAGCAATTCGGCAAAGAAGTCTATGAGCTATTTAAGCGTGTAAAGCATATCATGGATCCAGACAATATTTTTAATCCACACAAAAAAGCAGATGCCACATGGGATTACTCTTTTTCACATATTCGTGACCATTTCTAACCCAGTGAAGTGAACTTTGAATCTAGCTTTTTTCTTATATTTAGCCGTTACTTAGCGTACTGAAAAGCTGCCAACAAGGCTATCATTAAGATGATCATGAAATGTATAGTTTCCTGCTTGGTTGAGTGTAACAGTAAGACTATTTCCCTTATCGAGTACTTGTTCGGTAACACCATCGTATTGTTCATGGTGCTCATGTGGTCCAAAAGCTATGAGACGCAACGTATTATCTAGATTAGTTATAGTTAACGTGTCGCACAATTGGGCTACGGTGTGCGTGGGATGTACTGCGTTATGCTCAAATACCACGATATGTGACATGCCTTTATGAAGGCATTGTATGGCAGCTGGCTGTGTATCTACAGATCGTGTGTAACGATTAAAAAATCCTATGCCCGCATAGTATACAGCTACGGACGTTGCAGCAAGAAAGAATACAAAACCTAACACGAACCATGATGATCGTTTCACGGTAGTCGTGCTCCTAATGATAAATTGACTGACATAACGAGAAGCACGATGAGCGATACGAAAAACATCCGTTTAGCCCATAAGATGTCATTTATATGATAATCGGCAACACCGCGCCAGATCCATAATGCACCTAGAGCTGCAGCAATACCGGCGAAAAGTCGACCTGTTATGCCAAATACTGTGAGGGTAATGCTTGCTATGGTAAACGCAACGATATAAAAAAGCATCTGGTGTTTTGTGCTGTTTATACCGCGTTTGCTTGGCCATACAGGTAACCCCGCGGCTTCGTAATCTTTTAGCCGGTACATTGCAATAGCAAAGAAATGAGGCATTTGCCAAAAAACTAGTATCAAAAAAAGTATTATCGCTACGCCATTAAAATGCCCACTTACTGCCGTATATCCTGCAGCCGGTGGTATCGCGCCTGATATTGTACCTATGAGTGTTCCATAGACTGTATGGCGCTTTCCCCATCCGTAAATCACAATATAGTCAATGTACGCGATAATGCCTAAAACCGAAGTAGTGACATTAGTAAATAGTACGAGGATACAAAAGCCTAAAATACCCAGTAGCGCACCATAGATAAGTGCGATCTTTCCACTAACTCTACCACTAGGAATCGCACGCGTTTTTGTGCGCTCCATATGGTTGTCAATTCCTCGATCTATATAGTTATTTATAGTGCATGCCGAAGCAATTATAAGTGCTATAGCAAGCAATAACTCAATAAGTAGGCCAACTCGAATGCTCCTGTTAGAAGCTACAAAAAAACCTGCGGCTGCGGTCATGACATTACTATAGACGATGCCCGGTTTTGTAAGACGATAAAGCTCTTTTAGCACTAGCTATAAGCCACTTTCTACTTGTTTCAACATGTAAGTGTTGATTTGGCTTGGGTTCATACGGCTATTGAGGTTATACATTATCCAAATTGAACCAAGAATAATAATAAGAACAAATACTATCATGAAAAAAAGTAATAGGCGCTTCCAACGTGGCTTTGTTTCTTTGCCAATGTGCAAGAAAAATAGCATCTGTACTACGAATTGAATAATAGCTAGCCCAATTAATAGAACCATTATTTTTCGAAATGTAAGCACATGTTTAGCCGTAATGACAAAAGCAAGTAACGTAAAAATGATAGAGAGTACAAACCCAGTAGTATATGAAGCAACAGATCCATGTTCAGTTTCTACGCTACGAATAATTGGTGACGGTTCTTCCATATCAAGCCACTCCCAGCAGGTATACTATCGTAAATATAAAAATCCAGACGATATCGAGAAAATGCCAGAATAGGCTAAACATTGCCAAGCGACGCATGACGCCACGACTAAAACCACTGGTGATAATTTGTGAAATAAGCACTGCAAGCCATATCAAACCACTCGTAATGTGAATCCCGTGTGTGCCGACGAGTGCGAAGAAACTGCTCAAGAACCCGCTCCTGCGCCAGCTATTGCCTTCATGAACTAGATGACGAAATTCCGTCAACTCAATACTTAAGAATAAGATTCCAAGTATAAAAGTTATTATGAGCAAAAGTAGGACTTGCGACTTCTGTCGACGCCTTGAAGCAAGTAGTGCGAGTCCTGTGGTAAAACTACTTGTTAATAGCGCCATTGTTTCTGTAAGAACTAGTGGTAGGTTGAATATTTGCTTACCGCCTGGACCGCCAAATGTATTTGTATGCAGTACCGCGTAAACAGCAAACAGTGACGCAAACAAAACACAATCAGTCATGATATACGCCCAAAAACCAAATATGCTTTTGTCGTCTGCTCTTGCCTGCTCTTCGGCAAGCAGTAATTCTTGCGCTGATGTATCAATCATGCTTCATGAACCTTTCGCTCATGTTTGGCTATCTCTGCAGCAGGCACTATATATTCATAGTTGTCGTTAGATAAACGGATAATTAGACTGGTAATTGTGCCTAACAGCCCAATGACGAATAACCACCAAATATGCCACACAGCTGCGAAACCTATAACTAAAGCGCACATAGAAATAATTAATGGTACGCTGGTTGGTTTCATAAGAGAAATATCATGATAAACGAGTTTAGATACGGAATGCTTGGTATGCTTCATCTCCCAGAATGCATCACGGCTGTGTACTGTTGGAATAACTGCAAAGTTGTATTCTTGGGGAGGTGACGTTGTTGACCATTCTAGAGTTCGCCCATCCCAAGGATCAGCTACATCATTTTGATATTCGCTACGTTTCCATATGCTATACCCAAGCTGCAACAATTGTAGACCAACACCAAGACAAATAATGACTGCCCCCACTCCGGCCACAATAAATAAAGGCTGCCACCCTAAACTGGCGCTATAATGATCAAGCCGTCGCGTAGCACCCATTAAGCCTAATATATAAAGTGGTCCAAACGCCAGGATAAAACCTATTATCCAGCACCATGCTGCCCACTTACCAATTCGTTCATTGAGGCGAAAACCAAATATTTTTGGAAACCAGTATGTTAACCCGGCAAAGAACCCAAAAACGACGCCACTTATTATCATAGTATGGAAGTGCGCTACCAGGAAAAGACTATTGTGCACTTGAAAATCTATTGCTGGCACAGCCATCATGACACCTGCTACACCACCCATAGTAAAGAGAAACACAAATCCCATAAACCATATCATTGGACTAGCGAAGTGTATTCTTCCCTGGTACATGGTAAAAAGCCAATTGAATATTTTGACACCTGTCGGGACTGCAATAAGCATAGTCATCATACCGAAGAACGCGTTGACGTCGGCACCAGCTCCCATTGTAAAGAAGTGGTGGAGCCAGACGATAAAACTTAAAAATACAATTGCCCATATCGCGTACACCATGCTGTTGTACCCAAAAAGTCGCTTCTTAGAAAAGACAGGAACTATTTCACTAAAAATACCAAATGAGGGAAGCACCAATATATATACTTCCGGGTGCCCCCATGCCCATATCAGGTTAACGTACATCATCGCATTCCCTCCTCCACCGGCTGTGAAGAAATGCATACCCAAACTTCTATCTAAAAATAGCAAAGTAAGTGTTACGGTTAAAATTGGAAAAGCGAAGGCAACGAGAACCATGCTACCAAAAACGCTCCAGGCAAAAATAGGCATTTTCATGAGCGTCATACCAGGTGCACGCATTTTTAAGATTGTAGTAATAAAATTTATTCCAGAAAGTAATGATCCGATGCCTGCAATTTGCAGGCTCCATATCCAATAATCAATACCTACACCAGGACTATATTTTAATTCTGATAATGGAGGGTACGCTAACCAACCAGCAGCTGAAAATTCTCCAACAATAAGTGATATATTGATGAGTATCATGCCGGCGGTAAATAACCAGAAACTACTCGCGTTCATAAAAGGGAATGCCACATCACGACTCCCCAGCATCTGGGGTAATACAAGATTAATAATCCCAAACATTAATCCCATTGCAACAAAGAAAATCATGATTGTCCCGTGTGCAGAAAAGATTTGTTGAAAATGACTTGAGTCAAGAAAACCATGATTATTTCCAGAAGCTACGGCTTGCTGCGCTCGCAGTAACAAAACATCCGAAAGACCTCGAAGGAGCATCGCAATCGCTACAACGATATACATAATGCCAATTTTTTTATGATCCGTGGTCGTTAACCATTCTTTCCATAGCCATTTCCATCGATGAAAATAGGTTAATAATGCGGCAAGTCCGAGTGGCACTGCGATAAGGAGTATAACGCCTCCCGTTTGTACGGCACTATGATGAAAATCTTGCCATGTTAATCGTCCAAGAAAACCGCCTACAAACGTAATCATTGTGTGCCTCCAGGTTCCATATACTTCATTACTGTATATGTGAATAGGTTAGTTGAAGGCGATGAAAAATATTCTACAGGGTTATTTACGCTGGGTGCCGACAGACGCTCATATGCTTGCAATGATAGCTTTTGTGATGATGCTTCTGCATGAGATATCCAAGTATTGAATGCCGATGTTGACAACGCTTTAACATCAAAAGTCATAGACGCAAAACCTTTGCCACTTATGTTTGCGGGTGAGCCATAATAGTCACCACCTTTAGTTGCCATAAGATGTAGCTGGGTAATCATACCGGGCATGGCATATATTTGGCTCCCTAACTGTGGTATCCAGAATGAATTCATCACGGTATCAGATGTGATAACAAAATTAATGGGTGTATTTACTGGAATCGCAACTTGGTTAACGCTTGCGACACGATTGTCAGGGTAAATAAATAACCATTTCCAATCAAGGTTAACTACTTGAATATTTATCGATTTAACCGTTGCGTCAAGGCTTTTGTATGGATCTAACGCGTGCGAGCTTTGCCACGTTACTACAGAGAGAACGCTAACAATAATGAGCGGTATTCCCCACCATATACCCTCAAATATGCGACTATGATCCGAATTTGGTCGATATTTTACTTTTCTTGTTCTATTTGTTTCACGATATCTGAGTGCTATCACAATCGTTAACGCATACACTGGGATAACTACAATGCACGATAATATAGCAGCAAAAACAATAAGGCTCTTTTCTTTATGCGAAACCGGTCCACGAGGCGACAAAACAGCAAAGGAGCGGTTATGTAAATACAGAATCGCTATTACAAGTAATGCAAGCAGAGTTCCTGCAATGCAGAATATTTTTTTACGGAACTTTACCATTAACTACTGCCTCTTAAGCATAAGCACTGCTTACTACTATACCACTAAGAGGCGCAGTGCGTTAAGTTTTTGGTCGTACCTGTGTATGTTGTTCTTCAATAGGCAAGCTTACACTCGCCGTCGTACCTTTCCCTACTTGGCTAGTTATTGTAATAGTGGCGCCATGGAGATCAGCTATCATTTTTGCGATTGAAAGACCTAACCCAAACCCATCTGTAGATGTCTTTTGTCGAGAACCGTCGGCTCTATAAAAACGATCAAATACATGTTTTAGCGCATCTGGTGATATGCCGATACCCTGATCTATGACGGAAAATAAGGCATACTGTCCTTTTCGTTCTGCATGCAATGTAACAGTAGTATTCTCTGGACTATATTTAATGGCATTATCGAGCAATATAACGAGAAGCTGTACGAAGCTTTCTTTGTCAGCGCGCACCATAAGATTGGGTATGTCTGTGGAAATTGCGATGTTTCGAGACGTGCTAATAGGCAATATTGATTGTATGGCAGTTTCTACTAATGAGCGAGCTGTCATCGCTTCAAGAGACTGTTGCAATTCGCCGGCGTCCAATTGGGTTAGTCTAAGTAGGTTATTTATAAGGGCATTAAGCTTGTCGGCTTCTTCAATATTACTGGTAAGTGCATTGCGAAGGTCTAATTTTGTAGCTGCACCATCTAATAGTGCAACCTCTGAACTCATTTTTATAGCAGTAAGTGGTGTGCGCAATTCATGACTTACGTCTGCGGTAAAACGTTTTTGCTGTTCGTGGGCTTGCTCTATTGGTTCGAGGGTTTGTCGTGCTAACAAGTAGCTTGCAATTCCGGCGCCTATTAGCACAAGAATATTGAAATATAATAAATCGAATAAGATTCGATGAGATCCTGCTGTTGCATCAGCGCCCTCGCGCCAGAACTGATCATTATCGAAGACTGGATATCTTTGCGCAATTCGAAGACTTTGTCGAGTCAAGTCCTGTACTAATTCACGTGATGCGAAATGGTAGACAGCTGCACTAAACGCTAGACTAATAGCCATAACAATAGCTAAGTACCACATCGTGAGCTTAAAAGTTGCAGAGCGAAACATACTATGCGTTCAGTTTATACCCAAAGCCTCTTAAAGTATGGAGCAGTGGTTTGGATTTTGGAAATGGCCTATCAATTTTATTACGCAAATAACCGATATACACTTCTACAGTATTTGGAAGGACAAGTGCATCTTCATCCCAAACATGATTAATTATCATATCTTTAGTGATAACTTGACCAGGATGGTGCATAAAATATTCAAGAAGCGAGTATTCTTTATGGGATAGTTTTATGGGAGTTTTTCCTCTTTTGACTTCAAAGCTATTTGTATCAACGGATAAGTCCGCTACTTTCAGTACAGTCCCTGTATGAATTGCAGGTCGTCGTAACAAAGCTTTAATTCTCGCTGTCAGTTCATCAAAGGAAAAAGGCTTAACCAAATAATCATCTGCGCCACTATTAAGCCCTTCAACTTTATCAGCAATAGTTCCTCTTGCCGTTAGGAGCAATATAGGAGCATGTTGCCCTTCGTCGCGAGCGCGGCGAGCGACTTCTGCCCCATCCATGCCTCCTGGAAGCATACGATCAAGAATTATAAGGTCATAATCATCGTCAATGGCATAGCTTAAACCAGTACTAGCATCGTGAACGACATCAACAGCATAGCCATTTAATTCAAGCCCTCGCTTGATTGCTGCAGCGATCTTTTCCTCGTCCTCGACTAGTAAAATTCTCATACTCATCTTAATTATAAAACTTCACTTGAAAATTAGCTGTAGCTTGCAGCCTGCTCTCAGTAGCGATCGTTATAGTTGTCGATAGTGTAATACCGTATAATGAGCATAATTATCTATGGCTAAACAAAACCACGCTAGCAAAAGACCATTACGACCTATTAAGGGACAGGCGCAAGCCAATAGTCAATCTACTAATTTTCCAGCAGTCGGCATGACTCTCAACACGTACAGAAGTGAGAGAACAAATTACGGCGATTTGCAGCGGTCAAACTACAGTGGTCAACGATCTGATAAGGCGAAGCGCGCCTTTCATGGCATAACGCTCAAACGCATAGTTGTGTCGCTTTTTGTTTTGGTCCTATTAATTGGAGGTTGGTATGGTTGGAAAATTGGGTATAACTTACATAAGTTGTTTGGCGGTAACCCCTTTAGTATTCTGACCTCAACAAAACTTAAGGGAGAAGATAGCGGAAGAGTCAATATTTTATTGGCTGGATATTCAAATGATGATCCTGGGCACAGTGGCGCACAACTTACTGATTCAATAATGATATTGAGCATCGACACGAAAAACCACACTGCATTTATGCTGAGTGTTCCGCGTGACTTGTATGTCAAATATGATACATATGGTTGCGCGGCAGGCGACCAAGGGAAGATAAACGCCGTATATGAGTGTGGTCAGTGGCAGCATTTCAGCGAATCAGGATACCCCAATGGCGGTATGGGGCAACTTGAAAAAGTTATCTCAACAGATTTTGGTATACCTATCGACTACTATGCACTTATCGATTATACGGCAATACGGGACGCAGTTGATGCAGTTGGAGGTATAGATATAAACATTCAAAGTAGCGATCCACGTGGCATATACGATCCAGACATTGATTACGCTACACATCCAAACACACTATTGGTTCCTAAATTATCAAATGGCTGGCATCATTTTGATGGTGAACAGGCATTAGACTTAGCTCGTGCGCGGGGTGATGCATATGGTTCATATGGCGTGACCAGCGATTTTGATCGTACGCAGTATCAACGTGAAATGCTTATTGCGCTGAAAAGTAAAGCAGCTTCCGCTGCGGTTATATCCAACCCTGTTAGATTTACTCAACTGTTTGATTCCATAGGAAATAATGTGCAGACAGATCTTAATTTATCAGACGTTCACCGCTTATATGATGTAACCAATGGCATTAATCCAAGCAGTATAAAATCGATCGGTCTAAACAATGTAAATGGACAAGATCTTTTGACAAGCTATAACAGTAATGCGGGTTCAGCACTTGTGCCTGCTGCGGGAATATATGACTATAGCGAGATACAGAATGTAATCCAACGTTTAACCTCTAATAATCCAGTAGTAAAAGAAGCTGCTAAAGTCGTAGTGCTTAATGGTACATACAGTTATGGTCTGGCAAGTCAACAGCAAAAAATACTAGAGTCACATTACATAAATGTGACCCAGGTTGGTAATGCTAATGAGACGAGAACGACTACATTAATTATTGATAATTCTAATGGTAAAATGCCGTCCACTAAGCAACAGCTAGAAAATTTGTATGGAAATAACGTTACCTCTATTAATCCGTACAGTGGCTATTCAGCAGATTTCATTGTCGTGCTAGGTAGCGACCAACTATCTGCTCAATAGTTGCGTACAATGTATAAATCATACAGTGTAACTATTTTCACAGTAGCGCACGGACGCATTTTTTATACTAGATAATAATCGTACAATCCATAATATACAGGGGGCAGGATGAAGCGACTGACAGCAGCTGAGCTGATGAATGAGTACGAAGACCAGCACAAGCGTAGGCTGGCAACATATTATGCGAAAGTAACGGAAAAAAGGGATGACATTTAGCGTGGCAGAACGAGCAACACGATCAGGTTCGCTGCCTCGTGCAGCTGCCTTGCAGCCTGTGCAGCAGGTTGATGCAGGTGTAAACTTATTAAATATGGCAAATAGTGGTGAAGTACAGCTCCAGGCATTTTTAAGAAGTTATCCTACTCGCACATACCGTAAAGGCGAAATAATTATATTCCAGGGCGAAGCGCCACGTACTGCATTTATTGTAAAGCGAGGAGTGGTTAAGACGTATAATCTCAGTGCAAGTGGTGATGAAAAGCCTGTAGCCTTTTACACTTCATTAGAATCTTTTCCGTTATCTTGGGTGTTTGGCAAGTTACCAAGTGCAATTTATTATCATGAGGCTTTTACTGAAGAAGTTGAAGTATATTTAGTTCCTCCCCATGAATTCGTTGAGTTTATTCGTTCACATCCAGAAGCAATGTATGACGAGCTTTTGAAATTTGTGACAGATCATGTTGGAAAATCAATGCGATTAAATGCACTACAGCATTCGCGTGCCGGAGATAAATTAGTATATACATTGCATTATTTGGCTTTGAGCCATGGTAAAAAAGTTGGTCCACGCGTGATTGAAATTGGCTTGCAGTTAACACATCAAGATTTTGCAAATCTCACTGGATTGACCAGAGAAACAGCTGCGACTGAATTAAATAAATTAAAACGACTTGGGATAATCTCTTACGGCAAGCATACACCCTATCGCATTAAGCTTGATAAGCTCAATGCAATGCTCAATGACCAATACATTGCGGATTTAGAAATTAAGCTTTAGCGGTTACCGCTTTGTTGTTGAGTGTGTCACTTACTACGCGGGCTAAGTTTTGAGGAGCTGTCCACGATTTGATAATACAGCGGTGTGCTCCTAGATTGTAAGCTTCGGTTACTTCTGGTGAATTCTCCATATTAGTAAAAATCAGAACCTTAACTTCAGGATGCTTATCCACTTGATCATAATGCTGCAAGAATTCCAAACCGCCCATTATTGGCATTAGTAAGTCGAGCAAGATAAGATCTGGAGAAAAGCTAGCTAGGGTTTTTAATGCTTCTTGACCATTAAATGCTGTTTCAACGGTATGGCCTTCACTCTCTAAAATAACCTTATAGGCATTGTTGAGATCTTTATCATCTTCTACTACTAATATATTTGCCACGTGGTGTACCTGCCTTTGCTTACTATAATACTACTTACTTTTACCATAATCAGCACAAATATCCCTATAAGATTTTTCACTATCAGCAGTGATTATCAATCATCTTTAATATTCATATGTTCTAGTTTCATTTCTTTGGGAATAGTGACGTAGAACGTAGTTCCTTTCCCCTCTTGGCTCTCAAACCAGATATTGCCTTGAAGACTCTTTATAAGCCCACGCACTAAATATAAGCCAAGGCCCGTGCCACTCGTTTCTTGCTTAACGACATTATGGGCACGAAAAAATTTAGTAAACACATGTTCTTGCGAAAATGCCGGAATGCCCATGCCAGTGTCTTTTACGCTAATTAATATGTCATTTTTACGCGCTTTTATATGTACGGTCACCTTTCCACTTTCGGGTGTGTATTTTATGGCGTTGGAGACTAAATTGGAAATTATTTCTTTTAGGATTAGAGTATCGGTTTTTGCCGTGCACGATGCCGAAACAGAATGCTCGCACGATAATGCAATTTTTTTATCGGCGGCCATAAGTTCATGTTCTTTGTTAACTTCTTCGGCAAGTTTATCTATGTGCACTATTTTTGGTGTTATGGCAATAGTGCCACTTTCAATACGCGTTATATTTAGGAGTGTACTAATAAGTTCGTTCATTCGGTTAGCAGCGCTGATGATGGTTTTCAGTGATTTACGTTGGTTTTCGGTGACTTCCCCCATATACCCATCAAGTAAGAGGTGCGCATATGTTTTTACGGCTGAAAGCGGAGTTCTTAATTGATGACTAGCAAGTGATATGAAGTCACTTTTCATTCGATCAATTTCGGATTCTAGGGTAATATCTCGGAAAACCTCTATTGCACCTACAGGTCTACTGTCTAGAATAATGGGTGATACAGTAAGATCAATAGGTATTTTTTGACCGTTCTTCTTTTTGTAAAAGGTTCGCTCATTAATTGTTTTTCCTGTGAGGAATGCCTTAATTATTGGACGATCAATAATGTTTATTGGCTCACCATTTTCTTTATACGCAAGTACCTTCTTAGGGAACCAACTGCCTAATACTTCTTTCTGAGAAAATCCCAGTATTCTTAAGGCTGTGGGGTTAATGCGTGTTATACGACCGTATTCATCGGTAGCTATAGCGCCATCCCCTATGCTATTAAAAAGCGCCTCGGCAAACGCTTGTTGATGGGCTAATTCAATACTGGTTAATTGAGGAGCTGTAGAATCACTTTGCTTCATGCCAGCTGGCTCCATGATTTGTATTTGCAGCCAAGAGTTCTAATTGTGCAGTATATTCTTCAATAATTTCAGTGTCTTCTGTTAGCAGTGAGACAGCAACACGTATCCAATCAATAAGACGGGTAAGGTCAGATCTCGTAAGTTCTTGAGGCGATTTATGAAGATGATTTTGTATTTGTCGTACGATAAAACGATCCGCGGCTGGTCCTAGGTAAACGTGAGTTATGCGTACAACTTGGTCAAACAACTTATTGTGGCTTGAAGAGTCCATGATATTAAACTTCTTCTATTTTCTTAAGACGGTTACTGGCAAGTGCAAGCAAAATGAATCCGACTGCGTAAATGAGCAATATAAAGTATATAAAAACAACTATATATCCAAGCGATAAACGTCCATGGCTTGGATTTACAGATTGGATATATTGAATTGCTATTGAAGCCCCCACGATAATAATAATTGCGCGTGACATAGTTTGCAGTGAGCGACGATATAATAGCCCAGCAACATTATTCCCTACCAGCCACATTTCATAGGCAGCTAGTAGTCCAATTAGCCAGCTATAAAGATAAGGAATAATAATAGTTAATATTAATAGCCAGTTTGGCAAATAATACGGTCCCTGTGATGACACGGCGTGCAAAGATGCGAGATTTCGAAAAATAAAGTAGCAGAAAACAACACCTATTATGACAAATCCTAGTACTAATAATTTTGCACTTTGGGCAGTGACTTGTAGCTTATCTTTTTGCAGCAACGAACGACTACCGCTACTCATAAAATTAAATGCAACAAGTGGTACAGTAAGCGATACATAATTACTTATAATTGTTGCAGCAGCAGTGAACCCGGGATGGCTATTTGCAATTGAATTTAAAATAATTGAAATTAATGCCGGAACTGGCAAACCCCATGCCAGCCACTTTGCTCCCTCTGACAAGCTTGCAAAAGCAGTCCCTTCTCTTGTTTTGCTTACAATGAACGAATACCGTCGAAGCTGCATGTACCCATAAAATGCAGCGTACCATATTGCAACATAGGGAAGGATTATAAGAAATATTAAAATGTGATATTCACTATTAGACAAGTGATAGTGTAACTTTGTAGAAGAATTCGCGGGCAACAAAAGACTGAGCAAAATATACAGCACCGACAAAGCATTAAATAAGTGCCACTGACTCGCTCGTTGTTTAATCATATATAGACATTAGCATAGTATAGTACTGTAGTTTTTATTGAGAAAAATCTTACTATAAAAAATAAAATAGGTCCGTATAATTCTTGCGCTTAAATATCGTGCAATGTACTATGCGCATGTATGGGTCATGTACCGTTTTACCAATTGAGCAAAAAATTCGTAAATCATACATGGGTGTATATTATTGGCCTCATATTATTAGGTTATATAATTTTTGCTCGACATAATGTAATAGGTCTAACTATTAATGCAATTGTGGCTGCAAAATTGCAATGGATAATTGCGTCATTATTACTAGTTTTCTGCTCGCAAATTGCAGCAACGCTCAAATATATTAGTTTAAGCTTAAAACATTTAAAGTTTATGCCTACGTTATTGGTGCAACTCACTAGCATGTTGACGTCTAGACTATTGCCTGCTGGATTAGGTGGTGTTGGCGTTAACTATGTGTACCTTCGTCGTTGTCGGCATACCAATGGCGAAGCAGTTGCTGTAGTTGGAACCAATAGCTTTCTCGGTTTTGTTGGTCATGTAATAATTGTTACTTCACTCGTACTTACGATTCATGGCTCATGGGACGGCATCATACCACAAATACATTGGAGCCACTGGTATAGTGTGTCATTAATCGTTATCTTTATTGGTGTAGTGTTTGCAATCAGTAACTTTCGGCACCAAATACATAAATCGATAGGTCAAATTACTCACTATCTTGCATTATATAAACATCAATTTAATAAAGTCATCACCGCAATTTTTTACACAATTATCATTACACTATTGTATGCCACGGCACTTTTTTGTTGCGCGCGAGCTCTTAATGTATTCTTGCCACTGGTAACAGCACTCATTGTTTTATCTGTGGGTATAGCTGCAGCAACAGTTACTCCTAGCCCTGGCGGACTTATTGGGGCTGAAGCAGGATTGACTGCAGCTCTGGTGGCGTATGGGATAGGCGCATCACGCGCTATTGCTGTTACGGTCCTATATCGTCTGGTAACCTTTTGGTTTTCGCTGCTTATAGGTGCTATCTCATTGATTGGGGTGGAGCGTAAAAAAATCATTTAAGCTATTGCAGAAATATGGCAATGCACATAATGAAAAAACCAGGTACATAACCTGGTTCTTGTATGGCTGGGACGGAGGGATTCGAACCCCCGAATGCCGGGACCAAAACCCGGTGCCTTACCACTTGGCCACGTCCCATCGAAAAGTGCATTTAATTAATAATAGAGCTGCAACTTCAAGAGAGGATTATACAAGGTTTCACTTCTTACTGCTAGTACCCTGCCATTATAATAATTTATAAGTATTAACTTGTCGCAGTTAACGAATTCAGATACAGTTTAAGTAATATTATGGGCAAACAAACTGCAAATAACCCAACTGATTTTATAATGCCTTTGAATATGAATGGGATGGAGGGTCGCATGATGCACCTGCCGCATCCTTCAAAAACCAGAAATAAAGAAATACTGTTTGTGTACGGGCACCATTCCAGTCTTGAAAGATGGTGGGGGTTAGTAAAGGTGCTCAATCGTTACGCGGCTGTTACAGTACCAGATTTACCTGGCTTTGGTGGTATGGATAGTTTCTACAAGATCGGCAAAGAGCCTTCAATTGATAATTTGGCAGATTATCTAGCAGCTTTTATAAAACTACGTTTTAAAAATAAACGTATAAATGTATGTGGTCTTAGTTTTGGGTTTGTAGTCATTACGCGCATGTTGCAGCTATATCCAGAGCTTGCAAAACGAATAAATATATTAGTAAGTGTAGTTGGCTTTTCGCATTACGATGATTTTAGTTTCAGTAGACGACGATATTTATTTTACGTGTATGGAGCGCGCTTCTTTAGTCATAGAATGCCTGCGTGGGCATATCGACATATTATTTTGCAGCCATCAATACTGAGAAAGATGTATGCTAAAACATACAATGCTGCGGATAAGTTCCATGCTTTGGAGGCAGAAGAGTTTTCTGCCGCTATGGATATGGAGATTAGCTTATGGCAACTGAATGATGTTCGTACACATTTCGCAACTAGTGTAGCCATGCTAACTATTGATAATTGCAACAAAAAAGTAGAACTTCCCATTTGGCATGTTTCTATGCGTGCAGACAGGTATTTTAATAAGCATATTGTTGAGCAGCATTTACAGGTTATTTTTCAAGATGTAACTCATATTGAGTCGGCGCTTGATGCACATGCGCCTAGTGTCATTGCTGATGAAAAAATGGCAGCGCCTTTAATACCTCCCAAATTGCGGCGAGTGCTGATGAAACTTTAGATGGTATACTAGAGCGCATGTACCGCATTAGCGCGAGAACAGCGGATAGGCAAAATTATCCTTCAGGAAACTATGCGACGTACTATTTAAGGAATATGTAATGAAAATTGGTCTCGTGTGCCCGTACAATATTGCAAAAGGTGGTGGTGTGCAAGAGCATGTGCGTGCACAATATACTGAATTAAGAAATCGAGGTCACGTAGTTAAAATTTTGACCCCTCAGCCCCGTGATGGAAGCGCTGAAGGCATGATGGATGACATTATTTTTGTAGGAGGCGCGACTGACTTTCGTTCACCCACGCATACTAGCTTACAAGTATCAGCAAGTGTGGATACTGAAGCTATTGGTAGCATCCTTGCAAAAGAAGATTTTGATATTTTACATTTTCACGAACCATGGGTTCCCGTTCTAAGCCGACAAGTTCTTAGCCGCTCCACAAGTGTGAATATCGCTACATTTCACGGCGTAATACCCGAAACACTAATGAGCAAAACTGTCATTAAAGTTGTCACTCCCTACTGCTTATCGATTTTAAAATATTTACATGAATTAACAGCCGTTAGTGAGCCAGCAACTGAATACATCATGAGCCTCACTGATGCACCCGTATCTATAATTCCTAACGGCATAAATCTTAGCCATTTTAAAAAGCGTGGTACCAAAAATAATAAAATCAAAGCTATTTTATACATAGGTCGATTAGAGCGAAGAAAGGGTGTCAAATACCTATTACAAGCATATAAAGTGCTGTGTCAGGATGTTGATGATGTGGAGCTCATTATTGCTGGCGATGGACCCGATCGTGAGAAGTTAGAACTTTTAGCTGAAGATCTTGAATTAAAAAACGTTAGCTTTCTTGGATACATAGGTGAAGAGACCAAGCTCGAACTTTTACAAAAAGTTGCGGTATTTTGTTCACCAGCAATATTTGGTGAAAGCTTTGGCATTGTGCTACTAGAAGCAATGGCCTGTGGGGCTGTAACGGTTGCTGGCAATAATGTTGGGTATAGCTCACTCATGCAAGACACTGGAGCGTTATCAATTGTAAATCCTAGAGACGCAGAAGATTTTGCAAGACGATTAAAATTGATGCTAGAAGATAAGGATGTACGTGCGTTATGGCAAACATGGGCAGATAAATTTATAGAACAATTTAGTTGGCCTCGAGTCATCGACCAATATGAACTGCTGTACGAATCAGCACTCAAAAAACACAGAAAGTAAATATATATGAAAATTGGTTTTGTATTCGATGATTCGCTCGACAAAACTGATGGAGTACAGCAATACGTTCTTGCGTTAGGAAATTGGTTAAGCCAGAACGGTCACGAGATACATTATTTAGTTGGCCAAACGAAACGTACGGATATACCGCATCTCTATTCTTTAAGCAAAAATGTCAAAGTACGTTTTAACGGCAATCGTCTTTCAATTCCCTTACCTACTTCGCGAAGTGCTATCCAGAAATTATTAAAACAAGAAAGCTACGATGTCTTGCATATTCAAATGCCATATAGTCCTTTGATGGCCCATCGTATCATAATGTGTGCGCCAGAAAAAACTGCGATTGTAGGGACTTTTCACGTTGCACCTGCATCAAGGATCATGAGTTTGGGAAGTAAATTACTTGGATGGTCTGTTCGTTCTTCACTAAAGCGCTTCGATGCAATATTAAGTGTTTCTATTGCTGCACAAAAATTTGCCATGCAAAGTTTCGGTATTAAATCAGAAATATTACCCAATGTTATAGATTACCAACGCTTTTCGTCTGCCAGACCACTACCGCAATACAATGATAATATACGTACACTATTATTTTTGGGGCGACTTGTCCCCCGTAAGGGTTGTCTTACTCTACTGCAAGCTATTCAATACCTAGTAACGCAAAATAAAACGTTACCGGAATTTCGTGTGCTTATATGCGGCACTGGACCGTTAGAAGACAGCTTAAAGCTATACGTACATGAGCATAATTTAGAGTCATGGGTAGCTTTCATTGGCTATATATCAGAAGTCGATAAGCCACGCTTCTACGCATCAAGCGATCTTTCGATATTCCCAAGTTCTGGTGGAGAAAGCTTTGGTATAGTATTACTTGAAGCAATGGCGTGCGGTCATGCGGCAATACTTGCGGGTAATAATATTGGGTATGCCTCAGTGTTAAGGGACAAGCAGGAGCTTCTTTTCCCACCCACCCAATACGTTGAACTAGCGAATAAGATTGAGCAAATGCTTGTTAATGACACTTATAGAAACGAGTATGCAATCTGGGGTGCGCAATATACAAGTTCCTTCGATACTTCTATAGTTGCCAAAAAGCTTCTCGCTATTTACAAGGCTGCATTGCGCTAACGCCGTAACATGCGATAATACAAACAAGTATGTTCCATTTATCTCGAGCAACTAAAGACGAAAAGGCTACAGTTGAGATTGTTGTTAGCAACCGCACTGTAGTTAAGGTGGTTATGTTGGTCGTACTGTCCCTTTTGTTACTCGATGCATTACGACTTGCTTCACATGCCATCCTGTTAATATTTACGGCTTTCTTTTTAGCCTTGGCCTTAAATGCTCCCGTACATCGTTTGGCTAATTTGCTGCCAGGCAAGCGTCGTGGAAGTAGGGCACTTGCTACATCGTTATCGTTTTTGATAGTAGTCGTGGTATTGGGAATATTTCTTTGGAGCATCATACCGCCGTTGGTCAAACAGAGCCAGAGCTTTATTCACGCAGCTCCTAATTTAGTCCATAGTTTGCATAGTGGCAATTCAGGGCTTGGAAGCCTTATACATAAATATCATTTAGAAGGTCAAGTAGATAAGATTTCAAAGCAATTAAGCATTAGATTGCAAAACATTGGCGGCTCAGCAGTAGCCACTACAGGGCATGTATTAAGCAGCGTATTTTCGATGCTTGCAATTCTTGCGTTAACATTCATGATGCTAATTGAAGGACCACGGTGGCTAGCATTTATAAAGCGACTATTTCCAAAGCATCAGCAGGTAGAAGTAGAGCGCCTAACTCTTGATATGTATAAAGTAGTTAAAGGCTATGTAAATGGTCAGGTTACACTAGCTGCACTGGCTGCCTTACTTATTTCGCCAGCTTTATTTATATTGCACATAAGTTATCCAGTAGCGCTAATCGCAGTGATCTTCTTATGCGGTTTGATCCCACTTGTAGGACATACAATAGGAGCGGTTATAGTTACTCTTGTTGCGCTGGCGCACTCATTGCCATCTGCATTGATTATTTTGACTTATTACATTTTGTATCAGCAAGTTGAGAACTATTTAATTCAACCGCGAATTCAAGCAAATAGCACAAATATGTCGCCCCTATTGGTTTTTATGGCGGTAATAATTGGTGTAAGTTTTAGTGGATTATTTGGTGGATTGGTAGCGATTCCAATAGCTGGTTGTTTGCGAATATTAGTGCTTGATTATTTATACGATCACAAAGTATTAGACTCTGAAAAAATTCAAACTACCGTTTAGCTATAACGGGAACCAAATTGTACCTATTGCTGTATCGCGTATTCCAATGCCCTGCTTGTTAAGCACATTTCTTAATTCGTCAGCCTTATCCCAATTATTTGATTTTCTTGCTTGTTCCCGCTCATTAATAATTGCTTTTTGTTCTTGTGTAATGTCTCCAACACTGCTCAGTTTGAGACCTAGGACTTTGTCTATGTTAGTTAGCATTGTTATGAAATGATCAAGACTGTCAGGCCCTAGAAGTACGGTGTTAATTTGAGTGCTCACCTCACTGAGGAAAGCCAGCGCCGCTGGGGTATTTAAGTCATGCGCGAGAATACGGGTGAGTTCAATTGGTATGTCTTCATAACTAAACGTAGGAAAGTCTTTAATGCCTGGTTTTGTTTGCCAACGTAACGCTGCCATAGACCTGTAGTCTTGTAATCTATTTTGTGCAGCTTCTAAAGCTTCCCATGTGAATATTGATTGATTTCGATAATACGATTCTAAAACTAGCAGTCTAAAAGCTTCGAGGTCATATCCTTTAGCCTCGATATCTTCCAGTACGATGCTATTTCCCAAACTTTTAGATATTTTATCTTTCCCAAGTAATATATGATTTGTATGCATCCAATATCGAGCATATACTTTGCCAGTTGCAGCTTCTGATTGGGCAATTTCATTTGTATGATGAACCGGCAGATGATCAATTCCACCCGAATGTATATCAATCGTTTCGCCCAAATATTTCATACTCATCGCGCTACATTCAATATGCCATCCAGGAAAACCGACTCCCCATGGACTCGGCCACTCCATATCGCGATTATGATTTTTTGGGCTGAATTTCCATAATGCAAAATCAGAGTTATTGCGTTTTTCGGGATTAAATTGTACCCGTTTGCCTGCTTGCTGCTCATCTACATCAAGCTTCGCAAATTCAGCATATCGACTAAATTTTGATGTATCAAAATAAATACCGTCCGAAATTTTATATGTGTAGCCATTTGCCTCAAGGGTTTGTATGAGCTTTATTTGCTCTTCAATGTGGTGAGTCGCCTTAGGCAGAGCGTCTGGTGTAAGCATATTTAGCTTAGACATGCTATTTATAAAATAATCAGTATAATATTCAGCTACTTCCCAAGCCGTTTTGTGCTCACGGCGTGCTCCTTTTTCTAGCTTGTCCTCGCCTTCATCTGCATCGCTTACAAGATGACCTACATCAGTGATGTTCATAACCCACATTGGTTCATAATTAAGGGAGCGCAGTGTGCGTACTAGCAAGTCGTAGCGTATAAAAGTGAACCAATTACCTATATGCGGATAATCATAGACAGTTGGTCCGCACGTGTATATAGTCACGCGTGGTGGGTTAAGCGGAAACAGCTCTTCTATTCTTCTGGTAAGCGTATTGTATAAATGCATAGCGTAATAATTATTCTTTGTTATCCAATAGCTCTTTTGCTTTGGTTATCAAAGTCGATTTCACATCTTCTAGTGATTTATCATTTGTCTTAAAGCCCGCAGCAAAGACGTGACCTCCGCCCCCAAAATATTCTGCTAATTTAGCTGCAATGGCTGCCCCTGTATTAGCACGAATTGAACCTAGAATTTTACCATCATTATAATGTTTAATAACGATAGCTAATTGCACCTGCTCTGTCTGCAACATGTCCGGTTGAATAAGTGGTGCAGGATTATATAGTGGGCTGAATTCAATAAGTTCCTTATGTGGAATGACCACTAACGCAAGCCGGTCGTCAGCATAAAATTCAGTTCTTTGTATTAATTGAGACTTGTAATGGAATATTTGTTGTGGCATTTTTGTAAAGGCGCGGCGAGCTTCTTCCAGCGCAGTGCGATTTACACCTGATTCTAGTAAGTCTGCAATGATGCGATATGTCCGCGGTGTCGTTCCTTCAGAAGAAAGCCCAAGTGAATCGGCAAGTATAGCACTTGTAATGTGTGTTTTAGCTTGCAAGTTTATTGGCCAACGTAGTTCATTTGCGAGCCAATATACGACTTCTCCAGTAGCAACAGCATCAGCATCATTTAACACTATGGACGCATATGGTATGTCGCAATGAACACCAGCGTGATGATCAAGTACGATGACGGGCTTACTTGCAACCCATCTCCGCTGCGCGCTTTGCTCTAGCTTTTCAAGTAATACAATCGCAGAAGTATCTACTATAATGCTTATGTCAAAATGAGATGGTAGATCTTTGTTTACTCGATCCCAGCCTTGAATATGCTTTAAGTAGTCCGGAATGTCCACTGAGCAATACAGATAGGTTGATTTGCCTAAATCACTCAGAATTTCTTCTAGAGCTAATGCACTACCCAAAGAATCACCGTCTGGATTGTCGGCTTGTATAATAACGACACGTTTAGCAGTATCAACAAGATTGTTTATACGATTAGATTCAGGATACATATTCTATATAATTGTAGATAGTTCGTAATAAAAACCCAAACGTCATAATGTTTGTCGACCCTCCAAGGCGCGTCCAAGTGTAATTTGGTCAGCATATTCTAAATCTACGCCAATAGGAAGCCCCCGCGCCAAGCGAGTAACTTTTACAGATCGGTCACCGATTTGCTGCTGAATGTATAGTGCCGTTGATTCACCTTCCACACTTGCGTTGGTTGCAAGAATAATTTCTTGAACGTTATCAGTATCTACACGCTCAATGAGTTCACGAATGTGTAGTTGGTCTGGGCCAATGCCGTCTATGGGCGAAATCAATCCGCCTAACACGTGATATGTCCCATTAAACTGTCCTGTTTTTTCAAGCGCGACTATGTCAAATGGTTCTGCAACAACAGCCACAATACTTTTATCTCTACGAGGGTCTGTGTAAAGAACTGATAATTCTTCAGATGCTGGTATAAGCGCAAACGTTTTCTTACAATACCCTATACTGCCTGGCATTGAACGTAGAGATTCCGCAAGCTTCATTGTCGTAGCGGGATCTCTTCTTGCAAGATAGTACGCATAGCGCTCAGCTGTACGGGGGCCTACGCCTGGCAATAAACCAAACGCCTCAATTAAATCAGTCAGCGCTGGGGGCAAAATTTGCATACTAACTCTAAAGACCGAGATCGCCTAGAGCGCCCATCATAGGCTGCATTTTTTCGGCTGCAATACGTTGACTCTCAGCGATAGCTTCCTTAACAGCATCTTCAATCCATCTTTCCAGTTGACTAATATCTTCTAGGTTCACATAGTCTGGATTTATATGGACTTTTTTTAGTTTTTGCTCGCCGCTTATCTCTACTTTGACTGCACCATCACCTTTTTCAACTGTGATTATCTGTTTTTCCAGTTCTTTCTGGATTTTTTTAACGCGCATTAGCATTTTAGCTTGGTCAAACCGACTCATATTAAGAATCTCCCTTCTTGTTTATATTGTAGCAAATCTAGTTTCGGTGACTAAAAGCAATCTTAGTGGCGGTATTGTGAGGCCAGGCAATATAGAATTGGTGCGTGTTATATATGACCGATATAGTAATAGACAGCGTGATTAAGCTATACCCCGCATACTTTGCTAGTGGATTTCGAGGGAAAACTTTTAGCCACTCATGGAGTAAGTAGCCTATCCCACCTGCGGCTAATAAGAATATTACCGGCATATTAATGCTATTACTCACCGGACCGCCTATGCCAGATAATATTGTACCAACTAAAATAAGTGAAAATATCACTTTACTACGGGTGGCTCGCCAATGGCTAACATAAAAATAGCCGCCTACAAGGGCCATACTCGTAGTAAACACATTCACTAATGGTAAATAGCCTAAGCCGATTAATGGTGATTGAAAACCCCGAAATAGAATATGTGTCCAAACTGAGCCGATATTTCGTGCTATACCTTGCAGTGATGCAAAATGCTGCGGAAGGCCTGCCCAGCTATAAAGCAATTGGGTGTTATGCCAAAATGCATAAATTAGTAGCAGTGTAGTAACTGGCCACAACATAAGCCAACCTAATTTACGGAGCAAGCCTAGCTTTTCCCAGGATGTTTTATATTCCGGACGTTGCCAAATTAATCCAATGAGTGAAAACCATATAAAGCCCGGCGTAAACAGTACTAATCCATTAATAATAGGGCTCAACCAAAACCAAACCATAGAATCACGCTGTTGCCATTGACTATAAAATAACAGCAAAATTGTTAATGACAGTGGAAAAAGTATGTCGTTAAGGGATAGTCTACTTAAGTGCAAATACCACGGGCTTGTTGCGAGCATAATAAACCCAAAAAATGCGCTTTTCGATCCATACCACTGGCGTACTAGTATAGTAAAAAACAAAAGCAGAAAAAGTCCTGCTATTGCACTAGGTAGCCTATTCACAAAAGTACTATCATGAGAAAGATACCATATTGGTAAATGTAATAGTTTTATTAGTAGAAAAAGTGGATTAACGATTATTTGGTGCAATGCATTACGTGCGGGCTGTGCCGCTGTTTCGCCAGCTGCGAGTGAGCCTGTTAGATTTCCTAATTTGTACAATATCAAACCAAATGCAATAGCTGCACACAGCAAGTATTTCAATAGTTGTATTGAAGATAGATCTGTTTTTTTAAAAAGCAGCTTCATTCTGCAGCTATTATACGGTATGACCCACGAAGCTTATGCATCAAATGGGTTGCTGTGATGTGTGTCGAGTGAACGGAATCGTTGTTTTTCATTATCAAAATATAATTCTACTGCGCCCGTGGGACCGTTACGGTGTTTCTTTATAAGAATGTCAGTAATTTTCTTGCGATCCGTTTCTGGATTGTAATATTCTTCCCGGTAAATAAATGCAACTACATCAGCATCTTGCTCTATTGAGCCTGATTCACGTAAGTCGGCGAGCTGTGGAATTTGCGGGGTTCGACTTTCAACCGATCGACTTAATTGGCTTAATGCAATGAGCGGTACATTTAATTCGCGCGCTACACCCTTTAATCCGCGGGATATTTCTGAGATCTCTTGCACTCGATTGCCGTCTCCGCCAAATTTACTTCCTCCGCTCATGAGCTGTAGGTAGTCAACAATAATAAGACCTAATTGTCTTTGATGTGCTTCTCTGCGTGCTTTTGTGCGCATGTCGCTCACAGTAATGCCTGGTGTATCATCAATAAAGATAGGCGCTTCAGAAAGAGTCCCCATAGCTTGTCCAATTTTTTCAAAATCAGCATCGGTAAGATTCCCTGTACGCAAGGCCCACGCATCGACCCCTGATTCCATTGACAAAAGTCGATCCACGAGTTGTTCTTTGCTCATTTCTAGCGAAAATACTAAAACAGGTTCTTTCGCTTGCACTGCGACATTATGTGCCAAGTTAAGAGCTAATGCGGTTTTGCCCATTGATGGACGTGCTGCAAGTATGAATAAGTCCGAACGTTGCAGGCCCGCTAATATATTGTCAAGGTCTTTAAAGCCAGTTGGAATACCTCTGAGTTTCTGCTTATCTTTGTGCAAGTCATCAAGTCGATCAAAGCTCTCTGCAAGTATAGCTTCAATACTAACTACACTTTGCTTGATATGTTGTTGACTTACTTCGAATAAGCGGCTTTCAGCTTCTTCTATGAGTTCATGTAGTGCTTTCGTCTCATCAAAACCAAGATTAGCCATGTCCTGAGAAGCTGCAATCAATCTACGTCGTAATGCTTTTTGCGCTACAATATCTGCGTATTGTTCAGCGTGAGCCGCTGTGG
>DASTAH010000035.1:0-4989 GCA_035712845.1 Saccharimonadales bacterium (SeqCode)
TATGTAATGCAACCCGGTAAATAGAATTGTGTCATAGGCTTCTGTGGGCAGCCTATATTTCATAATATGTTCTACTTTTGAACTTGCGGGACTAATCCCAACACTCATTAACCCGCCAGCTGCTTTATATGCTTCTGCTGCATAATTAGGAAGCCCAATTGTGGCACCAGTCAATAAACTATGGCCGCCTTTGGCTATCGCCTCGCCAATAGCAGCTGCTAATTGATGACCTTCTTCAACACTATCGCCGTGTGCGGCTCCAGATACACAAATTTGGTACATGCCACCCTTTCTGTTCATTTATCTATGCTACTGCGTTTTCCATTGCAAATTGCGGTTGCAATTCACTTGCTATTGCTTGTTCAATCGTATCATGTTTAAGGTAACGCAGCATCAGTTCGTGTTGTAGCGTGTCGCGACCATACTGTACTATTCGGTTGGCGTATGGCACATGGTTACATATATTAACTGCGACATCTAGTACATTTAATGAAACTGGTAGATGCTCGTAGGCACGGCTTAAATATGATGTATCTTGCCAAAAAGTAAATCGCGGTTCGATGCTACTAAGTGCATGCTCAATTGCATGCCAACTCATATCCTCGCGCTGAATGTGGGGCTCATATAGCGCTTCATTGAATAAGTGCGTTGCTCGTGCATAATATCGCTGCAATATGTGCCATGGAACTGTTTGATCAAGTACTGGCGTGCGCAACACTGGTACATCAAGCGCTATAGACTGCACAATGTGTCCAAAATCTTTTTTTACACGGCTCAATTTAAGAAACGTACTGCTAGCTCTTATATCGTTTATCGCGTGCAGAGCGAGACCTGTGGCTGCTGTTACCATCCCAGAGGGATGAATAGTAGGTATGGGCAATAGAACTATGGATCCTAATTCATTAAACGATATTACCGTGTGACGTTTATCGGCAACGACCTGCGATACAAACGCATCCCATTTCTTTCCTGTGGGCGAAGTAAACTCTATTTGTCTTATTTCGAAATCTTGCGGTGTAAGTTTTTCATATTGTTGAATAAAATTTCGTCGCCAGGCTACGCTCTCTATTAGCCATGATGCTGCAAGTAAATGTACGGCTGATTCATGCTTTACCATGCTTGTATGCGAACGATATCCGAGTTGCTTCATAGTACGCTTTGGTACCTGCTTACTCAGTAATCGCCTCAGGACGCTTGTTTTCATCGCAAAGCATGTTTTTTGTAGTGGCAATAATTTTAGAGCGTGAACCATACCTTCCATAAGATTACACTCAGCGGAAATATGTGTGGCTGCTACCGTACGTAGTGCTTTCTCTAAATATTTGTCATCAATGCGTAATCGTTCCTGAAGTGCATGATACAATTCACTGCCAGTTGTATCATGAGGGTCTAGCATCAGTTGTTTTATTTTGTTACTGGTAGCTTGCATTAGTTCCGCTGTCAGGCGTACATCTGTGCTTGGTGCGCCATGGAGCTTCTCTAACTTTAAAAGCCCTAGCCTAAATTCCGGCTCTTTTGCGCCGAGTAATTCAGATAAGAGCTTGGTCATAACGGATTACCCCACTATTTTTGTTTGCGCATAGCATATCTGTTCCGTATGTACAGATTACCATAACCATAAAGTCAAATAAATAGTTACTCTAAACGGCTTGGACGGTAGAATTCAGGCGATTTACGAAGATAGGCCTCTATATCTTTTTCATGTAATAGACCAGCCTGAGCGCCAACTTTTTGTACGACACTCATGGAATTGATAGGCGCCCATTGTAATGCACCCTCAATCGTATTGCCCTTAATTAAAGCAGCCACAAACGTGCTTGCAAATGCGTCTCCAGCACCCGTACGATCGTATGGAGGCGCCGGATCAGGATATAGCGGCATACTATATCGGTTAGGTCCGTCACTGGCATAGGCGCCATTAGGTCCGTCAGTAATGACCACTATTTTAGGTCCAATATGGTGTAAGCGATTAAATAACTCATGAAGATCATGACGATCACCCCCACTAACGAATGCTGCTTCCTCTCGATTTAATACAAGTACTTCAGTACGGGCATATATGCGCTTTAATCGTTCTACGCCTGTTTGCATTTGAAAAGTGGCTGGCTGAAACGCTAGTTTCACACCTTCATGGTCCTCAAGCCAATCGGCGATTTGATCATGATATTCAAGTGCGTGTTCGCTTACTGAGCTGAAATACAGCCACTCAGGCACTTCTGCAGGTCTTAGATGTGGCCAATGATAATCGTACTCTTCGTGCTTGATGAGTATAGTTCGTTCGTCTTTGTACCATAAAACATAGTGGTAATTACTTTTTTTATCAGGGTTTATACGGACAAATCGAGTATCAACTTTATTTTTGTGGAGGGCGCTAATCATGTCGCGGCCTTCTTTATCTTCGCCCACATTCGTGACAAATCCTGTGTCAATGCCGAGACGCGCAAAGGCTACTGCTGCGTTACTTGCATTGCCAACACCTTCTAACACTTCAACATGATCATACGGTAATTTAGTGCCAAACTGCATTGCCAACCATTGGCCATATTCGTTGGCATATTCATGCGCTTGATCATCTTTTAGTCGAATGAAAGCGTCAGTTACAATATCTCCAACACTTATAACCTGTAGTTTATCGGCCACGACCCACCCTTTCTCTGTATTGTGCTTATGCTATTAGTGTACCACAGCTTTACCAGCGCTGTTAAAATCGTCAAGCTTGCTTTCTACCACTTTTTGAACAGCGGTCACCACATCGTCTTTTATTAGTTTTGCTACAGAGTACTCATCCGGGTGCTCTTTCAACACATTTTCGAGTGTGGTGCGATACGCGTATCGCATGTCACTATTGATATTAACTTTAGTCACGCCAATTTTAACTGCATCTCGGAAGTAGTGGCCAGGTGTATCTGACCCACCGTGTAAAGATATATTGCAGTCAATAGCATCTCGAATGCGCTGAAGTAACTCAAGATCTAAAATTTTTGGAACAGGATATTTTCCATGAAGGTTACCAATTGCAGCCGCAAAAGTGTCGATACCAGTTGATGCTACAAAGGCGCTAGCACCTTCCGGCGTACTGAAGGTTTTACGAATTTCATCGTAGTTAATTTTTTCATTATGTAAATTAGATGAGCCACCAAAATAGTGTGGTTCGCTTTCAACTAATGCTCCAGTCAACTTTGCGTATGCAACTACTTGTTTTGTGGCAGCAACAATATCATCATCTGTAGCACCATGGTTTGCCTGACTAACATCTATATGTATGAATTCAAAGCCAGCTTCTATGCCTGCTATAGCCGCAGCAATACTAGGGCTATGGTCTAAATTGATATAAATTTCTACACCATATTCAGCTTTAAAATTATCAACCATATCGCGAACGTTATCGAGGCCAATGTCGTCTACTTCACCTTGGCTAACTTCAACCAGCACTGGTGCATTTTTTTTGGCTGCTGCAAATACAACTGCCTTGAGTGTCGCTTCATCATCTAAGTTAAATGCGCCAAATGCCCAGTGTTCTGCACGTGCTTGGGACATACGTTCTCTCGCTCGTTGGCAATTAATACGTATTTGTCTGAGTGTTAACGGCATACTTGTAATCCTTTCAGAAAATTTATTACAGCGTTCAGGCTGCCTAGCTATACGCGCTTCATATCAGTAACTGAATGTGCTGCTAAACGTATATGCTGTGCATCAAGCCCAAAATGCGCAAGAAGTTGGTTTGGCTCGCCCGACTCTCCAAATCGATCTTGCATTCCGATACGACGCATAGGTACAGGAAAATGTTCACACAGCAATTCTGCGATTGCGCCGCCTAGTCCTCCGATAATTTGACCTTCTTCTGCAGTGACGACGGCTTTCGTTTTTCGGACGCTTCTAAGTATAGTTTCAGCATCTAACGGTTTAATGGTAGGTACATGAATGACTTCAGCTTCAATACCATCTTTATAGAGTTTATCGGCCGCTACCAACGCGTGGTAGGTCATCGTTCCCGTAGCGATCAACGTCACATCTGATCCGGTCTCAAACACATACGCACTGCCAATAGTGAACGGAGTATCTTTTGTGGTGATAATGGGAGTTGCTTCACGCGCTAATCGCAAGTAGTTTGGTCTGCTATCGTTTGCCATTGCAAGCGTTGCTTTTTCAGCTTCCACACTGTCACACGGTGCAATGACTACCATATTAGGTAAAACTCGCATCAGCGTAATGTCTTCTAGCATTTGATGCGTTGCACCATCTGGTCCAACGGAAACACCTGCGTGTGAACCTACAATTTTTACGGGTCTATCGTTCAAACATATTGTTGTTCTAATTTGCTCCCAATTTCTTCCCGGACTAAAGGCTGCATAACTTGAGACAAATGGTATCTTGCCTAATGCCGCTAAGCCAGAGCCTACTGTCACAAGGTTCTGCTCCGCCACACCTATTTCTATGAACCTATCAGGAAAAGCATCTTTAAATGCAGCCATTTGGGTGGACTCAGTTAAATCCGCACACGCTGCAACAACATTTAAGTTTTGCTGCCCTGCGGCTACTAAACCTCGTCCGAAGCCTTTACGAGTTGGTTCTTCTTGAAGCGTATTTTTAACATGCTCACTGTGCAGGTCACTCATGTTCACTCCGAATTTTTCCACCTAATGTTCGTAATTCATGGAGCGCTTTTTTTGCTTGCTCGTGATTTGGCGGTGTACCATGCCAATGAAAGTCATTCTCCATAAAATCTACACCTTTACCGGGGATAGTATGGGCGATAATAACAACAGGTAATTCAACGATTGCTTTGGCCATTGCATACGCATCTATAATAGCTTCAATATTATTTCCATCAACCTCAAGAACATGCCAACCAAAACTTTCCCATTTTTGACGAAGTCCTTCTAATGGCATGACATATTCTGTTGGACCATCAATCTGTATATTATTTCTATCGACAAGAGCAATGATGTTTGTCAGTTTGTATTTTCCAGCTAACATTGCTGCTTCCCA
>DASTAH010000036.1:0-2155 GCA_035712845.1 Saccharimonadales bacterium (SeqCode)
AAGTAATGCGACGGTCACTGCAATAAACGTGATCGCAAACCGAAGGTGTGTTGCCGCCAAAATAATACTGATGAGCGGGATAAGCGCACCGACGGTAAACGAGAACAATGAAGCAATGGCTGCTTGCCAGGGATTCGTTAACTCTTCCGGATCAATATTGAGCTCTACATCAAGGTGTGCAGCCAACGCGTCATGCGCGGTCAGTTCTTTAGCAACTTGGCGCGCCGTCTTGGCGGTCACACCCTTTGCCTCATACATATCAGCAAGCTCGGACAGTTCTTGCTCGGGCTTGGTTTTTAGTTCCCAGGCTTCATGCCGGATGAATGCCCGTTCGGTATCACGCTGGGTACTGACTGAGACATATTCGCCCACACCCATGGAGAGTGCCCCAGCAACCAGTCCAGCAAGACCAGCCGTAAATATGGTGCCCTTATTGCTTGTGGCACCGGCCACCCCAAGCACAATTGATGCAACCGAGACAATGCCGTCATTGGCACCTAGTACGGCAGCTCGTAATCGGTTTAAGTTCGTGTTACCACCCGACGTATGAGCATCACTGTCACTGTGGTTATCGTTCTGTGCGAAAAATTGCATTACTCTATAGTACCTTACTGCTGTTCTTTAGCCATAAAATTTTTCACTGACTGTACCGTATCTAAAAACTGGCTTGGGAAAATGATCGTACTGTTCTTTTCAACCGCAATATCCGTTAAGACTTGAAGGTTGCGTAGCTGCAAGGCTATGGGATGCTCGGCAATCACGTCGGCCGCTTCAGATAGCTTGGCGGCACTTAAGGCTTCGCCTTCTGCGGCAATAATCTTGGCGCGTTTTTCACGCTCTGCTTCCGCCTGTTTAGCCATTGCCCGCTGCATGGTATCCGGCAATTGAATATCTTTTACTTCAACGGCGTTCACAAACACTCCCCACTGCTTGGTTGAGGTTTCAAGAATGCTTTTTATCTTGTCGTTAATTGCCGTCGTTTCACTCAGGACATCATCAAGACTGCTCTGCCCTACAACGTTACGTACCGTTGTCTGGGCAATCTGGTAAATTGCAGCCACGACGTTTTCAATTTCAACGATTGATTTGATTGGATCTTGTACCTGGTAATAGGCAACGGCAGCAACATCAATCGAGACGTTATCTTTGGTAATAATCTTTTGCGATTCAATGGGGAGCGTCACAATCCGCATACTGACTTTACGCATTTGATCTACAATCGGGATAATAACGCGCAGCCCTGGTTGCTTAATGCCTGGTCGAACTTTACCTAATCGAAATACCACGCCACGTTCGTACTGGTTTATGATGCGCACACCGAGCGCAATGACTAACACAATAATTATCGCCAACACCAGCACCGCAATTCCCATTTGAAACACCTCCTGTTATGGCTCTATTCTAAAGTCTCATGCCTCGAACAGCAACGGTCATTGAGCATTTCTATCTTCTTTGCTATACTCACCTAAGTTTTGTGGGGCTATAGCTCAGTTGGCTAGAGCGCTTGCATGGCATGCAAGAGGTCAGGAGTTCGAGTCTCCTTAGCTCCACCAAGTCCATACCTTGACGTGCTTATTTCAACCATTCCTACCTCTGTGGCACTTGGGCATGATGACTTATCGAACGTAATCGTGGCTGTTGTAACCAAGTCTTAGGTGCTTAGACGGCTTAATCAAACACGCTCTTATTGCTATAGTTATTAGCATGCAAACATTACTTGATGAGCTTGTGGCTCATCAGAAAAACAGAAAGGACAAACGCAAATTCGGCCTCGTCATCCAGGGCGGTGGTATGCGTGGCTGCTATGCGGCAGGAGCGCTCGTGCCATTTTGGGAGCTGGGACTCATTGACTCGTTCGACCACGTTATCGGTTCTAGCGCCGGTGCAATAAACGGTGCCTACTTCCTTGGTGCGGATAAGGACTCGGCCTACATCTATCTGAACGACCTGACTAACAAGAATTTCGTAGACTTACTACGCCGGGGCAAAAAGATTGATGTCGATTATGCAGTCGACATGGTCATCACCCACAAACGGCCCATAAATATTGAACGGCTGAAAGCGGCACACCCGAAGCTTCATGTCGTAGTGACTAACGCCAACAATGGGCGGCGTGAGGTCATTTCGGACCACAAAGACTTGGAGCTACTGTACG